>CABUUK010000001.1 GCA_902494765.1 uncultured Collinsella sp.
CCTGCCGATATCATGGCGTGTCCTGAGTCGATGACGGGCGCTTATCTGACCGGCAAACGAATGATCCGGGTGCCTGATGAACGGCGCAAGCCCGGTCGCGGCTGCCTTAAAATTACGGGCGCTCGAGCCAACAACCTCAAAAACGTTACTGCCAAAATCGAGTTTGGTACGCTTACGGTTGTTACCGGCGTGTCGGGATCGGGCAAGAGCTCCCTGGTTACCGATACCATTGCGCCTGCCCTTACGAATGCCATTCACCGTTCGACGCGCCCTGTGGGTCCATATAAGAAAATCGAGGGCATCGAGTGTATCGATAAGGTTATCGATATCGACCAGTCGCCGATTGGCCGCACGCCGCGTTCCAACCCTGCTACCTATATCGGCCTGTGGGATGATCTTCGCGCGCTGTTTGCGAGTACGCCGGAGTCGAAGGCGCGCGGCTACTCGCCGGGTCGTTTCTCCTTTAATGTGAGTGGCGGGCGCTGTGAGGCGTGCAAGGGCGACGGGCAGATCAAGATCGAGATGCACTTCCTTCCCGATATCTACGTTCCCTGCGAAGTTTGCGGCGGTAAACGCTACAACCGCGAGACACTCGAGGTCACCTACCGTGGCAAGACCATCTCGGACGTGCTCGACATGAGCGTCACCGAGGCGCTGGCCTTCTTTGGGAATATCCCGCAGATCAAGCGAAAGCTCCAGACGCTGTACGATGTAGGCTTGGGCTACGTGAGCCTGGGCCAGCCCGCCACGACGCTCTCGGGCGGCGAGGCGCAGCGTGTGAAGCTCGCCAAGGAGCTTCATCGACGCCAGACGGGCAAGACGTTCTATATTTTGGACGAGCCGACGACCGGTCTTCATTTTGAGGACGTCCGCCAGCTGCTCGATGTGCTGCAGCGCTTGGTCGATGCGGGCAACACGGTGCTGGTGATTGAGCACAACCTTGATGTCATCAAGGTTGCCGACCGCCTGATCGATATGGGTCCCGAGGGCGGTAACGGCGGCGGAACCGTCGTGGTTTCGGGCACACCGGAGCAGGTTGCGGACTGTCCGCAGAGTTATACGGGCAAGTTTTTGGCGCCGTTGCTCAGGCGTGACCGGGAGCGTCAGGCTCAACTTGATGCTCAATAAATAGGCGATTCAGTTTATGGGCGCCATCGACTCCTTGTGATTCGATGGCGCTTGCTGTGCCGAAGTGACGTATGCAGCCGAATTGGACATATACTTAATCTTTGCGTCCGAATGCGAGGGAAAGGATATGTCATGGCAAAGGCTGTAAAGACGCCAAAAACCAATGCGATGCGCGAGCTGGAAAGCGCCGGCATTTCCTATGTTCTACATACGTACGAAGACGATGGTGATGAGTCGGTGGGCCTGGGGGTCGCGATTTCGGAGCAGCTTGGCGAGGAGCCCGGTCAAGGATTTAAGACCTTGGTCTGCGTGACGCCGTCCAACGACCATGTCGTGTGCTGCATCCCTGTTGCCGATGAGCTCGATCTAAAGTCCGCCGCGCGTGCCGCGGGGGAGAAGTCCTTGGTTATGATGCATGTGAAGGATTTGCTTGCGGCGACTGGCTACGTTCGCGGCGGCTGCAGCCCGGTCGGTATGAAAAAACGCTACCGGACGCTCATTGATGAGACGTGTGTCCTTTGGGATACCATTTTTATTTCGGGAGGCAAGCGTGGTTATCAGCTCGAGCTTGCACCCGATGATTTAATTGCATTTTGCGGGGCGACGGTTGCCGCGATTACGAGAGAGGACTGAGCGATGCCGCAGGAAGAATTGAAGCGCGGAGCTCATTTTGCAAAAGAATCTGCGCCTCAGACGCCCTCATCCGAAGCTTCTTCGTCGCGAGATGACACTGACGACATGGGCTCGTCGGACTACTCCACGGTTGGTCGTTCCGCCGGGCTTATGACCATCCTGACTATCGTGTCTCGCGTCACCGGTTTTATCCGCACGTGGGCAATGGCGGCCGCTATCGGCATGTCGCTACTCTCGTCCTCCTATCAGGTCGCCAACAACCTGCCCAATATGCTCTACGAACTCGTGATGGGTGGCATGCTCGTGACGGCGTTTTTGCCCGTGTACATGGGCGTGAGGCGTGAGCAGGGTCGCGAGGCCTCGAACGAGTACGTGGGCAACCTGCTCGGCATTCTGCTTTTAGTGCTGGGTGGCATTTCGTTGCTGGGGACCGTGTTCGCCCCGGGCTTTATCTGGACGCAATCGTTCCTTTCGGGTGACGGTGGCAGCATGGATACCGCTGCGTTCATGTTCCGTTTCTTTGCCATCCAGATTCTGTTTTATGGTTTGGGCTCGGTGTTCTCGGGCGTTCTCAACGCACACCGCGACTACTTTTGGTCGACGTTTGCCCCGGTCCTCAACAATGTGATCGTCATTGCGAGCTTTATGGGTTTTGCGCCCGTGTCCGCACAGTTTGGCGAACGTGCCGGCATCATCTTGATTGCGGCCGGTACGACCCTCGGTGTCTTTGTTCAGATGGCATGTCAGATTCCCGCGCTTGGCAAGCACGGCGTGCATCCCCATATCCATATCGACTTTAAGGACCCCGCGCTGCGCCAGACGATTGCGCTCGGTATCCCGACGCTGCTCGCCACGGTGTGCATGTTTGTCTCGACTTCTATCACCAACGCTGCCGCGCTGGTGGTCCAGCCCGAGACGGGTCCTTCCGTCATCGCCTATGCGCGCCTGTGGTACACGCTGCCCTACGCGCTGATTGCCGCCTCGCTTTCGACGGCGCTCTATACCGAGCTCTCTCATGACGCACAGGAGAAGGATTACGACAGCGTTCGCACGGGCATTTCGCGTGGCGTCGCCCAGATGCTGTTCTTCCTGATTCCGTTCGCACTGTACCTGATTGTCTTCGCACGTCCGCTCAATTTGATCTACTGTGCTGGCAAGTTCGATGAATCCGGCGTGGCGCTGGTATCCGAGTACCTTGTCTACCTGGCGCTCTCGCTGCCGCTCTACGGCGTGGTCGTGTTGATGCAGAAGAGCTTCTCTGCCTTGCTCGACATGAAGCCCTATAGCCGCTATTGCCTGTATTCCGCCATCGGCCAGGCCGGCTCGGTTCTGCTGTTTGGCGTTGTGCTGGGCTTCGGTATGCCGGCAATCGCGCTTTCGTATGTCGTCGACTACGTGATCTTGGTCGGCTGTTCGCTGTGGTGGCTGCGTCGTCGCCTGCGTGGCCTTCAGGTCAAATTTATCCTACATGGCGGTTTCTTTGGCCTTTTGCTCGGTGGCCTAGGTGCTGCCGCAGGCGCCGGCGTCATGTGGGCGCTTGAACACTTTGTCGGGGCACTTGGCGGCTCGATTCTGATTACTCTTGGCTACGTTTGCGTTGCGGGTGTCGCCTCGCTTGTTGTTACCTTTGGCCTTGCCGTCGTCCTTAAGATGCCCGAGGTCTCGGCGCTGCTTCGTCGCAAGTAGGTGCGCGTGGCCGGTCACGACAACATACCAACGCTTGCCGAGCAGGTTTCGCGCGTTCCCACACAGCCCGGATGCTACCTTTGGAAGGATGCCAAGGGCGATGTCATCTACGTGGGCAAGGCGAAAAACCTGCGCGCCCGCATGCGTCAATACGTGACACTGCAGGATGAGCGTCAAAAGATCCCGCTGATGATGCAGCTGGTGGCGAGCTTTGACTACATCGTTGTCGAAACCGAGCATGAGGCGCTTGTACTCGAGCGCAACCTGATCGGCCAGTACCATCCGTACTTTAACGTCGACCTCAAGGATGACAAGAGCTACCCCTTTATCGCCATTACAAAGGGCGACCTGTATCCCGCGATCAAATACACGCGTGAGCGTCATAAGCCGGGAACGCGCTATTTTGGACCCTATACCGATAGCCGTGCGGCACGTGAGACGATAGATACGCTGCGCAAGGTTATCCCCATCTGCTCTGCATCCTGTGCGGAGTGGCGTCGTTGTCGCCGTACCATCGAGTCCCACAAGGGCGAGGAAGACATCGTCAATATGATTTGCGCACAAAACGGGCGTCCCTGCTTTGACTACCATGTCGGGCGCGGCCCGGGTGCGTGTGTCGGCGCGATTTCCCCGGCAGACTATGCCAAGAACGTCAAGCGTGTCGAGCGCTTTTTGTCGGGCCATCGCAAGGATGTCGTCGATGAGCTGACCTCCGAGATGACGGATGCCGCCGAGGCGCTCGACTTTGAGCGCGCGGCACGCGTCAAACGTCGTTTGGAGGTCATCAGGGGTCTGGACGATCGTCAGCAAGTCGTTTTTCCCTCCAGTGTCGATATCGATGTCATCGGGTTCTATCGCGAGGAGACCATCTCCGCCGCTTGCGTCTTCGTCGTTCGCGAGGGCCGAACAGTTCGCACCTGCGAGTTCATTCTCGACAAGGGTCTTGATGTTGACGAGGAAGAGCTCCAGTCGGGCTTTCTTAAGCGCTATTACGACGAGACGGCTGATATTCCAGCTGAGGTCAACCTTTCCGTCGAGCTTGAGGATGCGGAGGCGCTGGGGGAGTGGCTTGCGGGCAAGCGTGAGCGTTCCTGCCATCTCCATAGGCCGCAGCGTGGCGAAAAGCACCGTCTGCTCGATATGGCATCCAAAAATGCGCGCCATGCCCTCATGCGCTACATGATGCGAACGGGGTACGCTGACGACCGCACCAATCAAGCGCTCCTGGAGCTCGAAAGTGCGTTGGCGCTGCCATCGCCGCCGTTGCGTATCGAGTGCTTCGATATCTCTACACTGCATGGCACCTTTACGGTCGCCTCGATGGTGGTGTTTACCAACGGGCGCGCCGACAAGAGCCAGTACCGTCGTTTTAAAATTCAGGCCGAATTGGACGAGGCAAACGACTTCGTGTCGATGTCCGAGGTTTTGGGACGACGCTATGCTCCCGAGCGCATGGCCGACGAGCGCTTTGGCTCGCGCCCCGATTTGCTCGTTGTCGATGGCGGTAAGCCGCAATTGACCGCTGCGATCAAGCAACTTGAGGCTCTTGGGCTCGATATACCAGTTTGTGGCTTGGCAAAGGCCGACGAGGAAGTTTTTGTGCCTTGGGACGAGACTCCTGTCGTGCTGCCGACCGGGTCTGCTTCGCTCTATCTAATTAAACAGGTACGCGATGAGTCCCACCGATTTGCCATCACGTTCCACCGTGAGTTGCGCGATAAAGCCATGACGGTTTCGGTACTCGATGACGTTCCGGGCGTGGGACCCACCAGAAAACGTGCCCTTATGCGCCATTTTGGCTCGATGAAGCGTTTGCGCGCGGCGAGCGAGCAAGAGATCGCGGAAGTTCGCGGCATACCTGCCGATGTTGCCAAGGCGGTCCACGAGGCGCTCGTTGCATGGAATGCCGAGCGCGCCGAGGCGGCGGCTGGCCATTCCGATAGCTAAACACGAGCCTAAACAACTGATATACATGATTGCGCGATTTTCAACCATTTATTTCGCCATGATTGCCTGCTGGTTTCGGGTTTTATTAACGCTAAAACGTTTGACTAACCCAAGCGAAAACCCTGCTATCCTGCGGGTTGACGAAGACTGATATCTCACCTCGCCGATACATACTGTCTGGCGAATCATTTGTCAATGAATTCGGTGAACGGTAGTAAATACCGTTCAAGCGTATGTATGTATCGGTCGCCGAGCGCGGCACCTCAGTTGGGTTCGTCGGTAGGTAAGGTATATATCGTCCGCAAGTTGCGCGGGGGCACGTCTAGGTGCTCCCGAGTAAGATTCTCTATTGATAGGAGAAGACATGACCATCATCAACAAGGGTATGTCCAGGCGTTCGTTCCTCGGCCTCACCGGCAGCGTCGCTGCTGTCGCCGGCCTTGGTCTCACTGGCTGCGGTGGCAGCTCTAGCGACGAGGGTTCCGCTTCCGGCTCCACCGATTCCGCCAACCGTGGCGGCGGCGTGATCACCGCTGGTTCCGCTTACGCTCCGTCCAGCTTCGATCCCGCCAGCACCGGCTCCGCTGTGGGCCTGGGTGCTAACTGGCACGTCGTCGAGGGCCTCTACGGCATCGATTACCACGACTACAGCACCTTCAACGAGCTCGCCACCGACGATCCCAAGTCTGTGGACGACACCACTTTCGAGGTCACCATCCGCAAGGGCGCCAAGTTCTCCGATGGCACCGAGGTCACCGCTGACGATGTCGTTGCCTCCTACACCGCTTGCGCCGCTTCCGCTACCTATGCTCCGTTCTTCCAGCCCTTCGAGTCCATCGAGGCCAAGGACGCCAGCACCGTGACGGTCAAGACTAAGGTCCCCAACTTCTCCCTGCTCAAGGATCGTCTGGCCATCGTCCGCGTTACCCCGGCCACCCAGACCGAGGAGGATCGCGCCAAGCAGCCGATCGGTTCCGGCCCCTGGATGTACGACTCTATCTCCGATACCGAGATTACCCTGGTTCCCAATCCTGAGTACAACGGTGAGTATGCTGCCGAGGATAAGAAGATCCAGTACAGCATCCTGACCGACCCCACCGCTCGCGTTACCGCTCAGCAGGAGGGCTCCACGCTCGTTATGGAGCTCGTTACCGCTGACGCCGTCGACCAGCTTGAGAGCGCCGGCTGCAAGATCGATAACGTTCAGGGTTTCGGCACCCGCTTCATCATGTTCAACGTCGCCAAGGAGCCTTGGAACAACGTCAAGGTCCGTCAGGCTGTCATGTATGCGCTCGACACCGAGAAGATGGTCAGCAACACCTTCGCCGGCCTTGCCACCGCTGCCAGCTGCTACCTGCCCAAGAGCTTCACCAACTATCATGAGGCTTCCACGGTGTACAAGACCGACGCCAAGAAGGCTAAGAAGCTCATCGAGGAGTCTGGCATCACCCCGGGTGCCATCACCCTGCGCACCACCGACAACGAGCAGATTAAGGGCATGGCCGCCCAGGTCAAGAACGACCTCGACGCTCTCGGCTTCGATGTGACCATCCAGACCGATACCTCGCCGGCCACTTACGCTGCCATCGACGGCGGCGAGGCCTACGATATCCTCCTTGCCCCTGGCGATCCTTCCTGCTTCGGCGCCGACCCCGACCTGCTGCTCAACTGGTGGTACGGCGACAACGTCTGGATGCAGACCCGTTGCCCGTGGAAGGAGTCCGCTGAGTGGCAGAAGCTCCACGGCCTCATGGACGAGGCTCTTGCCGCCGAGGGCGACGAGCAGCAGAAGAAGTGGAACGAGTGCTTCGACATCATTGCCGACAACGCCGTTCTGTACCCCGTTGTCCACGTCAAGACCGTCTCCGCTTCCTGGGACGATCCGTCCACTGCACCCAACGGCGAGGCCCTCGATGGCTTCAAGGGCATCGGCACGACGAGCATGTCCTTCAGGGGCGTTGCGACCGTCAAGGCGTAAGACTCGCTTGAGTCTGTATGCAGGATGTCGGTCGTTGGGACCGTATCCTCATAGTTGAAACAAAGACCCGGGCGGCAACGATGTCGCTCGGGTCTTGTAATGAGTATCCGTACTCATATACCAGTTGGTCCTACCGACAAAAGAAAGGGGAGAGAACGTGAACAACTTGCTACGTTTGATTGGAAGGCGTCTTGTGGCGCTGCCGATCATGGCATTGGGCGTCACCGTCCTGGTGTTCTTCCTTATGTCGTTCTCCAAGACCGACCCCGCCTACACGGCGTTGGGTGACGGTGCCTCGCCCGAGGCGGTTGCCGAGTACCATGAGAAGTATGGTCTGGACGACCCCTGGCCCGTGCGCTACGTGCGCTATATGGGCGATTTGATCCATGGCGACATGGGCACCTATGGTGCTGCTCGCAACTCCGTTGCCAAGCGCATCTCCACGGCCCTGCCCGTCACGATGCAGCTGACCTTTATCGGTCTTGCTATCGGTGCGGTCGTTTCGTTTTTGCTCGGCGTCATCGCGGCACTGTATCGCGACAAATGGCCGGACCAAGTGATCCGCGTCTTTTCCATCGCCGGCTTGGCAACCCCGTCGTTCTGGCTTGCCGTTCTGTTGATCCTGCTGTTCTCTTCCTACCTTAAGGTGCTCCCGGCATCGGGTGCTCTGCCTCACTTCACCACGAATCCGGTTGGCTATCTGGGACGTATGATCATGCCCGCCATCGCCTTGGCATTTCCGCTGACGGGCCAGATGACTCGTATCGTGCGTACCGCCATGGTCGAGGAGCTCGACAAGGATTATGTCCGTATGGCTCGCGGCGCCGGCGTTCCCGAGAAGGTCGTCGTCGGCATCAACGTTCTTCGCAATGCGCTGATCACCCCGGTCACCACCCTCGGTCTTAAGATCGGTTACCTCATGGGCGGCGCTGTCGTCATCGAGGTTATCTTCAACCTCCCCGGCATGGGCACCGCGATTCTGCAGGGCGTTCAGGGCAACGAGGCGAACCTGGTTCAGGGCGTCGTTATCGTCGTTGCTCTTGCCTTCATCATCATCAACATCGTGGTTGACATGCTCTACCTGCTCATCAACCCGCGCATCAGGACGGTGTAGATTATGGTAAAGATTCGAGAGAAGCAAACCGAGCAGCTCGAGAAGGCTGCCTCCAAGGGGCTCAAGCTCGGTGGCTGGAAGAAGATGACGCTGTCTTCTAAGATTGCCGCCGTCGTGCTGGTGCTGGTCGCCCTGACTGCGATCCTGGCGCCCCTTCTTGCCCCCTATAGCCCGGTCGAGATCTTTACGGCTCGCCAGGCTCCTGGCAACGGATTTATCTTCGGTACCGACGATAAGGGTCGCGACATTCTGTCGCGTATGCTCTACGGTGGTCGTTACTCGCTGATTATCGGCTTTGGCGCTACTGCCATGGCTCTGGTCTGCGGCTCGGTCGTGGGCGCCCTTGCAGCGGTTTCGCGCAAGGCCGTCTCCGAGACGATCATGCGTATCCTGGACATCATCATGTCCATCCCGGGCATCGCCCTCGCGGCCGTCTTCGTCTCCATCCTGGGCAACTCCGTGCCGTCGATTATCTTCGCCATCGGCTTTATGTACACTCCGCAGATTGCCCGTATCGTGCGCGCCAACATCGTGTCCGAGTACGGCGAGGACTATGTCCGCGCGGTCATCGTTTCCGGCGCCAAGGCTCCGTGGATTTTGATCAAGCATGTTCTGCGTAACTGCATCGCCCCGATCATGGTCTTCACCGTTACCCTGGTCGCCGACGCCATCATCTTCGAGGCCTCGCTGACCTTCATCGGCGCTGGTATCCAGGAGCCCACCGCTACCTGGGGCAACATCCTCGCCGACGCCCGCGGCGGCGTGCTCGCCGGCCGTTGGTGGCAGGCGCTGTTCCCGGGCCTGGCCATCATGATCACCTGCCTGGCGCTCAACATCCTCTCCGAGGGCATTACCGACGCCATGGCCGCTGCTCCCTCCGCCGCCCTGGATCCTACCGATTCCTCCAAGCGTCGCGAGGCCGACCTGCTGGTCTCCGACCCCGTTCGCGCCTACAAGGAGCAGGCCCAGTCCCTCTCCGCTCGCCTTGGCGCCCTGCGCGATGTCGAGCTCAAGCGTGACGATCGCCACGTGCCCGACGAGTCTGTCGAACCGATTCTCTCGGTCCGTGACTTCTGCATTCAGTTTGAGCATCACGGTGATATCAACGTCGTCGACCATGTCAACTTTGACGTTCGTCCTGGTCAGACCATGGGCCTGGTGGGCGAGTCCGGTTGCGGTAAGTCCATCACCACGCTGGCCATCATGGGCCTGACCGATGAGGACGAGCACCTTTCCGGCGAGGTCCTCTGGGAGGGCCGTGACCTGCTCAAGATGAGCAAGAAGGAGTGGTTCGGCCTGCGTGGTACCGATATCGCTATGGTCTATCAGGACGCCCTGTCCTCGCTCAACCCCTCCATGCTCATCTCTGCCCAGATGAAGCAGCTCACCAAGCGCGGCGGAACCCGCAGCGCCGAGGAGCTCCTGGAGCTCGTCGGCCTCGATCCCAAGCGCACGCTCGAGAGCTATCCGCACGAGCTTTCCGGCGGCCAGCGTCAGCGTGTCCTGATCGCTATGGCCCTTACCCGCGACCCCAAGCTGGTCATCTGCGACGAGCCCACGACCGCTCTGGACGTTACCGTCCAGAAGCAGGTCATCAAGCTGCTCAACGATCTTCAGGCCAAGCTCGGCTTTGCCATGATCTTCGTTTCGCATGACCTGGCTCTGGTCGCCGAGGTCGCCCATAACATCACGGTTATGTACGCTGGCCAGGTTATCGAGCAGGCGCCCACCAAGGAGCTGCTCACTAACCCGATCCACGAGTACACCCGCGGTCTTCTGGGTTCCGTTCTGTCCATCGAGAGCGGTTCGGGCCGCCTGCACCAGGTGCCCGGCGCCGTTCCGAGCCCGCGCGATTTCCCCAAGGGCGATCGCTTCGCGCCCCGCTCGAGCCACCCGCGTATTGGCCTGGACACCCGTCCGGTCTTCAAGCGCGTGCCCGGCACCGAGCACTTCTATTCCGAGCTCCCCGACGAGGTGCTCAAGGCAAATGGTTTGACCCCTCACGCGGAGGTGATGTAGATGAGCGATACCGCAGTCAACGGCGTCGAGCCGATCATCTTCCTTGATGACGTCCACGTCACCTTTAGGACCCGTACCGGCTCGATTCTGCACCCCAACCTGGTTCACGCCGTCCAGGGTGTAACGATTAAGCTCATGCCCGGTCAGACGATCGGCATCGTCGGCGAGTCCGGTTGCGGTAAGTCCACCACCGCTAACGTCATGTGCGGCCTGCAGGCCCCCACGAGCGGCAAGGTCTACTTTAAGGGCAAGGACGTTACCAAACGTACCGCCGAGGACCGTCGCCACATGGGTCGCGTCATCTCGGTCGTGTTCCAGAACCCGGCCACGGCGCTCAACCCCCGCATGGTCGTTCGCGAGCAGCTGCTCGACCCCATGCGCGTCCACAACCTGGGTACCGAGGCCGAGCAGGAGAAGCGCGTCAAGGAACTCTTGGAGCTCACCGGTCTGCCCAGCTCCGCTGCCGAGGTTCTTCCCGGCCAGCTTTCGGGCGGCCAGCGTCAGCGCGTCGCAATTGCCCGTGCCCTGTCGCTGAACCCCGATGCCATCATCGCCGACGAGCCCACCTCGGCTCTGGACGTTTCGGTCCGCGCGCAGATTCTGAACCTGCTGACCGACCTTAAGAAGGAGCTCGGCCTGGCCATGGTGTTCATCAGCCATGACATCCAGACGGTCCGCTATATCTCTGACGACATCATCGTTATGAATGGCGGCAAGATCGTCGAGCAGGGCGAGGCCAAGCAGGTCTTCCAGCACCCCCAGGACCCCTACACCAAGATGCTGCTCGGCGCTGCGCCGTCGCTGCTGCATCCCAAGCTCGGCGAGTAGCCTCGCTTTCCCTCCCGTGCGCCCGGTTCCCTTGCCGGGCGCACCTCCGTTGCGATTTCGAAAGGTTGGGTTCACGAGCCATGCCAAGTGCTCAGGAGCTACAACATCAATTTGGTGAATATCGAGGCGCCATGCCCCGTCCATCAGATTTCGATCTCTTTTGGAAGGATCGCATGGCCGAGGCCGACGCCGTCGGGCTTGACTATGCGATCGAGGCGGCATCGGTCGCCGATGCCGCGACCTGCCAGCTTTTCGACCTCTGGTATACCGGCATGTGTGGCGCGCGCCTGCATGCCAAGTACCTTAAACCCGTCTCGGACGAGCCCGTGCCATTGGTGCTTCAGTTCCATGGGTATCCGGGTGCTAGCCGCAGCTGGTTTGAGCAGGCGTCGTTTGCGGGCATGGGCATGGCACTCATCGCCCTCGACTGCCCCGGCCAAGGAGGTCCCTCCGAGGACATTGGTGGATTTGAGGGCACAACGGTTGCCGGTCATATCGTCGCCGGTATCGACGGCGACCCGGCCAACCTCTACTATGTCCGCTTGCACCAAGATATTCGCATCCTGTGCCGCATCGTTCGCGAGCTCGAGGGCATCGATCTTGCGCGTGTGTTTGTGAACGGCGCGTCGCAGGGCGGCGGTTTGGGCATTGCGACCTGTGCGCTTAACAGCGAGCTTATCAATCGCGCCGCCATCCTCTATCCCTTCCTGTCAGATTTCCGCCTGGTCTGGGATTTGGATGCCGACGACATTGCCTACGAGGGCCTGCGCTATTGGTCTCGCTGGTTTGACGAGGACTCGACTCGTATTGACGAAGCCTATGCCAAGCTGGCGTACTTCGATTCCAAGAACTTTGCCCCTATGGTCAAATGCCCCGTGCTGTTTGGCACTGGCACAGCCGATATCGTCTGTCCGCCAGCGACGCAGTTTGCGGTCTATAACAACCTGACCTGCGAAAAGCGTCAGGAGTTCTTTGAAGGCTTTGGCCACGAGGAGATTCAGGATTTTGACGATTTGATCATTCCGTTTTTCTGCAAGGGAGGGGAGGCTCATGTCTAAGTGCGAGAGCAATGTTGACGAGCTGATTGTCCCCGGGCTCGTGGGAATTCCTGGAACGGTTTCGTCAAGGCTCGCAGAATATCGGGACTGGCGCGGTGATGTCCAAGCAGATGTTTCTGATTTAGAGACATGCGCTTCGAATCTTGAGATTCAAGGCCTGGCCATTACGGCGATTGACTTTGTTAACCTCTGCGCCCGTTACTCGGAGGTCTCCTTTGAGCTCGGTGACGATGCGATTCACGCTCGTTTGATCGAGCCTGTCGGTCGTGCCCGAGTATCTGAGCGCGTGCCGTTGTGCCTGATGTTCCACGACATCGATCGGCCTGTGCGCGGCTGGCATCACATGACGAGATTTGCCGCCATGGGGTATGCCGTTCTCGCGCTGGATGACGATGTTGCTGGTGCGGACGACCTGCGGCGGGGGATTGCTTCGCCCGCTTTTGTCGAGCGCGTCCGTTGGGGTTGCGCGCTGGCGAAGGTGGCGCGCAATCTTGATGGCATGGACCCCGACCGCATCTTTGCATGGGGCGAGGGCCTTGGCGGCGGAGTCGCGCTGGCGGTTTCTGCTCTGGACGAGCGGGGCCTCGCCTGCACGGCGGTTGCCAATCCGTTTCCTGGTGGCCTCGAGGCGCTGTCGTCTCGGGTGCGCGGATCGGTGCTCATGGGCACATCGCTTATGGATACCGTGAGCGATCCCAAGGATCAGTTTGCCGTATTCAACGGTCTTGAGTGTGACCGGAGGCATATCATCTATGCAAAATACGCTCACGAGCGCATCAATGCGTTCGAAAACGAAGTCGTCGACTTTTTTAACCAAACGTTCTACTCGTGTTCTTTGGCCTAGACGGCCTGGACACTGCCAACAAGAGTGGGTGGCATAGGGCCGCCCGCCAGACAACTAAGGAGATTCTTGTGGCAACTCAGAAATTCACCGGCGTTATCCCTCCCGTCGTTGTTCCCGATACCGAAGATCACCAGCTCGACGTTGCCTCCTTTGAGCGCAGCATCAACCGCATGATCGATGCCGGCGTCGATGGCCTGTTCTTCTTGGGATCCTCGGGCGAGGTCGTCTTCTCCACCGACGAGCGCCGTCGCCAGATTATCGCCGAGGCCGTTCGTATCGTCGACCACCGTGTGCCTGTTCTGGTTGGTATCATCGATACCGAGACCGAGCGCATGATCGAGCACGGCAAGGTCGCCCAGGAGCTGGGCGCCGATGCCCTCGTCGCCACCTGCCCGTTCTATGCCCTGCAGGGCATGACCGAGGTCGAGGAGCACTTCCGTATCCTGCACGAGGAGCTTGACCTGCCCATCTTCGCCTATGACATTCCCGTCTGCGTTCACACCAAGCTCCCCTGGAAGCTCCTTGCCAAGCTCGGCGCCGAGGGCGTCCTTGCTGGCGTCAAGGATTCCTCGGGTGATGACATCTCGTTCCGCTACCTCGTTCAGGAGAACGAGAAGAACGGCCATCCGATGAGCATTCTCACCGGTCACGAGGTTGTTGTCGACGGCGCCTACCTCGGTGGCGCCGACGGTTCCGTCCCGGGTCTCGCCAACGTTGAGCCCGAGGGCTACGTGCGTCAGTGGAAGGCCGCTCAGGCTGGTGACTGGGCTACCGTCAAGGCCGAGCAGGATCGCCTCAATGAGATTTCGCACATCTGGGATGTCACCTCGGGCGTCCAGGGCTATGCCGGTGGCGTCGGCGCCTTCAAGACCGCTATGAACCTCATGGGCATCTTCGACAGCCCGACCATGCCGCGCCCGGTGAAGGCCATGACCGGCGAGAACGTCGAGGCGATTAAGAAGGTCCTCCAGGACAACGGTCTCCTGTAAAGCTTCCCCGGGCACCCGATCTTGGGGCTCAAGCGGTCGAGCGTGACCCATTAGGTCAACGCCCGACCGCTTTCACCCCAACCTCGGGCACCCGGGAAACCTTTACCAAGCTGCGGCGATAACGCAGCCTTCATTTCCTGTAGTTGTTTTTTATCTCCTAAGGAGAGCGACATGGAGAACAAGTACGTCTGCTCTGTCGATATCGGCGGAACTAAGATCGCGACTGCCATCATGGAGTACCCGGCTGACGGCAGCGTGCCCCATCCCGTTTTTGAGGCCGAGGTTCCCACCGAGGCCCAAGAGGGCGGCGAGGCCGTCTTCCAGCGTATCGAGGCGTCCATCAAGGCTGCTCTCGAGGCGAATCCCGATGTCGAGGTCCTTGGCGTCGGTATCGGTGCCGCCGGCGTTGTCGATCCCAAGACGGGCGCCATCGCGTATGCCAACGAGATCATGCCCGGCTGGTCCGGCGTTCAGTTGGGGCCGCGCCTGCGCGAGGACCTCGGTCTTCCCGTTGCCGTTGTAGGCGACGTGCAGGCTCATGCTCTGGGCGAGGCCCACTGGGGCGTCGGCAAGGGCAAGTTCTCCGTCTTGTGTCTTGGCATCGGTACGGGCATCGGCGGCGCATATGTCGAGAACGGCCGCGTGATGCAGGGCTTCCATGGTGCTGCCGGTCATATGGGCCACATCGAGTGCTCGGCTGCCGCCGGTATTCCCTGCGCCTGCGGGCGTTCCGGCCATCTGGAGTCGGTTGCTTCGGGCACTTCCATTGGTCGTATGTACGATGAGCGCTTTGGTCGCGTCGACCCCAGCCGTCCTTCGGTCGGTCGCGATGTGAACGACCTGTGCCGTGCGGGCGACGCAAAGGCGACCGAGGTCATCCATGACGCCGGCTTTGCGCTGGGGGCCAGCTTGGGCTCGCTCGCTAACATCCTGGACCCTGAGGTCATCGTGCTTTCGGGCGGCGTGATTCACCAAGGTCCCGATTGGCGTTCGCAGACGTGGAAGGATTCGGTGCACGAGGGCTATGCCAGCCAGGCGCTCGATCCGCTTCAGGACACGCCGATCCTCATCGGTTCTCTGGAGGGCGATGCTCCGCTCATCGGTGCCGCCGAACACCTTCTTGCGTCGTTGAAATAAACATAGCTACCAAGTGCGCCTTCTGAGGTGCCGCAGATTGACGTGAAAGAGGAGCGAAGCGTACTTCGGTACGCGAGCGACGGTTTGAACGTCAAGGTGCGGTGTCTCAGAAGGCTGTTTTTGAGAAAGGTTGAGTCGAACATGACCGTTGATCCTTTGATCCAGTCCCTGAAGGGCAAGCTCGTCGTGAGCGTTCAGGCGTATATGGGCGAGCCGCTTCGTACGCCCGAGACCATGGCTCAAATGTCTCGTGCTTGCGAGCTCGGCGGCGCCGCCGCCATTCGCTGCCAGGGCCTTGCCGACATTGCCGCCATTAAGGGTCGCTGTGAGGTCCCCGTTATCGGCCTGTGGAAGGATGGGCACGAGGGCGTTTACATCACGCCGACGCTGCGTCACGCTCGCGCCTGCGTTGCTGCCGGTGCCGATATCGTGGCGATCGACGCCACCGATCGTCCGCGCCCCGATGGCAAGACGGTCGAGGATACTTTCCGCCCGCTGCACGAGGAGGGTGTGCTCCTGATGGCGGATTGTGCCACCATCGAGGATATTCGTCGTGCTGTTGACATGGGCTTCGACCTGGTGTCCACCACGCTGTCTCATGGTGTTGCCGCTATCGATTGCACCATGGCCGACGGTCCCGATCTGCCGCTCCTGCGCCAGGCGACTGAGGAATTCCCCGGCCTTCCTATCATTTGCGAGGGTCGCGTGCATACGCCCGAGGAGGCTCGCGCCGCGATCGATGCTGGCGCCTGGGCCGTTGTCGTCGGCACCGCCATCACGCACCCCACGAGTATTACGAGTTGGTTCAAGGCTGCACTTGAGGCGTAAGACAGGCCTCGTATCCGCTCGGGGCGGTATACTCAATATAGGCAATTGACCGCGCGGGATCCGGGTTGCTGGGTCCCGCGCTTGTTTTCGGGAGGCAGCACATGCAAAAGGGAGATGCCATGGATGCGGCGGAGCGCTCGGAGCGCATCCCCGATATCGTCATCATCACCGGAATGTCCGGATCGGGCCGCACACAGGCTATGCACGTGTTCGAGGACATGGGCTATTTTTGCATCGATAACCTGCCTCCGCGTCTCATCGCCCAGCTTGCCGAGCTCGTCGGCATCAATACGGGCGTGGGCAGGCATCTCGCCGTCACCTGTGACCTGCGCAGCCAGGGCTTGTTCGATGAGCTGCTCGATGCCGTTGCCGCACTCGAGGAGCGCGAGATGAGCTGTGACATCGTGTTTCTCGAGGCCTCTGACGAGGTGCTGATCCGTCGTTATAGCGAAAACCGCCGCCGCCATCCCATTGCCAAGCCGGGGGAGACTACGGCCGATGCGATTCAGCGCGAGCGCCTGCAGCTGCAGGGTGTGCGCGACCGAGCCGATATGATCATCGACACGAGCCGCCTGCGTACCTCTGCCCTGCGCAACAAATTGCGCATGGCGTTCTCCGAGTTGTCCGACCAGCAGCTCATGGACGTCCACGTGTTCTCGTTTGGCTTTAAGCACGGCATGCCCGTCGAAGCGGACATTATGATCGACGTCCGCTTCCTGCCTAATCCGTTCTACGATCCCGAGATGCGCACGATGACCGGTCTCGATAAAAAGGTCTCCGATTTTGTTCTGGACCATCCCAAGACGCAGGAGTTTTGGAGGGCTTGGACACAGCTGCTCGATACGGTGATGCCGGGCTATATCGCGGAGGGTAAGCCGCAGCTTTCTATCGCCATCGGCTGCACGGGCGGCCAGCACCGCAGCGTTGCCATTGCCGAGGCCACGGCCCGTTACCTGGAAGGCGCTCAGTATCATGTGAGCATCTCCCACCGCGACCTGTCGCGCGCCAACACGAAGGCATAGGCCTGCATGTCGTTTACCGCTGAGGTGCGTGACGAGCTCGCGCGCTGCGAACCCGAATGTGAATACTGCGACTTGTCGACGCTTGCCGCCCTCACGCGCGTGAGCGGTACGCTCTCGCTTACCGGCTCTGGGCGGTATCGTTTGACGGTTGCGACTGAGACGGGAGCCGTCGCGCGCACGATGATCACGCTGACGCATCGTATCCTTAAGCTCAAAACGGAGTTCACCGTCCGTAAATCTGTCTTGCATAAGGTTCGAAACTACCTCATCACCTTGCCTGATCAGCCAGACCTGGATAAGGCCTTGGTTCTGCTGGGTATCCTCGACCGTAGGGGAGGACTTGTCGCCGGCGTACCCCGACATATCGTTGCCCGTCCTTGCTGTAGACTTGCCTATATCCGCGGCGCGCTCATCGCGGGCGGCTTCGTGGCCGATCCACGCGGCGATTTTCATTTGGAGATCGCTGTGCAGGGCGAGCAATATGCCAAGGGGCTTTGCGATCTGTTGGAGCAGATTGGGGCCCATGCTCGTGTTAATGCACGGCGGGGGTCATATGCCGTGTACATTAAGAGCGCCGAGGAAATCGAGCATCTATTAAAGCTGATTGGCGCCAAGCGCAGCGTTGCCGAGATTGAGGAGGCGCGCGCGGTCAAGTTGGTTAAGAACGATGTGAACCGTCGCGTGAACGCCGAGCTCGCCAACCAGACCAGAAGTGCGGGTGCCGCCCAGCATCAGCTTGCGCTTATCGATGAGCTCGAGCAGCGAGGCCTTCGCGATGCGCTTCCGGATGCCTTGGCGGTCTTTTGCGACCTGCGCGAGCGCTATCCCGATCTTTCGCTGCGTGATTTAGGGGAGATGGCTGACCCTCCCTTGTCGAAGTCGGCCCTCTACCATCGTGTTTTACGGCTTGAAAAGCTCATTGAAGCAAACAGGTAGGTTAAAGTATCGACTTATATACGGATTTAGCTGCTATTTTATTCTTTAAAGCGTTTTAACGCAAATTTGATTTTCAATTTCGAGCATTCTCGTGATATTCAAGTCAAAAAAAAGGTATATTAGGCGAGTGGTTAGTTTGTGGGCCTCAACGGCAGGCGCTGTAGCTTGCGGGGGCCTTACGAAAGGAGACACAATGGCAGTAAAGGTTGCTATTAACGGCTTCGGTCGCATCGGTCGTCTGGCCTTCCGTCAGATGTTCGGTCATGAGGGCTCCGAGATCGTCGCTATCAACGACCTCACCTCTCCCGATATGCTCGCTTACCTGCTGAAGTACGACTCCACGCAGGGCAACTACGCTCGCGATCACGAGGTCGTTGCTGGCGAGGATTCCATCACCGTTGACGGCAAGGAGATCAAGATCTACAAGGAGGCCGACGCCAACAACCTGCCTTGGGGCGACCTCGACGTCGACGTCGTTCTCGAGTGCACCGGCTTCTACACCAGCAAGGCTAAGGCTCAGGCCCACATCAACGCTGGCGCCAAGAAGGTCGTCATCTCCGCTCCGGCCGGCAGCGATCTGCCCACCATCGTGTACAACGTCAACCATGAGACGCTGACCGCTGAGGACAACATCATCTCCGCTGCTTCCTGCACCACCAACTGCCTCGCCCCGATGGCCAAGGGTCTGAACGACTTCGCTCCCATCGTGTCCGGCATCATGACCACCATTCACGCCTGGACTGGCGACCAGATGCCGCTCGACGGCCCGCAGCGCAAGGGCAACAAGCGTCGTAGCCGCGCCTGCGCCGTCAACATCGTCCCCAACACCACCGGTGCTGCCAAGGCTATCGGCCTGGTTCTCCCCGAGCTCAACGGTAAGCTCATCGGTGCCGCCCAGCGCGTCCCGACGCCGACCGGCTCCATCACCAACCTCTACGCTGTCGTTGACAAGAAGGTCACCGTCGACGAGGTCAACGCTGCTATGAAGGCCTACGCTGCCACCATCTCCGAGACCTTCGGTTACAACGAGGACGACATCGTCTCCACCGACATCATCGGCGAGACCCACGGCTCCATCTTCGACGCCACTCAGACCATGTGCTCTGACCTCGGCAACGGCCAGACCCTCGTTCAGGTCACCTCTTGGTACGACAACGAGAACTCCTACACCTCTCAGATGGTCCGCACCATCAAGTACTTCGAGAAGTTCGTTGCTTAATTTAGCTTTTAACGAATAGCTCGTTGAGCGTCTAAAGAAGGGCGCGGCCTTATAGGGCTTACACCCTAGGGTCGCGCCCTTTTTATAAGAAATTGTCTGCCGTAATGGGAGGCAGACACGTACGAAAGGTAGAAGCAAACATGGCCTTTACCAAGAAGACCGTCCGCGACATCGATGTCGACGGCAAGCGCGTTCTCGTCCGCGTTGACTTTAACGTGCCTATCAAGGATGGCGTCGTTGGCGACACCACCCGTATCAAGGCTGCCCTGCCCACCATCAACTATCTCGTTGAGCACAACGCTCGCGTCATCCTCATGAGCCACCTCGGCCGTCCCGAGGGCACCGGCTTCCAGCCCGAGCTGTCTCTCGAGCCCGTCGCCAAGAAGCTCGCTGAGCTCTCTGGTCTCGACGTTGCCTTTGTCGCCGACACCTACGGCGAGAAGGCTGCTGAGGCTGTCGCTGCCGTCGAGCCGGGCAAGGTCCTCGTTCTCGAGAACGTCCGTTTTGACAAGCGTGAGAAGAAGAACGATCCCGAGATCGCCAAGAAGCTCGCTTCCTATGGTGACGTCTTCGTTCTCGATGCCTTCGGTACCGCTCATCGCGCCCAGGGTTCCGTCGTGGGCCCCGCCGCTTACCTGCCCGCAGTCGCTGGCTTCCTGCTCGAGAAGGAGGTCGACACGCTGACCGGCATCTTCGCCGAGCCCGAGCGTCCCTTCGTCGCTATCGTCGGCGGTTCCAAGGTTTCCTCCAAGATCGGTGTTCTCGATCACCTCATCGACTCTGCTGATACCCTGATCATCGGTGGCGGCATGGCCTACACCTTCTTCCTGGCTCAGGGCCTGTCCGTTGGTCAGTCCCTCAAGGAAGAGGACTGGGTCGAGCGCGCTGGCGAGATGCTCAAGAAGGCCGAGGAGAAGGGCGTCAAGATCCTGCTCCCCATCGACAACCGTGTTGCCGATCACTTTGGCGAGGACGCTGTCCCCGAGGTTGTCGCTTCCGACGCTATCCCCGACGATCGTGAGGGTATGGACATCGGCCCCAAGACCGAGGAACTCTACGCCGAGGCCGTCAAGGGCGCCAAGACCGTGTTCTGGAATGGCCCCATGGGCGTCTTCGAGTTCGATAACTTCGCTCACGGCACCCAGGCTATCGCCGAGGCTGTCGCCGAGGCCGACTGCACCTCGATCATCGGTGGTGGCGATTCCGTCGCGGCCGTCAACAAGTTTAACCTAGCCGACAAGATGAGCTGGATTTCCACCGGCGGTGGCGCTTCCATGGAGCTCGTCGAGGGTAAGGCCCTGCCCGGAGTGGAGGCGCTTCTCGATGCCTAAACGCACCCTTCTTATCGCTGGTAACTGGAAGATGAACAACGACGTCGCCGAGGCTGCCAAGCTCGCCGACGAGCTGGCTCAGGCTCTGCCCGAGGTTCCGGCTGGCGTCGAGGTACTCGTCTGCCCTCCGACCATCGACATCACCACGGTTCATGACCGCATTCAGGCTGCCCCCATCGCCCTCGGTGCACAGAACGTGTACTGGGAGGCCAAGGGTGCCTTCACCGGTGAGTCCTCTTGCGACATGCTCAAGTCCGCTGGCTGCACCTACTGCATCATCGGTCACTCCGAGCGTCGCGACTACTTCCACGAGACCGACGAGGACCAGAACAAGAAGGCCAAGGCTCTCGTTGCCGCCGGCCTTGTTCCCGTCTTCTGCTGCGGCGAGTCCCTCGAGGTCCGCGAGGCCGGCACCTATGTCGAGCACGTCGTGAACCAGGTCAAGGCTGGCCTTGCTGGTCTTGAGATCACCTGCCCCAAGCAGGTCGTCGTCGCCTATGAGCCCATCTGGGCCATCGGCACCGGCAAGACCGCTACCGCCGAGGACGCTCAGGAGGTCTGCGGCGCTATCCGTGAGACCCTCAAGGAGATGTTCGGCGAGGAGCTCGCCAACGGCATCCGCGTTCTCTACGGTGGTTCCGCCAAGCCCGGTAACATCGCCGAGCTCGTCGCCAAGCCCGACGTTGACGGCGCCCTCGTGGGCGGCGCTTCGCTCAAGGCTGCCGACTTCGCCTCTATGGTCGTCAAGGCAGGCGAGTAGGACATATGGCACAACGTCATCTTCCTGCGCTCCTGATTATCATGGACGGCTGCGGCCTGGCTCCGGCTGATGGCGAGAACGCCGTCGCCGCTGCCAAGACGCCCTTCCTTGATGGCCTGTACGAGAAGTATCCTCACACCACGCTCGGTGCTTCGGGCGAGGACGTGGGCCTTCCCGACGGCCAGATGGGCAACTCCGAGGTGGGTCACCTCAACATCGGTGCCGGTCGCATCGTGTTCCAGGAGCTTTCGCGCATCAACAATGCCATCAAGGACGGCTCCATCGCCAAGAACGAGGTTTTCGTCAAGGCCATGGACGATGTCAAGGCTGACGGCAAGACTCTCCACCTCATGGGCCTTATGAGCCCTGGCGGCGTTCACTCCCACATGAACCACGTCGAGGCTCTGGTCAAGATGGCTGCCGAGCATGGTGTCAAGACCGTTCGCGTCCACGCCTTCATGGATGGCCGCGACGTCGACCCGCAGTCCGGTGCCGGTTACATGAGTGAGTTCTGCGCCTTCCTGGCCAAGATTTCCGAGGAGACCGGTTGCGACGCTCGCGTTGCCACCGTCTCGGGCCGTTATTGGGCGATGGACCGCGACAACCGTTGGGAGCGCATCCAGCGCGCCTACGACGTCATGGTCAACGCGTCCGATGCTGATACCGACCCCGTTGCCGGTATCAAGGCCTACTACGAGAAGGACCCGCGCGGCGACGAGTTCGTCGAGCCCTTCGCTGCCCACAACGAGGGCATTCACGAGGGCGACGCGGCCATCTTCTTCAACTTCCGTCCCGACCGCGCTCGTCAGATGACCCGCGTGTTCACGGACAAGGAGTTCGACGGCTTTGAGCGCGAGCAGATCAAGCTTTCGCACTTTGTGACGATGACCGAGTATGATCCGACGTTTGACGTCGAGGTCGCCTTCCCCAAGACGTTCCCCGAGAACGTCCTGGCCGACGTTATCGCCGCCAATGGCCTGAAGCAGCTGCACACTGCCGAGACCGAGAAGTACGCCCACGTGACGTTCTTCCTCAACGGTGGCATCGAGGAGCCCAAGGAGGGCGAGGAGCGCGTGCTCGTCGCTTCCCCCAAGGTTGCTACCTACGATCTGCAGCCCGAGATGAGCGCTCCCGAGGTTACCGAGAAGCTCGTCGCCGCCATCAACGAGGATTGCGCTGATTTCTACATCGTGAACTTCGCGAACTGCGACATGGTTGGTCACACCGGTGTCTTCGACGCTGCCGTTAAGGCTGTCGAGGCTGTT
Organism: uncultured Collinsella sp.; assembly: GCA_902494765.1. Lineage (GTDB taxonomy): Bacteria > Actinomycetota > Coriobacteriia > Coriobacteriales > Coriobacteriaceae > Collinsella. The sequence goes on from CABUUK010000001.1 coordinate 22,723, forward strand.
GACGATGCCCTGTCCAAGGTTGTCCCGGCGATTCTCGCCAAGGGCGGCTTTGCACTGATTACCGCCGACCACGGCAACGCCGATCACATGTTTGACGTTGCTTCCGACGGTTCCAAGCATCCGTTTACGGCTCACACCACCAACCGCGTGCCGTTCATCATCGTTGATGAGAAGGCACAGCTCACCGGTATCGAGGACGGCCGTCTTTCCGATATCGCTCCGACCATGCTCACCATGGCTGGTATTGAGCCTTCCGCCGAGATGACGGGCCGCGTGCTCGCCACCGAGGCCTAAGAGAAAACAAATACCGTTTTCTAGTAAGGGGGTTGTCCACAACCGGACAACCCCCTTTTTGGTATTTCTGCCATTTCCACCCCGTCCTTGAGTGGCAGGTAGGGGAGAGCGGGGGATTGTGGTACAGTACTGGAGTTTGAATTGTTCTATTAAGGAGCTTATCTATGGGTCCGTTCCAGATTCTTCTGTTTGTCGTTTGGGCTGTTTCTGCCGTGGCGCTGACGATTCTCGTCCTGATGCATTCCGGTAAGGGTACCGGCGTTTCGGATATGATTGCCAGCTCGCTGTATAACTCCAGCTCTGCCACGGGCGTTATGGAGCAGAACCTTGACCGCCTGACCGTCATCATGGCTGTCGTGTTTGCCGTGTGCGTCGTGCTGTGCATGTTCTTCTTCCCGCAGGGCATCGTGGGCTACTAATCACGAGCCGTATAAATACTTGAAAAGGGTCCCGCAAGTGCGGGACCCTTTTTGTTTACATATTTGTAACAGAGTCAAAATATCCTCATATACTTCGCCCAACTAAAGAAAATCTCGACCGTTAACCGGAATTAGCCCCAAATCGTGCATAAAATGCGCTACTGTATTGCAATACGTTGGTCCGCTTTGTATAACCAGCCAAAACGGCGGACCGCGTTTGAATGGTTCGATTGGGCTGTCTTGACGTTGCCCGACCGAACTTACTTTGTCCTATCTCATAAGGAGGATGGCATGGCTGATTCTATGTTCCAACAGCCCGTTATGGGTCGTCGCGCCTTTGTCGGCGGTACCCTTGCTGCGAGCTCCATGGCTTTTCTTGCCGCATGCGGCAAGAAGGGCGGCGACGCTTCCGGTTCTGAGTCCGGTTCGACGCTGAACTTCTACATCAACAACCCGGTCTGCATCGACCCCTACAATGTCCAGGAGGACCAGGGCACTCAGGTCGAGTACCAGCTCTTTGACGCTCTGACCTCTTATGACGCCGAGAAGGGCGAGATCGTTCCGCTGGCTTGCGAGTCCTTTGAGGCCAACGACGACGCCACCGAGTTTACCTTCAAGATCAAGAAGGCCAAGTTCCACAACGGTGACGACGTTACCTCCAAGTCTTTCAAGCTCGGTTGGGAGCGTCTGGTCAACACCAAGTCGGCCATCGCTACCGAGTACGGCCCTTCCGAGGTCTCCTATCACCTTTCTATGGTCGAGGGCTATGACGACCTGCTTGCCGGTAACGCTACCGAGCTCAGCGGTGTTACTTGCCCCGACGATGAGACCCTCGTCGTCAAGCTGTCTTCCGCTTACGCCGACTTCCCCTTCGTCGCCTCTCACCCGGCTCTGGCCCCGGTTCCCGAGTGCGCCGAGTCCGATGTCAAGAGCTTCTATCTTGCACCGGTCGGTAACGGCCCGTTCATGATGGACGGCAAGTGGGAGGATGGTCAGGAGATCAACCTCAAGAAGTTCGACGATTACTATGGCGACAAGGCCAAGATCGATGGCATCCACTTCCAGGTCATCAAGGACATGGAGACTGCTTACAAGGAGTTCCAGGCCGGTAACCTCGATGTCTGCGACGTTCCCGTTGCTCAGATCGATGCCGCCAAGAAGGATCGCGGCGTGTCCAAGGACGGCTACACCATGGGTGACGGCGAGCGCATGCTGCTCGGCGCCGAGCCTTCCACGTACTATCTGACCTGCAACACCACGGCCGAGCCGTTCAACAACGCCGACCTGCGTAGGGGCATCTCCCTGGCCATCAACCGTGAGGCCATCTGCAAGACCATCTTCAAGGGTACCCGTACCCCTGCCGACGGCATTGTTCCTCCGGGCATCGATGGCTACAAGGAGGGCGCATGGGAGTTCTGCGCCTACGATGTCGACAAGGCTAACGAGTACCTCGACAAGGTTGCTCCCGCTGGCGCTAACGGGGATCGTGGCATTAGCGTGACCCTTTCCTACAACCAGGACGGCGGTCACAAGGAGATCATGGAGTCCATCATCGGTGACCTCGCCAAGGTTGGCGTTACCGCTGTCTCCGATACCCCTGAGTGGTCTGCCTTGCTCGAGCAGTACCAGAACTTTAACTATCAGTTCGGTCGTCTGGGTTGGATTGCCGACTACCCGATTATGGACAACTTCCTGTATCCGCTGTTCCACTCTGATTCCCTCGGTGGCGACAACCGCTCCGGTTACAACAACCCCGAGTTCGACGCCAAGGTCGACGAGGCTCGTACTATTGTTGACGACGAGGAGCGCGTCGCTAAGATGCAGGAGGCCGATGCAATGGTCGCTGCCGACTGCCCGGTCATCCCGGTGATGTTCTACACGCACACCATCGTCGGCTCCGATCGCATCAAGCACCTCTATGTCGATCCGCAGAAGCACGCCGAGCTGGGTACCGCTGAGCTCGCCTAAGAGTTTGCAGCTTCCGTGAGGGTCAAGTATTTACGTAGACCTCATGGGAAACATACAGTTCTCCCTAACCTGGGGTAAACTGGCTGATGGTAATTTTGGGATGCCGGTCTGGCGATCGGCATCCCATTTAGGTTAATCCCTAGATAGGGGAGTGGTATGGGTAAGTACATCGTTAAACGTGTGCTTCAGTTCATCCCGGTATTTTTGGGCGTTACGCTGATTCTGTTCGCCCTTCAGAATATCGTGCCGGGAGATCCGATCAAGCTGATCGGTGGAGACAAGGCTCTGTCCCCCGAGGTGGAGCTTCAGCTTCGCGTCCGCTATCACCTGGTCCAGTCGGACGAGGACGGCAACGCGATCCTTGACGAGAACGGCGACCCCGTTCAAACGTCGCTCGTGGACCGTTACTTGTATTACATGAACGGCCTGCTTCATGGCGATCTGGGCAATTCGTATCAGCGCAAGCTGCCGGTTACGGAAATCTTTGCCCAGAAGTATCCGTATACGGTCAAACTTGCCGCGTGCGCCATCGTGCTCGAGGCAATTATGGGTATCGGTGCGGGTATCATTTCGGCGGTAAAGCGTTATTCCTTCTGGGATATTTTGGTAACGCTCACCACGTCGATCCTCGTTGCGGTCCCGGCCTTCTGGCTCGGTATGTTGCTGCAGCTGTTCTTTGGCGTCATCCTCAAGGACGCTACGGGCGGTGCAATCTCCATGCCGATCTCGGGTGCCGGCGGTTCCAGCTCTCAGTATCAGGATTGGATGCACTATGTGCTTCCGACCATTACGCTGGCTTCGGTTTCGACCGCTTATGCCGCCCGCATTATGCGCTCGCAGCTGCTTGACGTCATGAACCAGGATTACATCCGTACGGCAAAGGCCAAGGGTCTCTCCAATCGCGCGATCATCGTCAAGCATGCGCTTAAGAATGCACTCATCCCCGTCGTTACCTATATTGGTGTCGACTTTGGTGGCATGCTTTCGGGCGCCATCCTGACCGAGACGGTCTTTAACTGGCCCGGTATCGGCTATGAGGTCTATCGCGCCATTAGCATGCGTGACTGGCCCATCGTTATGGGCGGCGTTACGCTCATCGTTGTCGTCGTCATGGTGATCAACCTGCTCGTCGACATTAGCTATGCATTCCTCGACCCGCGCATCCGCCTTGGCGGTCCGTCGGATAAGGCCTAAGGGAGGTACGTCTCATGCAGGAAACTGATTCTCAGTCTCAGGAGCAGGCTACCGCCACCAAGGCCGCATCTGCTCCCGCCAAGTCCCGCACGCTGTGGGGCGACGCTTTTAAGCGTCTTCGCAAGAACAAGCTCGCCGTTATCGGTGTCTGCTGGATCATCATCGTCGTTTTGGTTGCCCTGACCGCAGATCTGTGGGCTAAGCCCTGGCTCGGTTCGCCGACGGCTTCCGACTCGACCACCATGGCCGAGACGTCGCTGTTGGCTCCGTGTGCAGAGCACCCGTTTGGCACCGACGCCCTTGGTCGCGACATTCTCGTCCGCGTTATCTACGGTGCGCGCGTTTCGCTGTCTGTCGGAATTATGGCCACCGCGATTTCCACGCTGATCGGTCTGGTCATGGGTGCTCTGGCCGGTTTCTACGGCGGCATCTGGGATACGATCATCATGCGCTGTGCGGACATCTTCCTGGCGTTCCCGTACGTGCTGTTCGTTGTCGCCATGATCGCCGTTATCGGCCGCGGTCTTCAGAACGTCTTTATCGCCATCGGTTTTCTCGGCTGGCCTTCGATTGCGCGCGTCTTCCGCTCTGCGATCTTGACCGTCAAGGAAAACGACTATGTTGATGCTGCGCGCGCGATGGGTGCATCTGATGCTCGTATCGTCGTGCGTCACATCTTCCCGAACTCCGTCGCCTCCATCGTGGTCTACGCGACCATGAACATTGGTGGCGCCATCCTGACCGAGTCTGCTCTGTCCTTCCTCGGCATGGGCGTTATTCCGCCTACGCCTTCGTGGGGCTCCATGATTCAGGACGGTCAGCAGTATCTGCTGACTGCTCCCTGGATGATGATCATGCCCGGTCTGGCAATTCTCTCGACGGTGCTCGCCTTCACCCTGCTGGGTGACGGTTTGCGCGACGCCCTCGACGTCAAGATGAAGGACGCATAAGGATGAAGAAGAACAAGAACTATGTGGACCTGAAGGACCAGCCGGTTCCCGAGGGCCAGCATCTGCTCGAGGTCGATGACCTTAAGATGTATTTCCATACCGAGGACGGCGTCGTTCGCGCTGTCGACGGTGTGTCCTACACGCTCGATCGCGGCGAGACCCTGGGTGTCGTCGGTGAGTCCGGCTCCGGTAAGTCCGTGACCGCCATGACCATCATGGGCCTTATCTCGATGCCTCCGGGAAAGATTGAGGGTGGCGACGTTCGCTATCGCGGTCGTTCTATCCTCGAGATGACCGAGGAAGAGATGCAGCACATTCGCGGTAACGATATCGCGATGATCTTCCAGGATCCTATGACCTCCTTGAACCCGGTCTATAAGATCGGCAAGCAGGTAGGCGAGGGTCTTCGTCTGCACCGTGGCTACTCCAAGCAGGAGGCGCTCAAGCGCGCCACCGAGCTTTTGGACCTCGTTGGCATTCCCGAGCCCGAGAAGCGCGTCAATGAGTATCCGCACCAGTTCTCTGGCGGTATGCGTCAGCGCGTCATGATCGCTATGGCTCTTGCCTGCGACCCCGATATTCTGATTGCCGACGAGCCCACGACTGCCTTGGACGTTACCATTCAGGCTCAGATTATTGAGCTTATGCAGGAAATGCAGGAGAAGAACGGCAACGCCATCATCATGATCACCCATGACCTGGGCGTTGTCGCCGATATGGCTGACAAGATCATGGTTATGTACGCCGGCCGTCCCGTCGAGTTCGGTACTGCTGAGGAAATCTTCTACGAGAGCCGCCACCCCTACACCTGGGGCCTTATCCGCTCCATCCCGGAGCAGGCCATCGAAGAGAAGAAGCCTCTTACGCCGATTCACGGCAACCCGCCTTCGCTCATGAACCTGCCTGAGGGCTGCGTCTTCTCTCCTCGCTGCCCCTATGCGACGGACAAGTGCCGCAAGCAGCGCCCCGAGCGCGTTGTCACCGAGTCTGGTCATTACTCTGCGTGCCACTACTCCGGTGACCCCGAGTTCCTCAAGAACGCTCCTGAGACGTCCCGTACGCGCAAGGATTCCAAGAAGGGAGGCGAGGCGTAATGGCAGATACCAACGAGCGCACTCCGCTCCTGAAGGTCGAGCACCTCTCTAAGGAGTTTCCCGCTGAGTCCGGCATGTTCGCCAAGCGCTTCTCCAAGCGTGTCGTCTCTGCTGTAAATGACATCTCTTTTGAGATTTATCCTGGCGAGACCTTTGGTCTGGTTGGTGAGTCTGGTTGCGGTAAGTCCACGACGGGTCGCACCATCATGCGCTTGACCAAGCCGACCGCCGGTAAGGTGTTCTTCCAGGGCAAAGATGTTGCCGAGATGAGCAAGCATGAGATCAAGGACATGCGTCGCGAGATGCAGTTTATCTTCCAGGATCCTTATGCTTCGCTGAACCCTCGTATGACCATTGGCGAGATCGTCTCCGAGCCCATGACCATTCACGGCGTGGGCACCAAGGAGGAGCGTATTGAGCGTGTCCGCGAGCTGCTGGACGTCGTCGGTCTGAACCCCGAGCACATCAACCGCTATCCGCACGAGTTCTCCGGCGGTCAGCGTCAGCGTGTCGGCATTGCCCGCGCGTTCGCTCTGAAGCCCAAGCTGATCATCTGCGACGAGCCTGTCTCTGCACTTGACGTTTCCATTCAGGCCCAGGTTTTGAACCTGCTGAAGGAGCTTCAGGATAAGTTCGGTACTGCTTATCTCTTCATTGCTCACGACCTCTCCGTCGTGCAGCACATTTCTGATCGCGTTGCCGTTATGTATCTGGGCAAGATGGTCGAGGTTTCGGACTGGAAGACGCTCTACAGCGAGCCTCACCATCCGTACACGCAGTCGCTGCTGTCTGCCGTGCCGGTGCCCGATCCTGATATCCAGAAGACCCGCAAGCGCATCATCCTCGCCGGCGATCCGCCGTCACCGCTGGATCCGCCGACCGGTTGCCGTTTCCACACTCGCTGCCCAATCGCTCAGGGTATCTGCTCTGAGAAGCTTCCCGAGTTTAAGGAAGTCGCACCGGGCCACTGCTGCGCGTGCCACTTCGCGGAGCCGTTCCCGATCAAGGAATCGCACATCGACCTGTAGCCGGTTGTTATCGTCCGGGCCCGCGCTGGACTTAGTTTTCAGAACGTCCTCGACCATGGAAACCCCCTTATCCTGCTCCTTCGGAGCCGCGGATAAGGGGGTTTCCTGGTCTGAATGTTCTGAAAACTAAGTCCAGCACGGGCCCTGTGTTACCACTGCAGAGGGGTGCGATTCCTTGATCGCTCACTTAATCTAATGGGAAAGATAGCGAGGCCGGAGCTTTAGCTCCGGCCTCCTTATATAAGGGCTAGGCAAAGCCGAGCCACTAAATTTATATCAGCTCCCAGAACATGTTTGAGAACTGTGCCTGAAGTATGTATTTGCAGGCCCCGAATCGGTGTTGCCTCCCGGCGCATTCCGCAGGGGGAGCGATATTTTGCAGCACGAAGTGCGAAGCAAAATATCGCTCATGCCCGAGGACGCGCCGGGAGGCAACACCGATTCGGGGCCGAACATATAGATCTACCAGCGCATTTACAAATTCGTAAACTTTTTTGAAAAAAGTGCTTGCACAGTTCTCGAATCATAGGTTATTATCTTTCTCGTTGAACGCGCGGGTCCAACAAAACGAACTGCGAATCAACAACATAGCATGTCGGAGTGGCGGAATTGGCAGACGCGCTAGCTTGAGGTGCTAGTGACCGCTTTTTGGTCATGCGGGTTCAAGTCCCGCCTCCGACACCATCGCATTTGAGAAGCCTCTTCGGAGGCTTTTTTGTTACCGATAGACGGTGGGGTCCACGATGGAAACGCTTGAACGCAACGAGTGGGCAGACGTTGCCCAACTAGTCGAGATCACGAGCGATGCTGTCATCATCTGCGAGCTCGACGGAACCATTCTGCATGTGAATAATCGCTTACTTGGGTTGATGTGCGAGGAACGCGCCGATGTCATCGGTGGAGATGTTAAAGACGTCCTGTACTCGTCCGCTTTTGAACGTGCGACGGAACATCGTCTGCCATTTGAAACTGATGGCTTCGAGAACGAACTGATGCTCAAGCTGAGTGACGGCTCTTTTATCCCCGTCTTGGTTCGCGCGGGCTCCGTAACGCCTCCACGCATCTTTGGGCGCCGCGCACCACGTGTCCTAGTGGCGCTTCACAGTATCGAGGAACAGTATTCTCACGACCGTCAACTTAAGCGTGCGTTATCGGAGCTTAGAGTTGCGAACAAGCGTCTCTCTGGCACTCTCTCGGTCATTATGAGTACCGTGGGCTCCGATGAGCTGTCCAGCCTACTTGATACCGTTTTGAACCAGCTTGTAGGAACGCTCGATGCTTCGGGTGCCGCTATCTATTTTTCTGAGAGCGGCGGTTTTAAACTTCGCGGTGTTTCCAAGGAGCTGTACGACAGCTACCTGCCTGAGTTTTTGCCGTATGGCGCTGGCATTCCGACGTATGTTCTTCGTGAGTCGCGTGCCTGTCGCTTGTCGATTCAACAGGACCTTGAGGGTGATAAGGCCGCCTCCGGTATGTTCATGGACCTGGACAATCGTTCTAAGCACCTGTTGCGCATGCAGGATATGCCTCCGTACCGCAGCGAGATCTGTCTTCCCGTTTTTTACGGTACGCAGATTCTTGGCGTGCTGGAAGTTGGTTGGAAACGCCCCCAGGCACCGCTCGCCTATGACGTTAATGTGCTCGAGGTCATTTGCGATTACCTGTCTATCCAGCTGGTCGGCATGGCATCGAGCCTTCGCTCCCGTCGCACGGCCGAGCTTGGCCGCTCGCTCAATGTCTTGCGTGATGAGTTGTTTACCTTTCTAGACGATTCCGCCGCGGCTACCCAGGCGGTATCGTCCGAGATCTGCAATATGCTTAACTGCCATTTTTGCCCTGTTGAGTATGACGCCAGTCTGGATTCCTACGTCATAGATTTTGAAGGTGGCAGTCGCGTTGCTTTGCCGGACGATCCCGAGAAGCTTTTCTTTTCCACGACGGCGCCAGCGGCACGTCTGGGGGCTGGCCCTGATGGCTTTGAGGCATCTGTTTTGGGCGGTACGAGTGCCGAGGACCTTAAACACGTCCGTATAACTCGCGTTGACGAATCGATGCCTATGGGAGGCTGGCTTAGGGCGCATGGTCTGCCTTGTCAAGGTCTCTACGTCGACTCCGGCATCGAGGCGGGGCGACCACGCTCTAAGGGTGATGGCAAGCACAGTAACGACGCAATTGTTCCTGCTTCTGTTGCGAAGAGCCCGACGACGCGCGCGCTGCTGCTTCGTGATGGTAGCCAAGAGCCGATTGATGATCTTGAATATGACTACTTGGTGCACTTGGCGCATGACTTTGAACTGATCTACGAAGGCGAATCTCAAAAGCGCGAGGAGCGCCATATCGCTCAGACCCTTCAGATCGGCATGAGAAATTCCCTGGGGGATGTTCCGGGTATCGCAACCGATTCGGTGTACCTGTCAGCCACGAACTCGGCGTTGGTCGGCGGCGATTTCTATACGCTCATCCGTCTTCCCGACGACTGCGCCGTCATGATTCTGGGTGATGTGTCTGGCAAAGGCATTGAGGCCGCATCGATGTCCGCGCTCGTCAAGACGGCCCTGACGGCATATGCGTGGGAGGGCGCTGGACCGGCCCGCATGGCACGCTCTCTTAACAGTATGCTCATGGGCTTTTCGAGGGTCGAGACGTTCGTGACGGCCTTTATCGCCAAGATTGACCTTAAAGCCGGACGCGCAACGTATTGTTCGGCGGGCCATCCTCCGACCATGGTCATTAGGCCAGAGTCGATGCCGCTGGGTGGCGGCGAGGCCCGTGGGGGAGAGGTCGAGCTGCTTGGATGCCAATCGGGCGTAATCGGTGCCTTTGAGAGCATGGTGTACGAGACAGGCGTGTTTACGTTCGCTCCTGGCGACATGCTCTTCATGTATACGGACGGAACGATTGAGGCCCGCGACCGCACCGGAGCGTTCTTTGGTGAGCAGCGCCTTCGTGACCTTCTGCTCTCTGTCTCGGGTGAGGGCGTATCGGGAATCTGCGGCAAGGTCTTGGGCGAGCTTGACCGATTTACCGAATCGGCGCTGGACGATGACATTGCATTGGTGTCCCTTGAGTTTTTACGGGGTCGTTCATAGACGACGCTGGGCGGGCTGAATCCGTACGGTTGGGGAAACGAATGCATCGAGTGGGCTTTTTTGGGGAACCATGGTCGTATGAATGAGTGGAATGACATAGCGGTTTTGACGCCTCCAGGCGATATCGACATCGCCACGGTGCCTGCGCTGCGTCGGCGGTTGGATGCTTTGATTGGCCGCGGCGTGCGTCGTGTTGTCATCAACTGTCAGGCTGTTAGCTTTATCGATTCGACGGGCTTGGCATTCCTGCTTACGCGCGCTCGTGAGCTCATGAGGCGAGAAGGCCTGCTTTCGCTCGTCAATGCATCGGGTGAAGTTGTTCGCTTTTTGGAGATTGCTCGTCTTGTCGATATCCTTCATGTCGCGGGGCCGGCACGGGAGTCTATTCCCGCCATTCCGGTGGGGGAGCTGCCTCGCTGGAGTAAGAGCGTCGAGGTCCGTCAGGGTATCGAGAATCTTCCATACTACCGACATCGCATTGCCGAACTCCTTGAATCGCTTCCGTTGCGCCGTGACGAGCGCTACGATGTCGCATTGGCGTCGGGGGAGGCGCTGGGTAATGCCTATGACCATGCGGGCGGTATCGGGTGCGTCCTGACGGTTCAGGCCTATGGCGATCGCGTTGTGGTTGAGGTGCTTGATCGAGGTGCCGGCTATTCTATCGATGAAACGAGCGAGCCGGTTGCATCTGAGGAACGCGGCCGTGGTATCAAGCTTATGCGTATGCTCGTCGATAACGTGGAGGTTGCTCGTCGTACGGACGGCGCCGGCACGCGCGTGCAGATGGTGAAGCTGTTTAGCGGAGCGCTGGAATCGTGTGCCTAGCCAATCGCTTTAGCGCGTTTGGCTATTAAGAACATGCGGCAGACAAGTTTTTTGAAAAAAGTACTTGCGTCTTTTGGACAACTCGCGTAAATTAATAACCCGCAAGCGGACATGGCTCAGTTGGTAGAGCACAACCTTGCCAAGGTTGGGGTCGCGGGTTCGAGCCCCGTTGTCCGCTCCATTGTATTTCCGGACCGTTTAGGCGGTCCTTTTTCGGCGAAGTGGCCAAGTGGTAAGGCAGAGGCCTGCAAAGCCTTTACCCCCGGTTCGAATCCGGGCTTCGCCTCCAGGCAACATCCGGGCGCTCCGGCGCCCGTTTTGTTTTACATATGCGGACATGGCTCAGTTGGTAGAGCACAACCTTGCCAAGGTTGGGGTCGCGGGTTCGAGCCCCGTTGTCCGCTCCAAGTGTAATAGCCCGACTACCACGGTAGCCGGGCTTTTTTGTACCCATCGCCTGGGCTCGAACCCGAGAGGGAGCGAGCGTTAAGCAAACGCGGAGCGTTTGTAGCGAGCTGGCGAGGTCGCCGGCAGGCGGCCGAAGCCGGTGCGGATCCGCGAAGCGGATACGCGGACGCCCCGTTGTCCGCTCCAACTATCTTACGCGGTTCTAACGAACCGCGTTTTTTGTTGACGCTGCGCGGGCCCCGGGCACCCCATCTTGCCCCTCAATCGTCGGTCGCGTACATAAAGTACGCTTCCCTCCTCTTTCGCGGCAACCTGGGGCACCCGGAGCCCGCTCGCTGTCGTGGCCGGGAAAGTGGGTCTTCCGTTCTTTTCATTAATCGGTCGATTCGTCCCAGGAGGCTTAAACCCGAGAGGGGGCGATCGTTTTGGGGCGTGGCTGTGGCGTTGTTTGTCGCGAATGTCCGCTTTGGGCGTATCATCGTGGGCATCTCGCATAACCTCGTTGCAAGGGAGATACGCCCCATGGCTACAGAAAAGTCTTCTTCGCGCTCATGGATGTCCGATGCCGCGATCTATCAGATCTACCCGCGCTCGTTTAAGGATTCGACTGGTTCGGGTCTGGGCGATATCGCGGGCATTACCCAGCAGATGGACTATCTTGAGCGGCTGGGTATCGAGGCCATCTGGCTGAGCCCGTTTTACCCTTCGCCTCTTGTCGATGGCGGCTATGATGTGGCGGACTACTGCGATGTCGACCCACGTCTCGGCTCGCTTGACGACTTCGATGACATGATCGCTGCGGCTCACGCGCGCGGCATCAAGGTCATCGTCGACATCGTGCCCAACCATTCATCCAACCAGCACCCCTGGTTCAAAGCCGCTCTTGCCGCCGGCCCCGGATCGCCCGAACGCGCCCGTTATATCTTCCGCGATGGTCGCGGCGAGCATGGCGAGCTGCCTCCCACCAATTGGAATGCCAACTTTGGCGGCCCCGCATGGACGCGTGTTGCGGACGGTCAGTGGTATCTGCACATGTTTACGCCCGAGCAGCCGGACTTTGACTGGTCATGCCCTGAGGTTCACGCGCTCTTTTGCGACGTCCTGGCGTTTTGGAGCGATCGAGGCGTCGACGGCTTTCGCATTGATGTGGCGCAGGGTCTCGCCAAGGATCTCGACCGCGATGACCTCGACCGGTGGCATCTCGCCGAGGGCGATGACATGGTTGACGACGGCACCCATCCGCTGTGGGACCGCAATGAGGTCCACGAGATCTATCGCGAGTGGCGCCGCGTGTTCGACCGCTATAATCCGCCGCGCAGTGCCGTTGCCGAGGCGTGGGTGCTGCCCGAGCGCCAGTATCTCTACGCGCGTCCCAGCGAGCTTGGCCAGACATTCAACTTTGAGTTTGCCAAGGCCACTTGGACCTATGATGACATGCACACTGCAATCGAGAAGGGCTTGAAGGCAGCCGTCGAATCCGATTCCGCCTCGACCTGGGTACTCTCCAACCACGACGTGCCGCGCGTGGCGACACGCTATGCCCTGCCGCAAATCAAGGCGACGCGCTACCACCAGATTGCGCTCGACTGGCTCTTGCGCGACGGGTCGTCTTATGACGAGGACCGTGAACTCGGCGAGCGCCGCGCGCGGGCGGCCCTTTTGCTTGAGCTGGCGCTTCCGGGCTCGGCATACGTGTATCAGGGTGAGGAGCTCGGCCTTTTTGAGGTGGCTGATATCCCGTGGGCTGCACTCGAAGACCCTACTGCGACCAATACGCACGGACCGAAGCGTGAGAAGGGGCGCGACGGCTGTCGTGTGCCCCTGCCGTGGGTGGCGGCGGACGATCCCGCGCATGGCGGATCGTTTGGGTTTTCGCCGGCAGACGCCGATGCGGCGCCCCATCTGCCGCAGCCTGCATGGTTTTCCGATTATGCTGCCGATAGGGAAGAAGTGGACCCGACATCGATGCTTGCGCTCTATCGTGACGCCCTCTGGCTGCGGCGCAAGCTGCGCGGTTGCGCCAACGATCTTGCGTGGCTCGATCTTGACGGGCGCACCGGTCTTGCGGATGGTGCCGAGGGCGCCGAGGGCGGCGTCATCGCCTATCGCCGCGACAACGGCTGGGCGTGTGTGACGAACTTCGGCGCAGCACCCGTGGAGCTGCCGGCGGGCAGGGTCCTGCTCACCTCATCACCGCTTGCAGACGGCAGGCTCGCGCAGGACAGCTCTGCCTGGATCATGCTCGGTGAGATGTAGGGGCATCTCGCTGCGAGCCTGCGTTTGTTCGCGCCTTTCGTGACGACTGATGCCCTCGCGAGAGCGTCGCAAAACTTTTTAAAAAAAGTTCTTGCATAGGATGTGGGCATCACGTAAGATTAATCCTCGTAAGCGGACATGGCTCAGTTGGTAGAGCACAACCTTGCCAAGGTTGGGGTCGCGGGTTCGAGCCCCGTTGTCCGCTCCATTTGGGCGTTTAGCTCAGGGGGAGAGCGCTTCCCTGACACGGAAGAGGTCAGAAGTTCAAATCTTCTAACGCCCACCAAATGTTCGCAGCTCAGAGGCTATGTCCTCTGGGCTGTTTTGTTTTGCTACCAAGCACGCCGTCAAATATGCCACCAAATATTGATCCAAGGTCCCCGTAGAGGTGCCGGCAGATTGCATACGTCCTGGCCGACCGTGACCGCAACATGTTGGTCAAGCATAATCTTTTGGATTCTTTTGGCGTGAGCGGCTTGGTTTTGGTAGGATTTGTCAGCGGCTTGACTAAGGGGGTTTTATAACTGCCATGCAGGTAGCCGTGTTGGTAACGTTTTACCGACTTCCCAAGAACCCCTCATTTTTAATGCGTCTGCAAAATGACTAATTGCTTTGACCTGCTGAAACACTATATGTTGTGTTTGACCTAAAAAAAGAATACAGGATATAGATGCCTCTTTGTCGTATGATAGATGGCGGACAGAGAACGAGAACCTTATTCGCCCCATTTGGATAGATCTTCGAGCCCCTTGATTGGCTGCGAGGATTGTCCGCATGAGGGCCTATGGTTATCGAGAACACAGATTGCGCGACGGCGCCGCAAGACAGGGGCAAGCCCTGCCGGGTATCGTTTGGCTCTGAAGCGCGATGAGGCTACGATGCGAAAGAGGCAAGAGGATGAAGATCATCAAGCGCAGCGGCACCGAGGTTGTCTTTGACATCGATAAGATCGTCAATGCCATCCGCGCCGCAAACTTGGAGGTCGAGGAGAGCTCTCGTCTTACCGACCGCCAGGTGGTTTACGCGGCACAAAACGTCGCCGAGGCATGCGAGAACGCGGGCCACACCGTGTCGGTCGAGGAGATCCAGGATTTGGTCGAGGACGAGATCATGCGCCTCGACTGCTACGAGGTCGCTCGCCATTACATCATCTATCGCTATGTTCAGAGCCTGAAGCGCCAGAAGAACACGACCGACGACAAGATTTTGTCGCTGATTGAGTGCAACAACGAAGAGGTTAAGCAGGAGAACTCCAACAAGAACCCGACCGTCAATTCCGTTCAGCGTGACTACATGGCCGGCGAGATTTCCAAGGACCTGACTCAGCGTGTGCTGCTGCCCCAAGAGATCGTGGATGCCCATAATGAGGGCTTGATCCATTTCCACGATTCGGATTACTTTGCCCAGCACATGCACAACTGCGATCTGGTGAACCTGGAGGACATGCTCCAGAACGGCACTGTTATTTCGGGCACGCTGATCGAGAAGCCGCACAGCTTCTCGACTGCCTGCAACATCGCGACGCAGATCATCGCTCAGGTTGCTTCCTCCCAGTACGGTGGCCAGTCGATTTCGTTGACCCATCTTGCCCCGTTCGTCGAGGTGAGCCGTCAAAAGATTCGCGGCGAGGTCGCTCGCGAGCTCGAGGAGCTCGGTGTCTCTGCGTCTGCCGAGAAGGTCCGTGAGGTCGTTGAGGACCGTCTGCGTGACGAGATCCGTCGCGGCGTCCAGACGATTCAGTATCAGGTCGTGACCCTTATGACCACCAATGGCCAGGCGCCGTTCGTGACGGTCTTTATGTATCTTAACGAGGCCCGTACGCCTCAGGAGAAGCACGACCTTGCCATGATCGTGGAGGAGACGCTTCGCCAGCGCTACGAGGGCGTTAAGAACGAGGCCGGCGTATGGATCACCCCGGCATTCCCCAAGCTTATCTATGTACTCGAGGACGATAACGTTCACGAGGATTCCCCGTACTTCTACCTGACCCAGCTGGCTGCCAAGTGCACTGCCAAGCGCATGGTGCCCGATTACATCTCCGAGAAAAAGATGCGCGAGCTCAAGCTGTCTAAGGGCGAGACCGCCGGCAACGGCGACTGCTATACCTGCATGGGCTGCCGTAGCTTCTTGACGCCCGACCGCTCGGGCAACGGCTTTAACAACGTTGCCAACGCGCTGAACTACGACCCGAACAAGCCCAAGTACTATGGTCGCTTTAACCAGGGCGTCGTGACCATCAACCTGCCCGATGTCGCGCTGAGCTCGCACCAGGATATGGACAAGTTCTGGAAGATCTTCGACGAGCGCCTTGAGCTGTGCCACCGCGCCCTGCTGTGCCGTCATGAGCGTCTGATGGGTACGCTTTCGGATGCCGCACCGATTCTTTGGCAGTACGGTGCCCTCGCCCGTCTGAAGAAGGGCGAGACGATCGACAAGCTGCTCGTGGGCGGTTACTCCACCATTAGTCTGGGTTATGCCGGCCTGTATGAGTGCGTCAAGTATATGACGGGCCACAGCCACACCGAGAAGGAGGGCACGCCCTTTGCCATGGCCGTCATGCAACGCATGAACGACAAGTGCGCCGAGTGGAAGGCCGAAAGCGATATTGACTTCTCGCTGTACGGTACCCCGCTTGAGTCGACGACCTACAAGTTCGCCAAGTGCCTGCAGCGTCGTTTTGGCATCATCCCGGGCGTGACGGACAAGGGCTACATCACCAACAGCTACCACGTCCATGTGTCTGAGGAGATTGATGCTTTCGATAAGCTCAAGTTCGAGGGTATGTTCCAGCAGCTTTCGCCGGGCGGTGCCATCTCCTACGTCGAGGTTCCCAACATGCAGGACAACCTCAAGGCTGTCATTCGCGTGATGCAGTACATCTACGACAACATCATGTACGCCGAGCTCAACACCAAGAGCGACTACTGCCAGGTGTGCGGCTACGACGGTGAGATCAAGATTGTCGAGGATGACGGCAAGCTGGTGTGGGAGTGCCCCAACTGCGGCAACCGCGATCAGGAGAAGATGAACGTCGCGCGTCGTACGTGCGGCTACATCGGTACCCAATTCTGGAACCAGGGTCGAACCGAGGAGATCCGCGACCGCGTGCTGCATCTCTAATAACCATCCCAGGCCGCCCCGTAGCGAGGCCCCGGACCTTTACTCGCTATTTCGGACAGTCCTGGCTCACGACGGAGGCGCCACTGGCGCCTCCTGTTCGTGCGGAACTCATATCGAGCAAAGGTCCCAGGCCTCGCTACGGGGCGGCCAAGTTGACGTAGCTGAGATGCAGCATGAGGCCTGCTCACTCCTCGAAGTTCTTAGCGGAAATGAGTTGACTTGCAACAACGCTTTGCTTGCGAAGTCGGTTGAGCTGCAACTCAGTATTTATTAGACCTCGAACCCTATACTCGATGTTCGCTTTGTTCACCGAGTATCGCTCGCGAGGGGTCTGGAGTATATCGTCCCGCCCGCAGTTCTGCAGCGAGCGCAGCGAGCGAAGCTGTTTGAGGACGGGATGATATACTCCAGACCCCCAGAAAGGTTACCTATGAACTACGCGAACATTAAGTATTTCGACATTGCTGATGGAGAAGGCGTTCGTACTTCTCTGTTTGTGAGCGGGTGCCGTCGTGGGTGCAAGAATTGTTTTAACTCTGTCGCGTGGGACTTTGCCGCTGGCGAGCCGTTCGATAGCGCCGTCGAGGACAAAATAATCGAGAGTCTCGATTATCCCTTTATCGATGGTCTGACGATTTTGGGCGGCGAGCCTATGGAACCTGAGAATCAAGCGGGGCTTGTCGACTTTATCGAACGCGTGCGTGCGGCCTATCCATCGGGGTCGGGCAAGACCATTTGGTGCTTTACCGGCGACGTGCTCGAGGAGCTTATGCCGGGTGGCCGTCATCATACCGAGGTGACGAACCGTATCCTGGCCTGCCTCGACATGTTGGTGGACGGCCCGTTCGTTCAGGATCTGTACGATATCTCATTGCGTTTTAGAGGCTCGAGTAACCAGCGTGTGATCGATATGAACGCTACGCGCGACCGCGCTGTGCGTGAGGGCGTTGCGCTTTGCGACGCTGTGGAGCTTTGGCGGGACGATCCGGTCTATTCGACCCATACTATGTAGCTTGTGGCCGATGCCAAAGGGCGTGGTACCATAGCGCGAACGTGAAATCGGAAAAGTGAGGCCCAGATGGTCGATCAGGAAAAAGTCGAGGCCGCCATTAAGCTGTTGCTTGAGGGCATAGGCGAGGACCCAACTCGTGAGGGCCTGCTGGAGACCCCGGCGCGCGTTGCCCGTATGTATGGTGAGATCGCCGGCGGTATGGATCAGAGTGCCGAGGAGCACCTGTCCAAAACCTTTGCCGTCGCTTCGAACGACTTGGTTATCGAGCGCGACATCACGTTCTACTCGCTGTGCGAACATCATCTGCTGCCGTTTTATGGCAAGGCCGCCATTGGTTATATCCCCAACGGCCGTGTCGCAGGGCTCTCTAAGCTTGCCCGCACGGTTGAGGTCTACGCCCGTCGTCTGCAGCTGCAGGAGCAGCTGTGCGCACAGGTTGCCGATGCCCTCATGGAGTATCTCGCTCCCCAGGGAGCGATTGTGCTCATGGAGGCTGAGCATATGTGCATGACCATGCGCGGCGTGCAAAAGCCTGGCACCAAGACCGTGACGCTCGCTCGCCGCGGCGTCTTTGAGACCGATCCCGCGCTCGAGGAGCGGTTCTTTAGGATGCTGGGCCGTTAGCATGAGGGTCGTCAACGACTTTACATCGAAGACCGATGAGGGGACGCCGCGTCGCGGCTTCATGGCTTCGGGCCTGGCCCCCTTTGATGCCATGCCTCGCATTGATTACATTTGTGCCAACGGGCTGTTTCGGCGGCACCTGGGCAACATTGCGCAGTTGGAATCGGGGCGCATCTTCTGCCGCCACGGTATTGACCATCTGCTCGATGTCGCTCGCATTATGTGGATCAAGAATCTCGAGGAACAGCTCGAATTTGACCGCGAGGTC
This sequence comes from uncultured Collinsella sp., assembly GCA_902494765.1. Lineage (GTDB taxonomy): Bacteria > Actinomycetota > Coriobacteriia > Coriobacteriales > Coriobacteriaceae > Collinsella. The sequence goes on from CABUUK010000001.1 coordinate 41,272, forward strand.
ATCTACGCCACGGCACTTCTTCACGATATCGGCAAAGATGAACAGTATGAATCGGGTATATCCCATGATGTTGCAAGCGAACGCGTCGCTGATGCGATTCTCGGCGGCATGCCCGATGATGTGGCGTTTGAGCCGGCCGATGCCGCAGCCATTAAGACGGCCATTCTGGGCCATCGAAAGCTGCGCGTGAACAGCCAACCGCTTGAGCGTCTGCTCTATGCGGCCGATAAAGCGTCGCGCGCCTGCTTTGCATGCCCCGCGCGCAATGCTTGCAACTGGAGCGATGATAAAAAGAACCTGTCGATTCGCGTGTAGTTAGTTTGCGCGGTCGGGGTTCTAAACGAAGGAGACGATCGCGATGAGCAATAAGAAACTGCCCGAGAATGCAACCAAGACTGAAGGTGCCGAGCTCGCCCGCCGTGGAAGGGGCGAAATATCCACCGCAACGGCGGTACCCCACGTGAGCTATGACGATCTGCGCCATGCCGACCGCATCACCGTTGAAGGTCTCGAAGTCTTTGCCAACCACGGCGTGTATCCCGAGGAGAACGCGCTGGGCCAGAAGTTCATCGTGTCCTTGGTGCTCTATGCCGACCTGCGTGCAGCGGGGGAGCACGATAACCTGGACGCCTCGATTGACTATGGCTCGGTGTGCCACGATGTCGATGGCTATCTGCGCGAGCATACGTTTAAGCTCATCGAGGCTGCAGCCGAGGGTGTGGCCTCGATGCTGCTACGTCGTTACCCCCTGCTGCTTGGCGTGCGTGTTAAGCTCGATAAGCCTTGGGCGCCCGTCGGTCTTCCCCTGGCAAGCTGCGGCGTCGAGATCGAGCGCGTGCGCTAACCGACGCTAGAGCTCGTTGGCGGGCGGTTTTTTGAGCCGCTGCGACAGAACCCTATTGTTGGGACAGTACGTGTCGAGCAGGGCATGGAACCGCTGATTGTGGCTTGGCTCGAGCAAATGGACGAGCTCGTGGGCGACAACCATGTCAAGGCACTCGACGGGGTAGGCGGCAAGTTCGCGTGCAATGCGAATGGTGCCGGTTTTGGGCGTGCATGAGCCCCAGCGCGTTTTCATGCTGCGTACGGAAACGCGGGAAATGGCGACACCCATTGCGATTTCGTATGCGTGCACCATATCGCGCAGCGCCGATGTGACTTCGGACGTATAGAGCTGGTCGATGTGGATCTGGAGTTCTTTGGGCGTTAGGCCGTCGAGGGCTGTGCGCTGCTTTGCCTGCGTGCACCCACTTGGCTCGTCGGTACCCATAAAACTTGCGAAGGTAGCCTGCTTGGGCCGCGGTGCGGGTGGCTCAAAGTTGTGATCGAGTGCATCCTGAACGGTGATGGGTTTGCCCCAAAGCGCAATGATGGACGAGGGACTGAGCGGCTCTCGCGCCGTCGCCTGACGTTGCTCGCGCTGGGCAAGTCGGCTGATAATCCAGGCGCTGTTGCGCTTCACAAACGCTTCGATACGCTCGCGGCTGGCGCCGAGCGGTGCACTGGCGTGGACCTCACCGCTCGATGTGACGCGTAGGTTGAAGTTCTTGACGCGCTTTTTGGTAACGATGACGGGGATGGGCGTCCCATCCGGTCGGGATGCGGAAATCGTAAACTGCTGCGTCAAAAGCGGTCCTTCAGATTGGGGACGGGCCGGCATGTCGACCGTTCGGCATGCCGGCCCGCTCAAGGGATGTGAAATTAATAACGCTCAAAGAAGGCAAGCGCGTTGTCGCTGCAGAGCTTCTGCATCACGGTCTTGCCAAAGTGCTTGGAGAGCATGTTCTGGAACTCGGGCATCTTGCTGGCATCGGAGAGGAAGGCGGGCACCGTGGCACCGTCCCAGTCGCCGCCGAGCGCGATGACGTCCTCGCCGCCCAGGTCGAGCCAGTGCTCGATATGTGCCGCTAGCTGGTCGAAGGTGACGTCTGCGGCGGTCTTGTCGGTTGCGTCGTTGAAAAGGAACTCGCTGCAGTAGTTGAGGCCGACGATACCGCCCATGTCGCGAATGGTGCGGAACTGGTCGTCGGTAAGGTTGCGTTTGACGCCGCAAACCGCACGGGAGTTGGAGTGGCTGGCGACGAAGGGACGTGTGGCGTGGGCGACAACCTCGTCAAAGCACTCATCGTTGAGGTGGGAGACGTCAAGCACCATGCCGGCGTGCTCCATCTGCGTAAGTGCCTCGATGCCGGCGGCGGTGAGGCCGGCGTGGGTATCGTGTCCGCTCGCGAGCGGTCCCTGCGCATTCCAGCTGAGCGATGACATGAGTACGCCCAAGCTCTTGAGCACCTCGATCAGCGCGGGGTCCTCGGCAAAGAACGTGGCGTTTTCGATGGTGTGGATGCAGGCGACCTTGCCGTCTTTGAGCGCGGGGCGAATGTCTGCGGCGCTGCGCACGTTGACCATGCGGTCGTGGTTGAGCATTGCCTGGCCGCTCATATGCGCCATGATCTGCGCCTGGAAGCGCGCGGCGTGGGCGGTGGGAATCTCGTCGGGGACAAACGTGGCGAAGCACTGTGCCCATGGCGTGTTGCCGATCTTTGCGAGCGAGATGGCGCAGGCGTTGCCCTCGATGAGGTCGAAATCTTGCGGATGCGTTTCGTCGCCGGGGAAATAACCGTCGGTGCCGGCGGTAAAGCGCAGGTCGAGATCGAGCGTGGCCCAGCCGATGCGGTCGGCGGTGTCGCAGTGTAGGTCAAATACGGGATATGCCATGGTTCCTCCGGTTGCAGCGTTTCTTTGCAAACTGTCATTGAATTGTATGACTAGGGTATAGTTAGCGCCATATGTTCACGGCGGCCCGCGTTGTGCGCCGCCCTTATCACGGAGGTTACCATGTCCAACCAGGGCAAGAAGGTCAAGACCCATTATCGCGGCACGCTCGATGACGGCACGCAGTTCGATAGCTCCTACGATCGCGGCGAGCCGCTGGAGTTCACCTGCGGCGCCGGTCAGATGATCAAGGGCTTCGACGCCGCTGTTGTCGACATGCAGGTGGGCGAGAAGAAGACCGTGCACATTCCTGCTGCCGATGCCTACGGCGAGCACAATCCCGAGATGGTTATTACCTTCCCGGCCGAACAGGTTCCCAACATCGAGCAGATCGAGAAGGGCATGAAGCTTTTTCTGTCCACGCCGAGCGGCATGCCCGTCCCCGCCGTGGTCATCGACGTAACGCCCGAGGCCGTGACGCTCGACGCCAACCACGAGCTGGCCGGCAAGGACCTCAACTTTGATATCGAGCTCGTCGAGGTCGAGGGTTAGAGTATGCCTGAGCGCTTGGTTTCGACGACATGCTTGGGAAATCTCAACGATCCGTCCTATGAACTCCTGCTTCGCCGGAAGCTGGGCGGCGTCTTTGAAGTTGACGAGCTGCTGCTCGATTGGGACCAGGCTGATGTATGCGCTCTTGTGGGCGTGACGGAGCTGGGGCGCACGGTCGATGTTCGGCTGGATACTGCCGACGGCGGTCGTCTTGCCGACGGTGACGTGCTCGCTATCGACCACACGGGTGCGGTGCCCGTGGTGGTTGTCGTACGTCTGCGCAGCGCTGAGGTTTATTTGGTCGAAGTCGACCGCATGGACCCGATTGCGCTCGCGCATGCGTGCTGGGAGATCGGCAATATGCACACGCCGCTTTTCCGAGGCGATTCGGACGAGCATACCGTGCGCATGTATACGCCGGTGCAGCCTGTTTTGGGCCGCATGCTCCGGGGCGTCGAGGGCGTACGGCTCTCGGTGGTTACCCGTGAACTCGATACGGACCGGCGCTTTGCGTCGAGTGCGGCGGATGCCGTTGTGAGTATGGCTCCAGACTTTACGATCGTAAAGAAGGCGCGCGGTTAACGTGCGTATGCGTAAGACGGACTTTGAGGGGCAACTATTCAAAGTCCGTCTTGCTGTTGATGAGATGCTTTGGGGGAACATATGGGTCTTGAGGGAATCAAGCTGATCGCCTGTGATTTGGATGGTACGTTGCTGCATCCTGGGGAGCGCGAGCCACGCCCCGAGGCCTTTGAGCTCATTGATGAGTTGCATCGTCGCGGCATCGTGTTTATGCCGGCAAGCGGCCGTCAATATGCGAGCTTGCGCTACCTGTTTGCCCCGGTGGCCGATGAGCTCGCCTATGTATGCGAAAACGGAGCCCTGGTGATGAGCGAGGGACGTGCCGTTGTCAAGCGTTCCATGGAGCGTAGCCTTGCTATGGATATCGCGAATGCCGTGGTTGCGTATCACCATGCCGACGTGACCCTTTCGTGTGAGGGACACCTCTACACCATGAGCGGCAACGATGCGTTCGTCGACCATTTGCGCTATGAGGTCCACTGCGATGTGGCGGTGGTCGACCGCCCCGAGGAGATCGACGAGGACGTCATTAAGATTGCCTTCCAGACACCCGAGGCGAATCAGCCGGCGGCCCTGGAGTATTTCGAGCGCCTCTTTAGCGACCGTGTCGACGTGATGACGTCGGGAACCGAATGGACGGACTTTATCGGTTTTGGTTCGGGCAAGGGCTCCGCGCTTGCCGATTACGGTCGCGCCCTGGGTATTTCGCCCGATGAGATGATGGCGTTTGGCGATAACGAAAACGACCGCGACATGCTCAACGTCGTGGGCCATCCTTATCTAATGGAGAGCTGCAATCCCTCTATGCGTGGCATCAACGACCGCGTCCGCTATGCGCACACGGTCGAAGAAGAACTGCGTCGCCTGCTTGCCGAGTAGGCATGTCCCAAACATCTACCGGCAGTCGGGGCAGAGACCCTCGAAGATGGTGTAGTGCGACGTGACGTGCCAGCCGATTTGCTCGGACGCCTTGGCGTCGAGCTGGGCATCGAAGGGGAGCGGTACGTCGATGACGCGGCTGCACGAGGTGCAGATGATATGCGCATGCGGCTCGATCGTGCGATCGAAGCGGCTGCCGCCCGGCGTCTTGATGGAGAGGATTTCGCCGGCGTCGGCCAAGAGATTGAGATTGCGGTAGACCGTACCGCGGCTGATTTTGTCATCCTGCGCGCGCACAACGTTGTAGATTTCGTCGGCGGTGGGATGGTTATAGCTTTGGCGCACGGCGTCAAGAACCAGCTTTCGCTGCTTGGTATTCCTTCTTTGCACCGCCATGCGCCTCGCCTCTTTTCTATTAACGGTCGTAGGTAAATGATACCGTATTTAGCACACAATACTAATAATGAGGACTGAAACCGTCTTCATTGGCAAGTGGGGTCCGGGTCTGGGCGTCTACGAGGCGAAAACGCGTCCCCATGCGCTCGTAGGAGGCATGAAGCGCTTCGAGATGAGATAGGATGTTTGCCGGCGTGCCCTGTAGCTCCATCTCAACCGAGCCGTCTTCCATATTGCGCACCCAGCCGGTGAGGGAGCGCGCCTGTGCGAGGTTGGTGTTGGTGAAGCGGAAACCGACGCCCTGGACCTGCCCCTCCCACCGCAGGAAATAGCGCTGCGGGGCGTCTTGAGTGGCCTCGTCACTTGCGAGCACGGTGAGCCTACGGCGCAGCTCGAGCTCGACGTTTGATGGTTTTTGAGGCTCTCGACTGCCGCCGGTGACGCTGGAGAAGAACGTATCGAAGAAGCCCATCGCTAGGCCTGCTTGCCTGCATCGGCCGGGAAGGTAATGCCGGCCTGCTGGCGCACGGCATCCATGATGCGCAACGAGACAAGCGTGACATCGCGGTAGTGTCCGAGCTCGTGACGTCCTGCCGGCGTTTCCCAAATCTCATCTTTGACGTGATGAACGCCGTTGATGGCGGTGATAAAGTCGGCGAGCTCGTATTCCATCGTGTTGCTCGATTTGGGCAGGTCGAGCACGCGGCCGTTGTCGCCCTGTTCGCGCGGTGCCTCGGTCGCCGAGCCGCGTGCGACGTCGCCGCGATAGTCGATGCGGACGTTGCGGGGCGTGGACAGATGGTCGATCTGGATAGTGCCGCGCTCGCCTTCGATCTGCGAGGGCAGCAGGTCATTTGTTATTTTGGAGTGCGCGAGCTCGACGGAGATACGGCCGCCGCCGTAGCTGGCGAGGATGGAACCGCAGCCGTCGATGGGGCCGTGCGTGAGCTGTCGCGTGGTGGGGTCGAGCAGAGTAGCCATGCTCGTAAGGCCGGAGGGCATGCCGAAAATCTCGACCATGGGCTCGACGGTGTAGACGCCAATGTCCATGAGGGAACCCGATGCCATATTGCAGTCGAAGATATTGGTGGCGCGTCCCGCGAGAATCTCGTTATAGCGCGAGGAATATTTGCCAAAGCGCAATGAGGCACGGCGGATGGGGGCGATCTCGCCCAGGGCGTCCTCGATGGCGTGGAAGGCGGGGTCGTGGAGGGGACGCATGGCCTCGAGGGCCACGACACCTGCTGCCTCGGCAGCGCGGAAGACTTCCAGCGCCTGCGCTTCGGTGGCACAGAAGGGCTTCTCGACGATGACATGCTTGCCACCGGCGATGCAGGCAAGGGCCTGCTCGTGATGGAGCGCGTTGGGGCTGCCGATATAGACGGCGTCGACGTCGGCAGCGGACGCAAGCTCGTCAAGCGCGGTGAAGTTACGCTCGCCGCCGTGCTTAGTGGTGAAGGCGGTACCGCGATTGGCATCGCGCGAGAGCGTGCCCACAAACGCGGCTTGGTCGTTGGCGTTGACGACCTGGATAAAGTCGTCGGTAATCATGGATGTGCCGATGGTCGCTATACGCAGCATGTATCCCCCTCGTGCCGTTCGGTTTACAGGATGAGTGTAGCGCGAGGGGGCAGGAAATAGCGTGTGAAAACGCCGTTACAGGTCGCTCTCGTTAAAGCCGGCGTCGATATCGAGGTTGCTGCCGTCGGCCGCCGTGGTGGCAAGCTCGTCGCAGCGCTCATTGAGCTCATGGCCGGCGTGGCCCTTAACCCAGATGAACTCCACTTTGTGCTTGCTCTTTGCGGTGAGCAGGCGCTCCCACAGATCGCGGTTCTTGACGGGCTGCTTGTTGGCGGTCTTCCAGCCGCGTTTTTTCCAGCCGTCGATCCAGTGCTTGTTAAAGGCGTTGACGACGTACTGCGAGTCGGAATGGACTTCGACGTCGCAGGGGCGGTTGAGCGCCTCGAGCGCCACGATGACCGCCATGAGTTCCATGCGGTTGTTGGTGGTCTTGGCGTAGCCGCGCGAAAGCTCGGAGGTGAAGGTCTTGCCGGCGGGGTTGGTGTATTTGAGCACGGCGCCGTAGCCGCCGCGTCCCGGATTTGATCGGGCCGAGCCGTCGGTGTAGATGATGACCTTCACATGGTTCCTTTCGTTGGGTACGTTTCGTGTGAGTGACCATTGTAGCGCCGCATTCGCCGAGAGCTAGCAATCTACCATATCTACCCCGTCCTCTGATGGCTGGTTTTCTTGGATGATGCGGTCGAGCTCGTCGAGGTATTGCTGCAACAGGGAAGAGGGCTTGCGTTCATCGTGCATGATATAGCCTACGTGCATCGTCGGGGCATCTGCCAGCGGAATCGATGCCATGCCCCATTGCATTTCGTTTGAGAGCACGCCGGTGGAGAGCGTGTAGCCGTTCGAGGTGATCAGCAGGTTGGTGAGCGTGCCGCGGTCAGAGACTCGAATGTTGCGATCGCAGGGGATGTAGCTAAACGGTTCCTCGGCGTAATAGAAGGAGTTTGAGGTTCCCTGCTCAAAGCTATAACGCGTATAGGGTGTGAGGTCGGCAAGGGACAGCTGCGGGCGGCGGGCAAGCGGGTGGCGCTCGCTAACGAAGACGTGGACCGTCGCGTCGAATAGGGGATGGAAGCTCGCGCGCGCATCGGCAAAAGCCTTCTGCAGAACGCGGGCGTTAAAGTCGTCCAGATAGAGGATGCCGATGTCGCTGCGAAACGCGCGGACGTCATCGATGATCTGCGATGTGGTGGTCTCGCGCATGATGAACTCGAACTTGCTGTCGCGGCAGCGCTCGACCACGTTGACAAAGGCCTCGACCGAAAAGGCGTAGTGCTGGGCGGAAATGGCGAGGCGGGCTTGCGGGGTGCCGCCGTCCTCGTAGCGGGCCTCGAGCATATCGGCCTGCTCTACGACCTGGCGCGCATAGCCCAAAAGCTCGGTGCCGTCGTTGGTGAGCGTGACGCCGCGGCTGGAGCGCGTAAAGATCTCCAGGTGGAGTTCCTGCTCCAGACTTTTGACGGCGTTTGAGATGTTGGACTGAGCGGTATAGAGGCGCTGGGCTGCGGCATTGATTGAGCCGGACTCTGCCACGGCGATCAAAAAGCGAAGCTGCTGGAGGGTCATCGGCGCCATCCTTTCGAGTGTTATCTATAAAACCGATAACAGGTTAGCGCTTTTAAGTGATTGACCGAGGGAAACAGTGCTCGTACTATTCAAAACACACAAAGGCGGTAGGTAATTAAGCCAACCACGGAACCGGGATGCGAAAGGAGGCCCGCATATGAATTGCTTACTAAGACGAATGCCGGGCTCCTGTTTGCGCCCGTCGGCGTGATCAGGAGACAGCGACTTACTTCTCTCTAATTTATTAACTTTTGTTCGATCAAGGAGATCATCATGAGCCAGTTCATCAACAACCCCGAGCACACCTTTGGTTTCGATACCCTGCAGCTGCACGTTGGCCAGGAGAGTGCCGATCCTGCATCCGACTCCCGTGCCGTGCCTATCTACCAGACCACGAGCTATGTGTTCCGCAACTCCCAGCACGCCGCCGACCGCTTTGGTCTTGCCGACGCCGGAAACATCTACGGCCGTCTGACCAACTCCACCCAGGGCGTCTTCGAGGATCGTATCGCCGCGCTCGAGGGTGGCGTGGCAGGTCTTGCCGTCGCCTCCGGTGCTGCTGCCATCACCTATACCCTGCAGGCCCTTGCCCAGGCCGGTGACCATGTGGTTGCCCAGAAGACTATCTACGGTGGCTCCTACAACTTGCTGGAGCATACGCTCTCCCAGTTTGGCGTCGAGACCACCTTCGTCGATGCCCATAACCTGGAAGAGGTCGAGGGGGCCATCAAGGACAACACCACGGTCATCTATCTCGAGACGCTCGGCAACCCCAACTCCGACATCCCCAACATCGACGCCATCTCCGAGATCGCCAAGAAGCACGGTCTGCCGGTTGTCGTCGACAACACCTTCGGCACCCCGTATCTGTTCCGTCCGCTGGAGCATGGTGCCAACATCGTCGTCCACTCCGCAACCAAGTTCATCGGCGGCCACGGCACCTCGCTGGGCGGTGTGATCGTCGACGGCGGTAACTTCGATTGGAAGGCGAGCGGAAAGTACGCCCAGATCGCCGAGCCCAACCCCTCCTACCATGGCGTCTCGTTTGCCGAGGCTGCCGGTCCCGCCGCCTTCGCAACCTATGTCCGCGCTATCCTGCTGCGTGACGAGGGCGCCTGCATCAGCCCGTTCAACGCCTGGGTCCTGCTCCAGGGCACCGAGACTCTGTCGCTGCGCGTTGACCGTCATGTTGAGAACACCAAGAAGGTCGTTGAGTTCCTGGCTGGTGACAGCCATGTCGCCAAGGTGAACCACCCGAGCCTGCCTGGGCACCCCGATCACGAGCTCTACCAGAAGTATTTCCCCAACGGCGGTGCCTCGATCTTTACCTTTGAGATTAAGGGTGGCCAGGAGGCGGCTTGGAAGTTCATCGATCATCTGCAGGTCTTCTCGCTGCTCGCCAACGTGGCCGACGTCAAGTCGCTCGTCGTGCACCCGGCTACCACCACGCACTCCCAGCTCTCTGCCGAGGAGCTCGCCGAGCAGAACATCACGCCCTCCACGATCCGTCTTTCCATCGGTACCGAGAACGCCGAGGATATCATTTGGGATCTGAAGCAGGCCTTCGCCGCGCTGGACGAGTAAGGCGACTTGTGCAAGGACCCCTTGCGACTCGATAGGTATAACTGCATAAAATGCCTGCTCAAGGCGCCTGTGCGAACAATGGTTGCACAGGCGCCTTTTTTGCATAGAGCGGGTGCAAAAACATGGTTTTTGACACGCTTTATGCATTCGAGTTGTGAAAAACTCCTGTTGAGAGGATGTGAGTTTTACGCAATTGACGTGCGCCTTTTGAGTAAAACCGCAGGTCGCGATTTGCTCGGGGTACTATGCAGCGCGATCGAATCACACGCAGCTCAAACGCAGCAAAAACGCACTACGGAGGTTTCCAGCTACATGAGGATCGATTCACGAAAACCGAAAGCCGCCGCCCTTTCCGCCGCTCTGGCCGTGGCACTTTTGGCGGGCGCTGGTGCAGCTGATGCCCACGCCGCAACACTGTCCGATACGGTTGGATCTACGCCGTCCGAGACGACGCTGGTACAGCCCGTTGACTATCGCGGCGATGGTTATGGTTCCATGCAGGAGTGGAACGCCTCGATGGAGGCCAAGCGCGATTCCCTGGAGATGCGCGCTCAGATCATTATGAATATGTATGGCGACTATGCCACCGATGACGAGCGCGCTGTGTTGCAGGGTTGCATCGACGGTGCGGGTAACCTGTTGACGATGGGGGAGGTCGACGCCAAGTCGACCGAGCTCGATGAGCTGCGCACTGCGCTTGAGGATGCCAAGCGCGAAGCGCTCGAAGCTGCCGCCGAGGCGGAGGCTGCCGAGGTCGCCGAGGCTTCGTACTACAACGCCGGTTACACTCCGTCCTACGCGTCCGCCGCGTCCTACGCGAACGGATCGGGCCTGACGCGCTCTGCGGGTGTCAATAACTACAACGGGCGCCGCGAGACCTATTACAGCAGCAATGTGCTTTATCACTATCGCACGGGCGAATGGACTCAGGATTCTGAGGGCTTCTGGCGCGATTCCGACGGCTATTACGTTGTTGCCGCGGGCGATATGGCCCAGGGCTCGACCTTTACGGGCTCCAAGGGTGATTGCAAAGTCTATGACTCCGGCTGCGCTGCCGGAACCACCGACTACTACACCGGTTGGTAATTTTTCTGCATCACGGATATTTGGCGGACGGGCGTCTTTACCGAGCTTTAGGGCAACGTAAGGACGTCCGTTCTATGTATGCGTTTGAGTTAACAGAGCCCTTACCGTGGCGGTACGCTGGGCGTATGGATGCGGGGCACACTGGTTCTTGAGAAATAAGGTCTTTCTCTTGGAGGAAGTGGTCTTGTGAATGCTCGAGATATCGCCGTTGCCGCCGTCGCGTTGATGCTTGGCTGCCTTGGTCCCACGGCCGCGCTCGTCGCGGGCATGCAGGGGTCTTGTGAGGCTGCCTCTATCGTGGTTGGCGTGTTGATCGCGGCCGCGCTGCTGGGAAGTGCGGGCGTAGTCCTTTGTCGCGACGATGAGGACCAGGCGTCGGAGTCGCAGCTCTAACCGTTCTGAAGCTGATTTTTGGCCAAAGATGAAAAAGGAAGCCGCCGCGAGGGGAGTGCTCCTTGCGGCGGCTTTGCCATTGGATCTGTTGGCTGCAGTATGCCGAGCACTACCAGCTGCTTTCTATTTCGCGAATCCTCTGGTAGAGCCAATCGTTTTGCGGCACTTGGATATCGTGTTTGGCGGCCAGGCGGCAAATGGTGCCCGCGAACTCCTCGACTTCGGTTTTTCGTTGTGCGATGCGGTCTTGAGCCATCGAGGGCATACCGACGGGGTCGATTCCCTCGATGAGGTGCACCATTTGCGTCAGGTCTGCCTCGGTCAGCTCAACGCCCTCGGCGTTGGCAACCGCAAGCGTCTCGCGCATGGCGGAGACAAAACAGCGGCGCTGCTCGGAGCCCGGCTCCGTGGCGCTTCCGTAGGTCCCGCCGTAGGCCATGCAGGTCTGGTTGATGCCGTCGTTGAGCATGAGTTTGGCCCACATGCGGTGCGCAATGTCGCTCTCGACGGTATGGGCGATGCCGCAGCGCGTGTAGAGCTCGTCGATAGCGGTAACGGTTGCGGGCTTGGTGCCCGCTGCCGCGCCAAAGCGAATCTCGCCCGCATTGGTAAAGGTGAGCTCTCCGTTGAGGAACACGGCGTCCATGCCTTGGCAGATACCCAGGACGGTGTGCTCCCAGCCAAAGCGCTCGGCAATCTTTTGCTCGCTCGTAATGCCGTTGCACAGCGAGGCGATGAGCGTGTTGGGTTCCACGACACGCTCCATAGTCTTGAGTGCTTGGTCGAGACCGGTGGTCTTGACCGTCAGGATGACCAGATCGGCGGGCGCTGCCTCGCTGGCGCGGACGGACGTGAGATCGCAAGGCTTTCCGTTGACGGTGAGCGCATCGCCCGCGTGACGCTCAAAACGGGCGTCATCCATAACGTATTCGACGGCGTCATTGCCGAGGGCCTTGGCAATCATGCTGCCGTAGAGCAAGCCGACGCCGCCCTTGCCGATAAAGGCGACCTTGTTGATCTGCATGCGAATCATCTCCCCATATAAAAGGCGCCCGCGTAAGGGACGCCTGATGGATTGTATGCTGCCGGGGTGATTGGTGGGTGCGCGGGGCGGCTGTTATAAAAAAGAAACGTTTGTCTGGACGTTACGCTGCGGGGCAGACCGCAAAGACATGCGCGTGGTCATGCCCGGCTCCTTTCATCGGGCTTTTTGCTGATGTTAAAGCGGTGCCGTGACGGCTCGATTTCTGCTGCGTTACGATACGTTCTCGATTGCGATTCCACGATGTTTCGGCTGCGTGACCATTGTGTTTCGCCTTGTCAGGGCTTCGATGGGAGGGGAGGGGCCGTGCAATATCGCGTTGACCCCAAAAGCGGCAACCGTATCTCGGCGTTGGGGCTGGGCTGCATGAGGTTTCCCGGTGCGCCGGGACGCCCGGATGCGAAGGCAGCCGACGCCATCATTTCCCGTGCGGTGGAGCAGGGGATTAATTATCTGGACACCGCGTATCTCTATCCCGGTAACGAGGCGTGCGTGGGCGCCTCGCTTGAGCGCTTGGGGCTGCGTGACCGGGTGTTGCTGGCGACCAAGTTGCCGCATGCTTCGTGCAAGTGCGCGGAGGATTTCGACCGGTTCTTCGATGAGCAACTGCGGCGCCTGCGGACTGACCATATCGACTATTACCTTATGCACAACATCACCTCGCCCGCGCAGTGGGAGCGCGTGGTAGCGTTGGGTATCGAGGACTGGATTGCGCACCAAAAGGCTGCGGGGCGTATTCGCCAGATAGGTTTTTCGTACCACGGCAGTGCGGCGGACTTCCTCACGATGCTTGACGCATATGACTGGGACTTTTGCCAGATCCAGTACAATTACGCTGGAGAGCGATATCAGGCGGGAACAGCGGGGCTCATGGCCGCCGCCGAGCGAGGCCTCGCGGTGTTTGTGATGGAGCCGCTGCTGGGCGGGCGTTTAGCGGGCAAGCTGCCGCCACGGGCCCGCGCTGTGCTCGATAGTGCCCGTGACCCGCATTTGCGCACTCCTGCCGCCTGGGGTCTTTCGTGGGTCTGGAATCATCCTCAGGTGACGATGCTGCTTTCGGGTATGACCGATACCGCGCAGGTGGATGAGAACGCGGTGTTGGCCGATCAGGCCCTGCCGGATTCGATGACAGCTACTCAGCTCGATGCCATCGCGCACGTGCTGACGGAGTTTGAAAAATCGAACCGTGTGCCCTGCACGGGATGCGGCTACTGCATGCCATGTCCCAAGGGCATCAATATTCCCGGCTGCTTTGCCGCCTACAACGCAAGCTATGCGCACAGCTGGTTTACGGGTCTATCGCAGTACTTTACGGCGAGCGCGGTGCGCACAAGCGAGGCCAAGCTGGTGAGCAATTGCGTCAAGTGCGGCAAATGCGCGCGCCACTGCCCACAGCATATCGATACCCCGAGCGTCTCGATGACGTGCGCCGACGTTTCCAGCCTGGCCCCGTGACGGCAGTGCTTAAGGCCTTCGGCAAAACGCGCTCCTCGTGACCCTTTTATAACTTGCGGTGGAATAGTTCCTGTTTGCGGCAGAATAGGACTTAAACAGGGACTATTCCACCGCAACTGAAGGGGGCTGTCGTGGGCCATCGGGATTCATGTAATGATTCGCGTGGGGTTCGTTGGGGCATTTTGGGCGCTGGGCACATTTCTCATCGATTTGCATCGTCGCTCAAGAAGGTCGACGGGGCACGGCTGGTGGCTGCGGCCGGTCGCACTCCTGCACATGTCGAGGAATTTTGCCGAGTGTTTTCGATCGATGCTGCGCATGGCCATGCCTCGGCCGACGATAGCGGCGATGCGGCTTATGACGCGCTGATTGCCGACCCCGATGTCGACGCAATCTACTTGGCTCTTCCGCATGGCATGCATACGCGTTGGGCCTGTCGCGCGCTGTGCGCCGGAAAGGCCGTGCTGTGCGAAAAGCCGGCCGTTTTGAGTGAGGAAGAGGCTCTCTCGATCGCCTCCACCTCTCGCGAGCGCGGCGTGCTGTTTATGGAGGCGATGAAGAATCGGTTTTGCCCGATGCGCACTCGCGTGAAAGACTTGCTTGCGTCGGGTGAGCTTGGCCGTATCGTCTCGATTGAAAGCGTGCAAAAGCTCGATTACGGCGAGTCTCCTTCGGGCTATCTGCTTGATCCGCTGCAGGGCGGCTGTCTATATGACATGGGCTGCTATGCAGTCGGTTGGTTTGAGGATTTGCTCGCGGGCGCTTGCGAGGTTTCGTCCCGTGAAGTTCGCTGGCGTGACGTATCAGGCGGCCGTGTCGATTGGGCCGACGAGATCCATATGAGCGTCGGCGGTATACCCATTCATATGGTGTGCGACGGCAAAGCAGCATATGAAAGCCGCTTAACGATTGCCTGTGAGCGGGGCTCGTTGGAAATCGAGCGTCTTCATCGCCCCGAGCTCGCCCATGTGAAGTACTCCGACGGTCGAGCACTCGAAATCGATGCACCGTTTGAGGTCGATGATTTTTACGGTGAGGCATCGCATGCTACACAGCTCATTCAGGCGGGGAAACTCGAAAGCCCCATCATGTCCCTAGCCGCTACACAGCGCTGTGCGCACATCATCGATGCGATTCGCTTGAAACTTTAGGGCGTGGGGGCATGGCGCCAACGCCTGGAATGCCTTGGAGGCCTTTGCCCCTGATGCCTCTTTTATAACTTGCGGTGGAATATGGTCTGTTTGCGCCAAAATAGGGCACCAATAGACCGTATTTTTCCGCAACTGATGAGGAGGGAGCTGGAGATGCTGACGATCGGGTGTCATCTTTCGACGACGAAGGGCTATCGGGCAATGGGGGAGACGGCGCTGTCCATTGGCGCCAATACCTTTGCGTTCTTTACGCGCAACCCGCGCGGTGGCAAGGCAAAAGAACTTGACATGGATGACGTGGCGGCTCTGCGCGAGCTTATGGCGCAAAACGACTTTGGACCGCTGGTGGCGCATGCCCCGTATACCTACAACCCCTGCTCAGCCAAAGAGCGGGCGCGCGAGTTTGCCCTGGAGGCCATGGCAGAGGACCTGCGGCGCATGGAGGCGCTGCCCGGCAACTACTACAACTTCCATCCCGGTGCGCATGTGGGGCAGGGCTCCGACGCCGGTATTCAGATGATTGTCGACACCCTGTGCCAGGTGATGTTTGAGGGCCAGCAGACGACGGTGCTGCTCGAGACCATGGCCGGCAAGGGTACCGAGGTGGGCCGCAGCTTTGAGGAACTGGCGTGCATTATCGAGGGCGTTGCCGCCAAGTGCCCAGAGCTGTCCGATAAGCTGGGCGTTTGTTTGGATACCTGTCATGTGAGCGATGCTGGCTACGACATCATCCATGATCTGGACGGCGTACTCGACGAGTTCGACCGCGTGGTGGGTATCGATCGTTTGCACGCCGTACACATCAACGATTCGAAGAACCCTTGTGGCGCCCATAAAGATCGTCACGAGTGCATCGGCAAGGGATACCTTGGCAGCGAGGAATTTGGTGGCGGTATGCAGGTTATGCAGAATATTGTATCGAATGGCCACTTGCGTTCGCTGCCGTTTATTTTGGAGACTCCGAACGAACTTGCAGGTTATGCAGCTGAAATTAGACTATTAAGGTCATTGCAGCAGTAATGACTGTCACAAAGTAGAGTATTCCATTCACGTTATGGGTTTGTTTCAATCAGTTTTCTCATTGCAGATTCGTAATTCCGGGTGCATAATAGCCAACAGTTTTTGCAGACCTCTGAATCAAACGAGGTCACCGGAAGGAGACTCATTATGAAGCTGAAGAAGCTTGGCGCATTTGCCGCCACGGGTGCTATGGCGCTCGCCCTTGCTCTGACGGGCTGCGGTTCGTCCAACGCCACCTCTGGTTCTGATGCCGGTTCCAGCAGCTCTGACGACGCTAAGGTCGAGAAGGTCGACGGCTCCAAGGAGTACGCGCTCGTCAAGGACGGTACGCTGACCGTCGGCACCTCTGCCGAGTACGCTCCGTTTGAGTACAAAGATGACAACGGCGATTATCAGGGCTTTGACCTTGAGCTCATCAAGGCTATCGGCGACAAGCTGGGCCTGGATGTCGAGTATGTCAACAATGACTTTGACACGCTGGTTCCGGGCGTCGCTTCGGGCGCCAAGTATGACGTTTCCATCGCGGCTATCACCGACACGCCCGAGCGTGAGAAGGAAGTCACTTTCTCTGATTCCTACTACATGGACGATCAGGCTATCGTGACCAAGGTCGATAACACCGACATCACGGCCGACAACTACAGCGAGAAGCTCAACAACGCCGACGCTACCATCATCGTCCAGTCTGGCTCGACCGCCGAGGCCTTTGCCCAGGAGAACTTCCCCAAGGCCAAGATCGTCCCCTACAAGGACGCCACCGAGTGCTTCAGCGCCCTGCAGTCCGATAAGGGCGACGCCGTAGTCACCAACCGCTCCGTTGCCAGCCAGCTGACCGCCGAGCAGTTCAACACCTGCCAGACCATCAAGCAGATCAGCACCGGCGAGGAGTACGCCATCGCCATCAACCAGGGCAACACCAAGCTCAAGGACGACATCAACCAGGCTATCAAGGACCTGACCGACGACGGTACCGTCGACGCCCTCATGGCTAAGTACAATATCAAGTAAAATAACTACTTGATTGCGCGCGGGCCCTTTCCGTTTTGGCGGAAAGGGCCTTTGCGCTTCTCTTGACGGAGAGCGTTTCCGTCTCGTTTTGCCGGCAACTTCTACGATAGGAGCCACCTTGTCTCGACTGAACAAAGGGGCCGCGGAGCAGCGTTTTCCACTGCCCTCGATGCTCCAAAAGCTGGCCTGTGCCCTGGCTGTGGCGCTCGCCCTGGTATGCGCGGGGGCCTGCGTGCCCACGACCGCCCAGGCGCTTGAGACCGCAAAGATTACCGCCCGACCCAATACCGGTTCGGGTAGCGATGTGGTCGGCGGCACCGAGACGCGCATCACTTGGGAAGTTCAGGCCGATGCCGACGAGGAGCTGAGCGGTCTTTCGCTGACGTTTGTCGACGGCACGACGTTTGGTACCGATGACACGCGATTGACGATGCTCTCGGGCGAGGACCTCATGGATCGTACGCCCATGAAGCCCACGTGCAAGGCTGACGGCCAGACGCTCAAGATTGACTTTGGCGAGACGGCGCCTGCCGGCGGCTATTTCCGCGTCGAGGTTTACGGCGTGACCTTCCCCGTCGAGGGCGGCGATGAGGCCTTTAGCGGCACCTATACGCTCGCCGACGGTTCGACCAAGAAGATCTCCAAGATTCCTCCCGTCGAGATTAAGGGCGTGACGGCATTCGATAACTTCCTGGCCGACCTTAAGGAGCAGCCGTGGGTCGAGGCGTGGAACTCCAATATGTTCCTGCGCCTGTTCCTGAACCCGGTCATTTTGGTCCAGAGCCTGCCGATCGTCTTCAAGGGCTTCCTTATGTCGCTTTCGATCGTGCTCGTGGCGTTTCCGCTGGCAATTCCCTTTGGCTTTGCCCTGTCGCTTATGCGCATCTCCAAGTCGCGCATCCTGCGCTGCCTCGCCGGCATCTACGTGAATATCATTCGCGGTACGCCGGCGTTCCTGCAGATCTATATCGCGTTCTTCGGTCTGCCGTTGGCCGGCGTCAAGGTGGACGACTATGTTTTGGGCGTCATCGTCATGGCCATGAATTCGTCTGCCTATCTGTGTGAGATCTTCCGCGCCGGTATTCAATCGATCCCCAAGGGACAAAACGAGGCTGCTCGCTCTCTGGGCATGAATGCCTTCCAGACGCTGCTCTACGTTATGATTCCGCAGACGTTCCGCAATGTTTTGCCTACGCTGACCAGCGAGTTTATCTTGCTTTACAAGGATACGTCGCTGCTTGCCGCCGTGGGTGTGGTCGAGATCGTCATGAACGCCCGTACCATCGTGGCCACGACGGGCTCCATTACACCGTACGTGGTTGCCGCCCTGTTCTATCTGGTCATCACCCTGCCGCTCGCTCGCTTGGTGAGCGGTCTTGAGGCGAGGCTTTTGGGCACGACCGAGACCAAGAAGAAGCGTCCCGCCAAGAGCGCCGGACAGGTTGTCGCGACGCCCGCCGATCACATCGCCGGTCTGTAAGGAGGTCCTATCATGAGCGAAACCAATAACTCGAACGAGGTCGTCGTCAGCATCAAGAACCTCCAGAAGGCCTTTGGCGATAACGTGGTCCTGCGCGATATCGATCTGGATGTGCACAAGGGTGAGGTCGTTGTGGTCTTGGGCCCCTCGGGCTCGGGCAAGTCGACGATGCTTCGCTGCATCAATCGTCTGGAGCATCCCACGAGCGGCTCGATTATCGTTGAGGGCGTGGATGTGTGCGCCAAGGGTGTCGACCTCAACAAAGTGCGTACGCACCTGGGCATGGTCTTTCAGCAGTTCAACCTGTTCCCGCACTTGTCGGTCAAAAAGAACGTCATGCTTGCGCAACAAAAGGTGCTCAAGCGCAGCAAGGAAGAGGCCGAGAAGATCGCCGTCGAGGAGCTGACCAAGGTCGGTCTTGCCGAGCGCATCGATTTTATGCCGAGTCAGCTTTCGGGCGGCCAGCAGCAGCGCGTTGCCATCGCCCGCGCCCTGTCGATGAACCCGCACGTCATGCTCTTTGACGAGGCCACCTCGGCGCTCGACCCTGAGCTCGTGCGCGACGTCCTGGGCGTCATGCGCGACCTGGCGCACGACGGTATGACCATGATCGTCGTGACGCACGAGATGGGCTTTGCCCGCGATGTCGCCGACCGCGTCGTCTTTATGGACGGCGGCGTCATTGTAGAAGAGGGTACGCCGAGCGAGGTCTTCGACCACCCCAAGAGCGAGCGCACCAAGGCGTTCTTGGGCAATATCTCGTAGTCGCTTTATATGACTGGCATAGCAGAAAACGGGAGCTGGATGTGATCCGGCTCCCGTTTTTGTTGGGACGCGAATGTGTTTTGGTGCAGAGTGCGTTACGGGCGGAGCTCATTGCCGCTAGGCCAGCTCCGCTCCAAGCGCGCGACAGGCGGTCTCGCCCTCGTCGTCGGGGGCGTCGTAACAGATGACGGAGTCGACCACGTTGACGCCTGCCTCGTCGGCGTCGGCCTTCCAGTTGTCCATCCACTCGCCCTCGGCCCACGAATAGGAGCCAAAGAGGACGACCTTCTTGTCACCGAGAGTCTCCTTGACCTCGTCCCACATCGGCTGGAACTCATCGTACTCGAGTTCCTCGGAGCCCATGGCGGGGCAGCCGAAGGCAATGGCGTCATAGCCAGCGGCCTTGTCTGCGGAGAAGTCGGCGCAGGAGATGACCTCTGTCTCGGCGCCGGCACCGGTTGCGCCCTCGGCAACGAAGTTTGCCATGGCCTCGGTGTTGCCCGTGCCGCTCCAGTAGACGACGGCGATCTTGCTCATGTTGAGTCCTTTCAGTTGTGCGGCAGGTTGCCGCGGCTTCTATGTTCTATCGGGTTGCCTGGGCAAGTTGCGCCAAGCTGTAGCCCTGCTGATAGACAAAGGTGAAGTATTGGGTGCAGGCGCGGTAGGCATCAAACGCCGCAAGTGCCTGCTCGACATTTGCGTAGACCTTCCAGGCCCCAAAGACCTTATAGTTCTCGCCGCGCTGGACGATAAACTCGTGCACGTCGTCGTAGGGATATCCTAGGAAGTAGCCTATTTCGTGCGGAAACTCGCAGGTGCAGTCGTTGCTGCAGCTAGCTTGCTGGGGTAGTGCGCATCGAGTCTGGCTACAGGCGCATTCCGCGACGTTATTACTCGCGAGCGTGATGCGTGATGCCAAATGCACAAGGCATGTCGAAAGGTCTCTCGTGTCGTAGCCTTCCGAGGCGAGCGCCGTTTTGGCGCGAGGGTCCGCGAAATAGGTGGTGAGGCTTTTGGCTCGGTACACGTACACGAGCGCTCCGCAGGGCCGCCAGACCAAAACACTCAGGTGGATGCCAAGCGGGTCAAGCTCGCGGTTGCACTGGGCGATAACGTTGAGCAGGCGTGCTCGGCGTTCTGCGATGGTTTCTGTTGCGGTCGAGCCGTCCCCGTGGGCGTAGGTGCCTGGATAGGTAAAGAGCGATGCCGGCTTGATGCCCGCGAGCGTGGGGGAGCAGTTGCGCACGACTGCTGCCTGAAACGTTGGGATGTCTATGGTTCGAGTCACGTCGCTCCTTGCGGATCTAAACTGTTAGCCTAGGAAAACCTATACACGAAAGTAAGCCATGGTCAACAAAAAAGTTTGAAGAGGGAAACTAATTGACCGAACGGACATGATTTTGGGTTAAGATGGGGACACCCCATGGGGGTATCTAGATAGTGCAACTGAAAGGGGAACGCATGAGTGACTTGCTCAACCCTGCGAATCTCATCGTGCTGACCGTCATTGCCGTCGGCATGTTTTTTGGACTGCGTCGCATTGCCGCTTCGACACACGGGAAGAGTTGCTGCAGCGATGGTGCGAGCGGCAAGAAGGCCAAAAAGGTTGTTGTGGTGGATACCGATGCGTCACACTATCCCTATAGCGATGAGCTGCTCATCGGCGGCATGAGCTGTGACGGCTGCGCTCAGAACGTAGCCAATGCCCTCAATGCGCTGGATGGCGTGTGGGCAACGGTGACGTATACGGACCACACGGCACGCGTGCGCTCTAAGCAGCCGGTTGATCGTGGTGTCCTCGAGACGGCCGTGAAAGACGCGGGCTACTACGTCATGACGCTGTAAGCGCGCCTTGGATGCGCTTCCTTGGCTAGGCTCGTCCGCGCAGTTCGATGTCTTGGATGTCGTCGAAGTCGATGGCTATGTCTCGGAGCTTGAGGAGCTTGAAGGCGGGGAGCGCCTCGTCGAGGATGCCGGTGCGGCTGCGATAGCCGTATGTATCGTAATAGGTGACACGAACCAAGTCGCCACGTTTGAGACCCTCGAGCTTTTTAGAAAGTACGAGGGCTTTTTCTTCCGTGAGCTCACGTTTTTGCTCTACGGTGATTTCCTGCTTGCGCACGAGTTCGTAGTATCCCGTGAGGGCGGCAAAGGGCATAAACTGTGCGGCGCGGTTGGCGCGCACGGCACCGTTGGCAGTGAGGTTGGGGTCGGCTGCGCGGCGTCTGCCCTCGGGGTCCGCCAGGCGCTCGAAGGCGGTCGGCGGGCGCATGGGCTGTTGTTTGGGTTTAGGCACGGTGTCCTCCAACTTGATCGTTGCGCTCGCGCGCGGTGGCGCCGGCGGTAAAGCTTAATCCCTTGACGAGCGCGTTCTTGCCGTACTTGCCTTTTACGGCCAACACGGCGCGCGCCAGGTCGCGCTCGCGCTCATCGGCCTCGACATCGCTAAACAGATCGATAGTGGCAAATTCCTCGGGCACAAGATTGCCAAATCCCAGGTTGATGCGCTTGACCGGTCGTTTCGGGTCGACGGTTTGCGCCCAGAGATCATCGAAATAGCCCATGATCTTCTTAAACGAATTAGTGCGTTCAGGCAGCTTGTGGGATGCATTGGAATGCGCGAACAGCGCGGCATAGCCACCGCGCGGTTTGCCGCCATGCTCTCCTACAAAGATGCCATCGATTGCCTGCGCTTCGCGCACCAGGCGACGCCTTTCGTCATCGCGCTGGACGGGCTTGGGAGCACGGGGCGCGAGCTCGGGGCCGGCGGTTGCGGTGGGTACGATACTCGACGTGCTCGAGCGCAGGTGCCCGCATCCGTCCACATATTGCGCTGTACCACTGGCGTCGAGGCGGCGTATGTCGGCGCGCTCGCTCGCGTAGCCCACAAAGAGCGAGATGCTGTCGCAGACTACGTGCTTATCGACCAAGTCCAACACGGCGTTGTCGACCATCTCGCGCAAGACGGTATAGGCCTGTTCGTAGGCATAACCCTTCGAGAGCACCTGTCCTGTGGTGGTCGAAGTCGCTTGCGGGCGATAGGCTTGGATATCGGCGATGGTTGTCGGCTCACGCCCGAAGGCGTGGTCGATGAGATATTCGGCATTGACGCCGAGTTCGTCGTAAAGCAGGTTTTCGTCGAGCGCCGCGACGCTCATCAGATCGTAGACGCCGTATTTTTCGAGTCGTGCTGCCACGCCGGGGCCGATGCCCCAGATGTCGGTGATGGGGCGATGGGGCCAGATCTCCTTGCGAAAGGTCTCGTCGTCGAGTTTGCCGATGCGACTGAGCACGTGCTTGGCGGTGATATCGAGCGCAACCTTGGCCTGGAATAGGTTGGGGCCGATGCCGACCGTCGCCGTGATGCCGGTGCGCGCCAGGACCTCGTCGCGCAACATGCAGGCGAACCCTTCCGCATCGGTGTGATAGAGGTCCAGATAGGGCGTCACGTCGATAAAGCACTCGTCAATTGAGTAGACGTGAACGTCTTGCGGACTCACGTATTCCAGATAGATACCGTAGATTTGCGCCGACACCTCCATGTAGTGCTGCATGCGCGGTACGGCCTTGATGTAGTCGATGCCGTCGGGAATCTCGAACAGACGGCAGCGGTTGTGTATCCCGAGGTCCTTCATGGCTTGTGTGATGGCGAGGCAGATGGTTGTGCGCCCGCGCGATTCGTCGGCAACGACCAGGTTGGTAGTGAGCGGGTTGAGCCCGCGGTCGACGCACTCGACGCTGGCATAAAACGTCTTGAGGTCGATGCAGATATAGGTGTGCTGCTCGTGCGCCATCCGTGTCCCTCCATCAAACACATGTTCTTATCGAATACCTGTTCGATAATACCCGCTCGACCGGACACCGTCAAAACCTGTCCCTTTTTGGCGGGTATGGTCGTGCGGCTGCATCGGGTTTTTAACGCAGCTCTAAAGAGTGCGAAACAGCCCGGAAAACCTCGCTTCGTAGCATGGGCCTAACGATTGGTAGCGCCTATATGCACGGAAGGTTGTGGAAAAGATGGTCAATTATGGGTTTGGTATGCCGACGCGCCTTGTTGCGGATGGAGACGTGGCTCGCTGGTGCGGACGATTGGTCGCTCACTACGGTGGCACCAAGGCGCTGGTCGTGCTGGGCGGAGACAAGCATACGCGCGATGAGCTTGTCTCGGCGGCACTCGGCTCGCTTGATCGGGCCCTACTCGAGCGTGTGCTTTTCCGCTGCGGATCGGTTGAGGGCGACGGGGGAGACGAGCTGGTCGACGAAGCCGTGGCCCTGGCGACCGACGAAGGCATGGACTTTGTCCTGGCGATTGGCGATGCCGATACTGCTGGCTTTGCGCGCGAGCTCGCGCGGCGCATGGCGGCGCTCGATGCCGGCGAAGACGGCTTTGTGCCTTATGGATGCATTGTCTCGGAGGGCAAGGTACCTGCTGTCGTGGGAGCCGGCGAGGTGCCCGTTTTTGCCATCATTGCGCCCGAACTGCTGGAGGGCATCGGGTCTCCTCTGCGCGAGCTGCTCGGCAGTGTGTGCGCCGCGGCCTAATATCTGCCATAAAGGGATGGGTTATTTTTGGTAGGTAAAGCGTTTGACCTGCCAAAATAAGCCTGTCCCTTTTTGATCGGTTGCCGTTTGGGGGCCGATTGGCAACGCTCACTGATTGTAGTCTTGACCTGCGCTAGAATAGTGGCATCTGAATGTCCGGGCGCATGGAGGCGTGCGCCCGTATGCTGAGGAGGACTCTATGGCAACTGTTGCCGCACCTATCGATGCTACGTCGACTGCCGCTTGGAAGGCACTCGAGGCTCATCAGGAGAAGCTCGAGGCCGATGGTATCGACCTCAAGGCCTGGTTCGCTGCCGATGCCGAGCGCGTGAACAAGCTGAGCTTTGACGCCGGTGACCTGCACTTCGATCTGTCGAAGAACCTGGTGACCGATGAGACCGTCAAGCTGCTGTGCGATCTTGCCCGTGAGGTGAAGCTCGAGGAGCGCCGCGACGCCATGTTCTCCGGCGAGCACATCAACACCACCGAGGACCGCGCCGTCCTGCACACCGCGCTGCGCCGCCCGGCAAGCGAGAAGGGCCAGCTCATCGTCGACGGCCAGGACGTCGTCGCCGACGTGCACGAGGTCCTCGATCGCATGTATGCCTTCGCCGAGCGCGTGCGCTCCGGTGAGTGGAAGGGCGTTACCGGCAAGAAGATCGAGCACCTGGTGTCCATCGGCATCGGCGGCTCCGATCTGGGCCCGGTCATGGCTTACGAGGCTCTGCGTCCCTATGCCGACGCCGGTATCGACTGCCGCTATATCTCCAACATCGACCCCAACGACCAGGCCGAGAAGCTTAAGGGCCTGGATCCCGAGACCACGCTCGTGATCATCGTCTCCAAGACCTTCACCACGCTCGAGACCCTCACCAACGCTCGCGAGGTCAAGACCTGGATGCTCGAGCAGCTCAAGGCTCAGGGCGCCATCGACGGCTCCGATGAGCAGAACGCCGAGGCCGTGGCAAAGCACTTCGTCGCCGTCTCCACCGCACTCGAGAAGGTCGAGGCCTTCGGTATCGACCCCGCCAACGCCTTCGGTTTCTGGAACTGGGTTGGCGGCCGCTATTCCGTTGACTCTGCTGTGGGCCTGTCGCTGATCGTCGTGCTCGGCCCCGAGCGCTTCCAGCAGTTCCTCGAGGGCTTCCACGCCATCGACGAGTACTTCTGCAACACCCCACTCGAGAACAACGCCGTCGCGCTGATGGGCCTGCTCAACGTCTGGTACGTCAACTTCTTCGGTTCCAAGAGCCACGCCGTGCTGCCGTACTGCCAGTACCTGCACCGCTTCCCGGCCTACCTGCAGCAGCTCACCATGGAGTCCAACGGCAAGCATGTCCGTTGGGACGGCAGCGCCGTGACTTCCGACACCGGTGAGATCTTCTGGGGCGAGCCCGGCACCAACGGCCAGCATGCCTTCTACCAGCTGCTGCACCAGGGCACCGTGGTGGTTCCGGCCGATTTCATCGCCTTTGCCAATACCGCCAACCCTGCGACCGATAGCGGTCAGGACGTGCATGAGCTGTTCCTGGGCAACTTCCTGGCCCAGACCAAGGCGCTCGCCTTTGGCAAGACGGCCGACGAGGTTCGTGCCGAGGGCACGCCCGAGCAGATCGTCCCGGCCCGTTGCTTTGAGGGCAACCGCCCGACGACCTCGATCTTCGGCGACACGCTGACCCCGTTCGCACTCGGTGAGCTCATCGCCCTGTACGAGCACATCACGTTTGTCGAGGGCACGGTCTGGGGCATCGACTCCTATGACCAGTGGGGCGTTGAGCTGGGCAAGCAGCTTGCCAAGCAGATCACCCCTGCCTTCCACGACGATGCCGCCAAGGCCGAGCAGGACGCTTCGACCCAGGCGCTCATCGAGTTCTATCGCGCGCATCGCAAGTAGTCGCTGCTGTTAACGCATCGCGTCTTATAGTCAGGGGCCCGTATCCTATCGGATGCGGGTCCCTTTGCTTTGCCGTGGTCCCGGGGCGCACGGCCTTTGTGGAACATCGCCGGGGCGTCGCGCGCTGCGAGAACCCTGCGCCTAGATCTCGGCCTCCGCATGGCCTCGCTGCGCCTCGGGCAACTCCCCGTAGAGCGGATGGTCTTCGAGCCTAAAGCGCTCGACCTGTTCGGGAGTGCGACCGCGTACAAAGAGCCACGAGCGATCGATCGGCGTCGCCATGAGCGTGCTGGGCAGCGCGTCGGCGCGGTCGGAAAACACCCGGGCGCTCTCGGGATCCTGGAACGCCAGCACCAGATGCGTGTCGCAGTTGCCCATGATGGAGCGTGCGCGTGCCTCGCCATAGAGCGCATCGAGCTGGTTGGTCGACTGCAGCAGCAGCGTTGCCCAGATGTTGCGGCTTCGGATAATCGAGAGCACGTTGTCGATCTGGGGGATCTGCAGATTTGCGAAGTCATCGAGCATAAAGCGCACGGGCACGGGCAGGCTGTCGTCGGGCTGCCTATCGGCCTCACGAATGAGGCCCATAAACGCTTGCGTAATAAAGAGGCCGGTCAGCGGATCGAGATTGCGGTCAATATCGCTTACGGTTACAAACAGGGCGCAGGGGGTGTGTCCCATGGAAGCGAAGTCCACCTGATGGCACTCACGATAGAGCTGTGCCGCACCGTCGAATCCCAGACACATGACCTTTTCGGCAAGGATGCCGACGATGCTCGCGTGCATGCGCTCGGCATTTTGCGTAATGGCGTAGCGCCGCCATAGCGAGATGGCATAGCTTTGGGGGTCGGTCGTGATCAGGTCGTCAAACAATCGACCCGTGGCACCGTCCTGCAGGTGCTCGATCAGCTTGATGACCGAGCTGATCGTCTGCTCGTCGGCGGGTAGCTGTTCGGTGACGTAGGCGATAAGACACGACAGCAGGTTTGCCGCCGCATGATCCCAAAAAGGCTGGTTGTTGTCCTCGATGGGGCAGATGGCCTTTGCCACCGAGAGGATGTCCTGCTGGTTGGGCCTGCCGTCCGCCTTGCGGCGAATGTGCCTTAGGGGGTTGTAGCCGCAGCGCTCGATGCCGGGCGCAAGGGCCGGGACGGTGTTGAGGTCGGCGAAGTTGAGACATTGTACGCGGTAACCGTGGGCTGCCAGCACGGGTCCCACTTCGCGACAGAGCGTGCCTTTGGTGTCGAGCACGATGTAGCTTGCGTTCATTTGCAGCAGGTTGGGCTTGAGGACGTTTCGGGTCTTGCCGGCTCCCGAGGGGCCGATCACAAGTGCGTTGTTGTTGAGCCCCGTTTGGCGGGTGTCGCAGGAAAGCGTTCTATCTTTGGCGAGGATGGTGGACGATGCGGACTCAGATGCGGCGAGGCGGCTGGCGAGGTTAGACATGGGCGACCTCCTTGGTGGTCGAGAGGATTTCGTGGGCAAAGCCGAGCTCGACGGCGCGCTCGGCCGAAAGGTAGGTGTCTTTTGCGGTAAGGGACTGGATGCGCTTGGGCGTGAGGCCGCTGCGGTCCGAGAGGATTTGCGTGAGGGTCTTGCGGGTCTGCATGAGACGCCGGCTGGTTTCCTGCAGCGCAAGTGCCGAGCCGCCTGCCCCCTGGGGGATCAGCGGGTCGTGAATCATGAGTTCTGCATGGGGCGCCATACGGCGATCGTCGCCGCCCATAAAAATCACGGCGCCCATGGACGCGGCGAATTCCAGGCAGACGGTGCGGATGGGGCGCGATGCGAGGCGCATGGCGTCATAGATCGCAAGACCCGATCGCACGCTTCCGCCGGCGCTGGCGACAAATATGGTGATGGGGCGGCTGGGGTCGGTGGCATCGAGCAGGCGGATTTGCTGGCATAGGTCGTGGGCCATCGGGGTTTCGATGTTTCCCATGACGGAGAGCTCGCGACGGGCGAGCATCTCATCGTAAATGCTGGTGAGCGTGATGCCTCGGGCGGATTCACGCATGGTGAGGGGGCTGATGATGGGGGAATGATTGGTGTCCATGAGGACTCCTTTCTGTTGGTTGTGTTGTGGGATAGGATTGTTGCCCGCGGAGGGGCTGGCGAGCTACAGGGTTCGTCCGAGCCTGAGATCGAGCTCGGTTGTGGGGCAGGCTGCCTGTTCGTGCGGCTCGCAAGCGCCAAGGGCTCCAAAGCGATAGAGCGTTGCGGCGGGCGTGGTGTAGGCGAGCCGCAGCTGATGCTCGACAGGGGCACATCCGTCATTTTTGTAATGAGCCGCGTAGTACTGCGCGATGCTGGCGTTCATCTCGCTGCCATTGCGATGGCGCTCAAACTGGCGTCTGCAGGTCTCGATGATCTTTGCTACCGACTTGGGTGCCGTCGCGGGAACAAGGGCGAGATAGCCCTCAAATAGCTCGTTGATGCTCAGGAGGCACAGCAGGTCGATCAGCGTCCTTATGGCTGCTCCCTCGGCAGAAAAGTGCGCGGTCATGCGGTTATATCGGTTGCGGTCGACGATGGCCGCATGGGGTCTTGGAGTTTTCTGCCCCGTGGTCCCGGGCTTTTGCCGCGCCTGTGTATTGAGCTCGACGTTGCAGCGCTTGAGGCCGTCCAACGGAAGGAACAGTGCGGTGCGCAGGGTGTTCCGCTTGCTTTCGAGTTCATGACGCTCGTCGGGTTCCCATTCGAGCTTGAGTTTCGTGTCGAGTGCCGTAAGCATATGGGCTAGGCAGCCTACGGTAAGAACGTACGAATCGTTGTCGCGTTTTGGGGCATAGGGGTCTGTCAGCTTGCGAATGTCGGGGTCGCCCATGATCTTTGTGCAGCGCTTCAGCAGTTGAGGGTGGTCGGCCAAGATCGTCGCGAGCGGTAGCGACGCGTAGTTCTTGATGGTCGCGGCGGCAAAGGCGGCGTCATATTCGTTTGCATATGCTCGCTCAATGCGGGCATCCAGAATGCTTTTCTTATCGCTGTCTCCAGCGTGGTGGTTTGTCATAGCTTCTCCAATCGGTTGATGTTCGTGCTGTTTGTTGATGTGTTGGTTGTCGTGAGTGATGTGCTTGCCGTGGGTGATGTGCTGACGTTGGGGTGCTATGCGGTTTTCAATGAGCCCGTGAGGCAGTCGCTGCAAGGGCGGGATGGAACGGCCCATGCAAGGCGGAAGGCATCGTGCTCAAAATCGAGACAGCAATGCCCTGGGTGCCTCACATGTGGCAGTTACCTCATTAAGTTGTCATTGCGTTTGGGGCTGTACTTTGCCGATCTTCTTTCTCTTACACGCTAAAAACTGAAACTTCATATGCTCGATCTACTTAAAACCGCAACGGCGGTCTTTTATCAACTTATATGTCGGAACGCGTCTTTGCAAGTACTTTTTTGCGTTTGTTTCAAATGGGGTGGTTTTGCAACCGTCACGCGCCACGCTATGCGAACGTGCCCCTTTTCTGTTGTCGGTCGGATACGATGAGTCGCGTGACGTCGTCAGAGGTCGAATTCGACCGCTAACGGCGTTGTGCAGCTCATCATTTCTGGTCGCAAACAGTAAAGGGGCATGAGGGTGTATTGAGGGGGGATGTCTTGCTGTCGGCATCCGCGTGCGGTGCCATTCGCTGTCTGTAAATATACGTTTACAGCTAATTTCATACCACTTGTCGGAATGCGGACGCTGTCCTTGTATGTCGGGCGTACATTGAACGTGGTTTTTCGCGTGAAACCACGAATCGGTTGTCAGTCCTGAACAAGGAGGCCCAGCATGACACTTGCCAAACCCATCAATAAATACATCGACTATATCGATGCCCCCGAGGACACGTTTGAGCAGTATGTCGAGAAGGCGTTAAAGTACAACTTTCGCTGCGTATTTGCGAACCTTCAGGAGTACGAGACGGGCCGCGCCATGCTCGAGGGCTCTGACATCATCCTTGCCGGCGCCATCGACTTTCCCCAGGGCACTATGACGCTTGAGGAGAAGCTTGCGAGGTTTGAGGAATACGCTGCGTGTGGCTTTACCGAGATTGACTACGTTTTGAATCAGGGGTCGATCGAGAACCGCGATTTTGATGCCATCGAGCGCGAGATGACTACCATTGCTGATTTTTGTCGCGCGCATGGCATCACTGACAAGGTAATCGTCGAGATGTGCAAGCTGGACGGCGACGACGCCGCCAAGCGCCGTGTATGCGAGATCGCGCTGGAGGCCAAGCCGGGATTCCTTAAGACATCGACCGGCAGAAGCTTTGGCGGTGCTAAGCTCGAGGACGTGCGGCTGATGCACGAGGTGCTCGGCGATGCCGTGGCAATCAAGGCGGCGGGCGGTATCCATAATTACGAAGAGGCTTGCGCATTCATCGAGGCCGGCGCCAGCGCGTTAGGCGCATCGGCGGGCATCGCGATCGTCGAGGGCGCACCGACGGATGAGCGTCGCTAGCAGACGTATTTGACCTGAGCGATAAAGCTTCACGACCACACGCCGTTCATGTTCGAGACAATATGACTTTTTGCCCGTTGCAAACAGAGTCGCGGTGGGTGTTCTGTATGATGGCTCAGACAAGGTTGTTCAATGACAGGGAGGCATATATGGCAATCAAAGCCATCGCAATGGATATCGACGGTACGCTCACCAACGATCAGAAAGTGATTAGCCCGCGTACGCGCGAGAAGCTGCTCGCGGCGCAGGAGTCGGGCATTAAGCTCATTTTGGCTTCGGGCCGTCCCGCATGGGGGCTGCACGTCTTGGCGCAGGAGCTCGACCTTCAAAACCATGACGGTCTGCTGGTGGCCTTTAACGGCGCTCACGTCGTCGATGCCCAGACCGACGAGGTGTTGTTCGATCAGGCTATGCCTGCCGACGAATTGCATCGCCTGATTGATCACCTGCGTAATTTTGACGTGATCCCTATGATTTCGCTCGGTCGCGATTTGCACGTCGAGGACTCGTACCATTGCATGATCACGCTGCCTGACGGCTCGCAGAAGAATATCGTCAAGTATGAGCGCGACGCGTGCGATCTTAAGATTCGCGAGGTGGAGAGCCTGCATGAGGTCGCTGATGCTTATCCCGTGGACAAGCTACTCACTGCGGGCGACCCGGCCTATTTGCAAGCGCATCACGAGGATATGTACGCGCCCTTTACTCAGACGCTTTCGGGTATGTTTACGGCCGACTGGTACTTCGAGTATACGGCGCCCGGCATCGATAAGGCTCGCGCGCTCGAGGGCTCGCTGTCCAAGCTTGGCATCGATGCCAGCGAAGTCGTTTCGTTTGGCGATGGCCAGAATGACAAGTCCATGATTGAGTGGGCCGGCGCTGGTGTTGCCATGGGCAATGCGGTTGACGAGGTTAAGGCCGTGGCCCAGATGGTGACCGCCAATAACAACGAAGACGGTATTGCGGTGGCGCTGGATAAGCTGCTGGGTTAGAATCGCCGATAATGCATGGTTCGGGCGCCTGCTTACAGGCGCCCTTTTGTTAGGGAGGGTGCCGTGTCCGCATTTCCGTTCGATGCCGTTATCTTTGACATGGACGGCGTCATTGTCGATACCGAGTATTACTATCTGGGCGAGACTGCCGCGTTTGCCAAGGAGCTTGGGCTTAACCTGACTCCAGAGGAGTTGAATGGGCAAATCGGTACCTCGCATCAGTTCTTCCTGCATATGCTGGTCGATTGGTTTGAGCGCGCCGGTAAGGGGCATTTCACTGGCGAGGAAGCGTTGGCCCGTTGGGACGAGTGGGCGCATGAGCGCCCGCGCGACTATCAGACTTTGATTAACCCAGGCGCCGTGGATACGATTCGAGAGCTGCCGCGCCGCGGCGTTCGCGTGGCGCTTGCCAGCTCGTCTCCCATGGATAGCATCGAGGAAGTGCTCAATGCGTGCGGTCTGTCGGATGCCTTTGAGTATGTGGTGAGCGGCGAGCAGTTTAAGGAGAGCAAGCCCGAGCCCGACATCTACCTGCATGCGCTGGACCTGCTGGGGCTGCCCGCGAATCGCTGCTGCTGCGTCGAGGATTCGGTGCCTGGCATCACTGCCGGCAAGCGAGCCGGCCTGACAGTCATTGCCAAGCGCGAGGAGCGCTTTGGCTTTAGCCAGGATGCCGCGGATAAGATTATCGACCAGCTGCCGGACCTGCTGGAACTCGCGTAGATCCTGGGCGGTATTGTTGTCACAACAGTGGTTCCGTTGGCATAAGAGAGGGGCGCGCTATGGCATTTAACGTGAGCGCACTGGGGTTTGGCGACAACGTCGTCGACCGCTACGAGCATATTCGCACAATGTATCCGGGTGGCAATGCGGTGAACTTTGCCGTGTATGCCAAGAAATGCGGAGCCGCGCGCTCCGCGTATATGGGCATCTTTGGTAATGACGCTGCTGCCGAGCACGTGATTGCGAGTCTTGAGGATGAGAACGTTGAACTAGCCAAATGCAAGCAGCTCATCGGTGAGAATGGTGCTGCGCGCGTGACCGTCGTTAACGGCGACCGTGTTTTCCTTGGCTCCAATGAGGGTGGCATCCGTGGTGATGCACGCTATGTGCTCGATCGCTTTGACCTTGCGTACATGAAGCAGTTCGACGTAGTCCACTCGGGCAACTATTGCTTTACCGAGCGTGAACTTCCCAAGTTGAAGGCCGCGGGCATCACGGTTTCGTTTGACTTCTCGGACGATTCGACCGACGAGTACTACGAGCAGATTGCTCCCTACGTTGACTTCGCGTTCTTTAGCGCGGCAGACGCCGCGAGCGAGGGTGAGATTCGCGAGCGCCTGGCATGGGTGAAGAGCCTGGGTCCGCGTTTTGTATCGGCCACGGCTGGCGCTGAGGGCTGCATTGCCTATGATGGCGATCGTTATTACCGCCAACTGGCTAAGCCGGTAACGGATATGAAGGACACCATGGGTGCGGGCGACTCATTCCTGACTTCGTTCCTGATGTGTTATCTCGATTCCGTCAAGCGTGGCGAGGATGGTGCCGAGGCCATCGAGCGTGCACTCGACTTTGCGGCGGGGTTTGCTTCGACCGTATGCGGCATGGAAGGCTCCTGGGGCCATGGAGTGCCGATTTCCGAATAGGTGAGCAGTCCCGGGGAGTCGAATTGTCGCCCCCCGGGACTCCATGGACAAAAAATGCTAAATATGAGTACTGTCACTAATTTAGTAACAGCGAAATTAAGCTATTGAGGGCCTAGTTGGGTGTCTGCGAGTGATTAAAACCTGCTAAAAATGACTTTAACCACCTTAAAGTGCCTTGATAATGGATAGCTGTACATTATCAAGGCACTATTTTGCCGTAAAATAATGTGACTGGATTTGCAACAGTACTCATATTTGGCATTTTTTGCCCACCGGGGCTAGCGAAGGTCAAAAACAGAGTGCGCATTTGCTAAAACTGCCGACTCGATGCACTCTGCGTCGCGGTTTTTGAGTGAGGCGATGCGTTCTGAGGTCCATGTGAGCGATCTGATAAGCGACTGTGCGCTTGTTTCGGTGTTTGCCTCCGCCGGCGCATCGGTCTCGAGCAGTAGACGATCGAGTGGGATCTGTCGGGCGTATTCGCGACCGCGCTTGGTGGCGAGCATCCGCTCGTTCACGGAAAAATAACAGCCCGCATTACGCGCGCGGACGAGTTCGTCCGAAGTACCGCTAAACCAGTGGAAGATGATAGCGGGGGAGTCGGGGTTTGGGATGAGTAGTCCATGCGATTCGAGGACGTCCAGTACGGCTCCTGCCGAACGAACGTCGTGAATTGATATCACACGCCCGGTAAGAGGATGTTGCGCGAGAGCCTCGCAGAGCCGGTCAAGTGCCTGTGTTTGCAGCGGCTCGCTTCCGGCAAAGCGCGCAGAAAAGTCGAGTCCCACCTCGCCGATGTAGCGCTCTTGGGCTGCAACTTCGCAAAGCAGATTGATTTCGGCAGGACCGCAGCGACCGTCGGCAAGCCACCAGGGGTGAAGCCCAATGCCGGCGATGATGCTTGGTTGGCGATGGGCGCGCTCGTTTGCGGCCGAAAAGTCACGTGGATCGACGCCGCAATCAAATAGGCCCAAGCCCAGTGCCGTCGCCTCATCGGCAACGGCGTCCGGGTGAGCCATCAAATCAAGATGGCAGTGTGCATCAAATAACCGGGGCTCCATCTCGGCGCACTCCGCTAGTCCAGGCGTTGGCCGTCGGCGCGCACACGCTCGGTGCCGCGTCCACTGATCTGGCGGATAACCTCGCCGGCAATCATCTGACCCATGATGGGCGGCATAAAACTAGCGGTACCCAACTCGGTACGCTCGTGGATGTTGGACGGGTCGCGGGGTTGGGTCTTAACCGATTCCTCGCAGCTAAACAGCACGTGCAGACTCTTGATTCCGCGCTTCTTACATTCTTTGCGCATGATGCGGCTCATGGGGTCGCGTACCGTATCGAAAATGTCGGCAAAGCGGAGGCACTCGGGATGGAGCTTGTTGGCCCCGCCCATGGAGCTAACCAAACGAATGTCGTGGTCCTGAGCATATTTGGCAATGGTGAGCTTGGCCGAGATGGTGTCGATGGCGTCGACGACGTAGTCGAGCTTGCCGTCCGTCTGCTCCAAAACGCTCGCGAAGAACTCGTCGATGTTGTCGCTCAGCAGGTATTCGGTGCGTTTGATAACGGTGGCGGTGGGATTGATGTCGTGGATCATGGCTTCCATAACATCGACCTTGCGCTTGCCGATGGTGCTGTGAAAGGCGATAGCCTGGCGATTGATATTGCTGGGCGCGACGATGTCCTTGTCCAGAATGACGAAATGACCAATGCCGCCGCGGGCGAGTGCCTCGCAGCAGTTGGAGCCCACGCCTCCGCAGCCGAGCACCAGCACCGTGGCGTTGGCGAGCTTATCGAGTGCCTCGCGGCCCATGATGATCTCGAGCTTGGTGTCGCGTGTCTCGATGGGGGCTGCGGCTGCGGTTTCGGTCATAAATATCCTCCGATGGGGAAGCGAATCGTGTTTTAGCTATCGCCATTATAGGTAATCGCCCATAGGTTGCGATGACGCTTACTTTGATGTGGTTTGAAGCATTTCGATTAAATAGTTAGACAAACATCTGAATATCCAGTATAGTGCGCGCGTCATGAGGGGCGCTGAGAGGAGGTCTTATGCCGGGAGAGGGTTTTAAGGCGCTGGCCGATCCTACGCGGCGGCGCATTTTGGAACTGCTGCGCGAGGGCAATTGCACGGCGGGGGAGCTTGCCGAGCATTTCGATATCAGTAAGCCGTCGCTGAGCCATCACTTGGCGACGCTCAAAAACGCCGGGTTGGTGACCGACGAGCGCCATGGCCAAAACATCGTATACAGCTTAAACACCACCGTCATGCAGGACTTGATCGGTTGGTTTATGGGCTTTACAAACACGGAAGGTGATAAGGATGAATAACGAAAACAAGGGTATTCACGCCACGGGGGTATCGCGGCGTGTGTGGATTGCGCTGGTCGCTCTGTGTGTCGCCAATGTCGTAGCGCACCTCATGGTGATGCCGAGCTTGCCTGCGCAGATTCCCACGCACTGGGGCGCGAACGGCGCTGTCGACGGTTGGGGTCCTAGCTGGATGGCCTCCGCGCTCGGCGTGCTGCCTCTGGCGCTTCTCGCAATGTTCTGCGTGGTGCCGCGCATCGATCCCAAAGGTGAGGCATATCGAACCTCGGGCAAGTTCTATCAGGGCTTCGTAATCGCCTTCACCTTGTTCATGTGCGCCATAAGCTGGCTGGGAGAGCTCACGGTGTGGGGCGTGGTGCCGGCGGTCGGTTCGGTCAACGTGCTGATTTCCGGTGTTGTCGGTTTGCTGTTCATCGGCGTAGGCAACTACTTGCCGCGTGTGAAGCAGAACTATACGCTCGGTATCAAGACGCCCTGGGCGCTTGCCGATCCCGAGAACTGGCGCCGTACGCAGCGCTTTGGCGGTGCCTGCTTTATGGTGCTGGGTGCTGGCCTCATC
The DNA here is from genome assembly GCA_902494765.1 of uncultured Collinsella sp. Lineage (GTDB taxonomy): Bacteria > Actinomycetota > Coriobacteriia > Coriobacteriales > Coriobacteriaceae > Collinsella. Next base: position 76,926 of record CABUUK010000001.1, read on the forward strand.
GTAATGGGCGTGGCAGGTGCGGTGCTTTCGAGTGAAGTCGTCGCCGCGGTGATTGCGGTGCTGGCGTTTGGTTCGGCCGGAGCCGTCTACGTCTACTCGTATCTGCTGTGGCGCAAATCGCAGCGAGCCGCTCGCTAAGGTTGCGGAAAACTAGCGTACGCAGTTCATAGTATGTTCCGGGGGACTTTTCCCAGGTAGTATTAGGGGGTATGGGCAACCATGCCCCTTTTTCGTTAAGTTTCAGAGCTGGTTTTTTCATTTCGTTTCCACTAAAGCGAAACAAGAATAGGGAAACAGCAGGTAGAAAGGATAGAACAGGCATATGGCGGAGTTTATCTACCAGATGTATCAGGCTCGCAAGGCCCATGGCGACAAGGTGATCCTTGACGACGTGACCCTGAGCTTCTACCCCGGTGCCAAGATCGGCGTCGTGGGCCCCAACGGCATGGGTAAGTCGACCCTGCTCAAGATCATGGCCGGTATCGAGGAGGTCTCCAACGGCGATGCCAGGCTTACCCCCGGCTACACCGTGGGCATCCTGCAGCAGGAGCCGCCGCTCGACGACGACAAGACCGTCATCGAGAACGTGCGCATGGCATTTGGCGACATGATTGCCAAGGTCGATCGCTTCAACAAAATCGGCGAGGAGATGTGCGACCCGGACTGTGACATGGACGCCCTCATGGCCGAGATGGGAAAGCTCCAGGACGAGATCGACGCCGCCGACGGCTGGGACATCGATTCCAAGCTCGGCCAGGCCATGGACGCCCTGCAGCTTCCCGATTCCGACATGCCGGTCAACGTGCTTTCCGGCGGCGAGCGCCGTCGCGTGGCCCTGTGCAAGCTGCTGCTCGAGGCTCCCGACCTGCTGCTGCTCGACGAGCCCACGAACCACCTGGACGCTGAGTCGATCCTGTGGCTCGAGCACTTCCTGCACAACTACCAGGGCGCCGTTCTGGCCGTTACACACGATCGCTACTTCCTGGACAACGTTGCCGAGTGGATCTGTGAGGTCGACCGCGGCCACCTCTATCCCTACAAGGGCAACTACTCCACGTATCTGGAGACCAAGGCCGCCCGTATCGAGGCTCAGGGTAACCGCGATGCCAAGCTCGCCAAGCGCATGGAGGCCGAGCTCGAGTGGGTACGCAGCTCGCCCAAGGCTCGCCAGGCCAAGAACAAGGCCCGTCTGGCTCGCTACGAGGAGATGGAGGCCGAGGCCCGCGCAAGCCAGAAGCTCGACTGGACCGACATCCGCATCCCCGTGGGCCCGCGTCTGGGCAACAAGGTGCTCGAGGCACATCACCTGCACAAGGAGTTCGATGGCCGCGTGCTCATCGACGACCTATCGTTTACCCTGCCGCGCAACGGCATTGTGGGCGTCATCGGCCCCAACGGTGTCGGTAAGACCACACTCTTCAAGACCATCGTGGGCCTGGAGCCGCTGACTTCGGGCGAGCTCGAGGTGGGCGAGACCGTCAAGATCTCCTATGTCGACCAGAACCGTTCCGGCATCGACCCCGACAAGAACCTGTGGGAGGTCGTCTCGGACGGCCTGGACCACATGATGGTCGGCGAGACCGAGGTTCCGAGCCGTGCTTATGTGGCGAGCTTTGGCTTTAAGGGCCAGGACCAGCAGAAGCGCGCCGGCGTACTCTCCGGTGGCGAGCGCAACCGTCTGAACCTGGCGCTTACGCTCAAGCAGGGCGGCAACCTGCTGCTCCTCGACGAGCCCACGAACGACCTCGACGTCGAGACGCTGTCCTCGCTCGAAGCGGCGCTGCTCGAGTTCCCGGGCTGCTCGGTGGTCATTAGCCACGACCGTATGTTCCTGGACCGTGTCGCCACGCACATTCTGGCGTGGGAGGGCACTGACGAGAACCCGGGCAACTGGTATTGGTTCGAGGGCAACTTCGAGGCCTATCAGGCCAACCGCATCGAGCGCCTAGGCGAGGACGCAGCCCAACCGCATCGTATCCACCGCAAGCTGACGCGCGACTAGATATATTGCTGGTTTGGTTACGCAACATCAACAAATATAAACGGCTCAAATCCTGATTTGGATTTGAGCCGTTTGTCGTTACTGCTCGGGTTCTTCGACTTTATCGATGGCCCAGGTGGATCCGAGGCCACCGGTGGTGTTGCGGCGGATGCGGACGGTAACCTCGCGGCGCTCGCCGGCCTGCGTGTAGCGCAGGGGGAAGCTTGCGCGGTTTCGCGCGGCCTCGATGGTACCGCGCTCGCGGGCGATCCAGTAGTACTCGCCGACGATGCCGAGGGTATCGGCGCCGTAGGGGAGATAGGTCGACAACTGGTGCAGAAGCGGGCCGGGGCAGAAGACCTCGGTTGCGAAATCGACGGGGAAGTCCTCGGGGATGGCGGGCGCTGCAGGTGCGGGGACCGGAGCCGGTACAGGTGCGGATGTGGACTCGATGACGGGTGCAGACTCAGGCACCGGTTCCGGATTAACTGCGGAATCTGTCGGTTCCACGGAGACGGATGTGTCTTCAGTCTCGGTTTTGGCATCGGCTTCTGGGGCGTCCTCCGCCTCGATAGACGGCTTTGCCTCGATGGGCGTGGATGCCATGGTGGTGATGCCGGCGTTGGCGTTCTCGGGGTCATAGACGACCGTGAGCGAGATGGCGGGCTGCGGCGTCTCGGGCTCCGGCGCCGACTCGGTAGCGCCTTGATCGGCGGGCTCGTCGGACTGGTCGTCCTCGGCCTCGTTGCCAAAGACATCGCTGTTTTGGAACGCAGGCGTCTCGGGCTGGTCAGCGGCTTCTTCGGTTGTCGACTTGGGAGCCTCGTTGAGCTCCACAGTGGCTTCCTGCTCGGATATGACTTCGAGATCGGTCGTGGCGGCGATTTCGGCTTCGGCTTCTGCCGTTACCTCAATAGCGACTTCGATCTCTGCCTCGGGCTCGGGTTCCGGCGCGGCTTCAACCATGGCTTCGGGCTCGGGACGCTTAACGTGCTTGGGACGCACGGCCTTGAGGTCCTTCTCACCGCGTTTCTTCTTTTTGTAGGACTGCTTGGCGCCCTTGGCAGCCTTGGGCTTGTCCTCGCCCTTGGCAAGGGCGGCATCCCAGGCCTCGTTGGCGATGACGGTGGCATACAGGCGGCCGCCCTTAAAGACGGTCAGCTTAATGCAGTCGTCGAGCTCCTCGAGCAGCTCGCGCGTGGACTCGAAGCCCAGGTCATAAGCGGTCATGTCGCCGGCGGCGAGCGCCTCCTCGACCTGCGTCATAAACGTTTGCTTGCCGCATCCGATTGCATCGCGCAGCAGGCGATACAGATAGATGTGGTTGCCCAGCGATAGCGTGGGCGTAACTATTGTCTTGCTCATGGCAAATCTCCTCTTTACACATGTAAAGCATCTTACCATCGCATAGCGTTCGCCATGGCGGCGCCCAAGGCAAACGGGCGCGAACCGCTTTCGATTCGCGCCCGTTGTACAGGTCGGTTATCTATGAGAGTCAAATGTGCTTAGTTGCCCGATGCCGTGCCTTGGCTCGAGTTGTCAGATGCCGTGCCGGACGCGGTTCCGCTCGAGCTGTTGGTGTTGCTACTGTCTGCTGCACCCGTTCCTGACGTGGTGTCGCTCGTCTGGCCTCCCGTGTTCGGCTGCGAACCGTCAGCCGTTTGGCTTGAGTCGGTCGTGCCGGACGGCGTGCCATTGTTGGCCGTAGAGGAATCGGTGCCCTGCGATTGGTTTTGGGTGTTCGAGGACGAATCGGTAGAGGTAGAACTGTCTTGCGTGCCGTCCGCCTGTGCCTGCTGATCTTGCGACTGGGTGTTGCCATTTGCATCGCTCTCGATCGTGCGCGACGAAAGGATTGACTCGGGACGCTCGCCCAGACCCTCACCGGCAGTGGTGATAAGGATGGCGCCGGCGCAGGCGATGACTGCGACGATGGCGATGGCGATCGAGAAGACGATGACCTTCTTTTGCGTCTGGCTGCGCTCTGCCGCGGCCTTGGCGCGCAGGCTGTTAGGGGCGACGCGGGCCGTGGTCGCGCGTCCCGCAATCTGGCGCATCTCCTGCGTAGTCGCGGCGCCACCCAGGTGCTCCTCGGCATTAAACTCAACGGGCTCATAGGTGCCGGCGGGGTAGTCGACGGCGGCGTGCGTACCTTTGAGGGCTTCGGCGCTGGCAGAGATAAAGTGGCGGTAGACCTGCGATGACACAACGGTGATGACCGAGCTCACGGCGGCACCGATCACCGATCCGGCGATACCGATCTTGGAGGCAAGCGCGACGCTCGTGGCGGCAGCCGCGGCGCCGGCGATGATTTGGGGAATGGAAATGTCGTCGAACAGGCCCTTTTTGGGCGCGATGGCCATGGTCTGTCCGATGGAATGGTTCTCGTGCACGCCGTTGTTGAGCGATGCCGGCGTCATGACGCGCGTGCGCGGTGCGTCGGTGTACTTGGTTGTCATACGGGGTCCTCCCGGTGTAAATCTGCTTCGTTTCGTGTAGCCATCAGGGTACCCACCAGATGTGAATCGTACGTGACATTTAACAGATACCATCAACTCATCAAGGGGGGCTTGCTGTCTTTGGTGCAATAGCTTGATGCTAAACTGGATTTACGATTGCGAGGTGGTTTACGTGATGTACCCGTATATGACATTCGAAGACGGTACCGAGGTCGTTCATTCTGACCTGATTGCAGATGGGGATATCGAAAAGGTTGTCGTGCATTTTGAACGACCGACGGCAGAGGGCTTCGACTCCGCTCGCTGTGAGTTGCCTTCCTGTTCGTGGACTGACTGGGAAGGGCATTTTACTCAGAGTGAAAAACGAGCTTTCGAAGAGTGTTTGAGCAAATCATTTAGATTAGTTCGAGTTTAGTTCGAATATAGAAGCCGAATGCGATGACCTAAAGCGTATGCATTTTTAGTATTAGATGCGTATGAAATGGAGGATGTGAATGGATGAGCTAATAGACTTTAAAAAACGATTTCTCAAGAATGGCGAGCTGGTTTCAATTCCAAAAAAGGAAAGCTATAAAAGAATCATGCTGCTATGGGCCGTCTCTTTCTTTGAATTAAATACAAGTTATACGGAGCTTCAGGTTAATCGTGTGCTGTCACAGCTCTATCCTGATTTTGCCGTGTTGAGGCGGTACTTGGTTGATTATGGATTCCTATTAAGGGATGAGCGAGGCCTGAAATACGAGGTTAATCGTGATGTTCACGGTATTGAGAGCTAGCCGTCCGGTTCGGGTCCTATATATTGCTAGAGGGATAAGCGAAATAGGCAATTGGTGTGCGAATATTGCTTTGCCAATGCTGATTTACGAGGTAACTCACGATGTTTCTGCAACTGCTTTGATGGTCTGCTGCAGATTTGCCCCCTCTCTGTTTTCAGTTGCGCTCGCGCAGCTGCCTCAGAAGATGGGTATCGGGACACTGCAGGCCATGAGATTGGCAGACTTAATTCGCGCGGGATTATTCGTTTGCTATATTTTTGTTGATAGTAAATGGAGTATGTTTGCTATTACGTGCGCGGTATCGCTTTGCCGAACGGTTGAAATGCCCTGCTTTTACTCGTTGTTAAGAGCCAATACGAATAGTATCAATCGCGACGTAATTAATAATTCGTTTGGGTTTCTGCAGAATTTGATGATGGTTCTGGGGCCAGTTGCCGGCGGTTTTGTTGTCGCTCAATTTGGGGCGGAGGCTGTTCTTGCATTAGACGCGCTTTCTTTTGCCGCGTCGTTCTGGTTGCTGCGAGATGTTCCGTCGGTTATCGAGGTTAATGATAAAGAGGGGATAAGCAAAAATGAAAAAAACAGGACTGCATTTAGTGATCTTAGCGCGAAGCACTTGGCAATTGGTTTCCTATTAATCGATATTTCTAGTGGCGTGGCATTCGGCTCTCTGAATTCTCTTTTGCCAGCTATTGCGCAATTGCAATTTGACTCGTCATCGATACAATACGGATTCCTTCAGAGTAGTCTTACAATCGGACTGTTGTTCGGAAATACAATATATGGTCGTTTAATTAGTGGTTCCGATTGCGTTAAATCATATTGTTTTGTGACGTATCTTGCGCTCGGTGCGTATCTGGCGTTTGGCTATCGCTATGCGTCTGGGATATCGTTTATTTTCCTTTTTATCGTCGGTGCCGGAAACGCCATTCAAGATGTGCTTCTCATAACATCGCTGCAGGATTTGGCGAGAGACGAATCTGAATCGATAAGCCTGTTTTCAATTAGGGAGTCTTTGCAATCGGTTGCTGTTGTTATTTCAACACTCCTTGTTTTGCTGTTCACGAGCATCGCGATGTTCTCAATTCTCGTTACAGGACTTGGTGTATTTTCAATTATGATGGTAGTTGTGTTTCAATTGAATTATTTGCGAAAGATGTGACGTTGATATGCCTAAAACGCTTTTAGTATTTCCCCCAGGATGGAGTCCAGTGGGGCCGTATCTTGCCTTGCCTGTTTTGAAGTCATATCTTCAAGAGGTTGAACAATATAAAGTTGACATCGTTGACTTAAACGTGGAATTATACGATGACCTCCTATCTTTTAGACATGTCGAAGAGTGCTGTAAAAGGTATCGGGAATCAAAGGATTCGTTTAGTTCGAATGTTCAATTAACAATCGAGTTGATACAAAAGTCAGCACTTAATGTTGACGAGGCAAAAGATATTTTCAGATCGAAGAGATACTTTAATCTAAAGAAAGACAATATGCTGAAAACATTTTTAGAAATGCACTCTATATCATAAATCACGTCTCATATGGAGTTAAATACACGTTCAACTCCATAGATCTGCCCTATGATTATTATTCGACACCAGAAATAATGAAATCGCTTGCGGATACCTTGCATAATCCGTTTATTTCCTTCTATGAAACTGCCTTTCTTAAGCGTATTCAGAGGGAAAAAATCGAGTTTATTGGGATTTCGGTGAGCGGCTGTTTCCAATTGATTTCTGCAGTTACGTTAGCGAAACTGATTAAAGAAGAATGTCCATCTGTTAAACACGTCTCATTGGGCGGCAATTACATTACTCGTTTAGCAGATGACTGCATGAAAGAATGGCATCCCTTTTTTGAGTACATTGATTCGATAATGATGTATGACGGCGAAGAGCCGCTTGCACGTCTTCTTGAGGCTCTTGACTCTGGTGATGACAATCTCGACTGTGTTCCAAACCTTTGCCATGCTAAAGGTGGAAAGATATATAAAAACCATCGGATTGAGCAAACATTTATCAACGATACAGTTCCCGATTTCGATGGCTTCGCCCTTTCTAAATACTTCATGCCTGAGTTAATATTGCCGGTTTATTCCTCTAGGCAGTGTTTTAATCATTGCGCCTTCTGCACCATTCCCGGTGCTACCGGTGGTTGTTACCGAAAGATGCCTATATCGAGAGTATTTGAAATAATGTGTCGGTTAAATGAAAAATACGGCACGAGAGTTTTCTCTTTTGTGGATGAAACATTCGAAGGCAAAAGAATGGAGCAACTCGCGGATGAAATAAACGCATCGGGAAAAACGTTTTTCTGGCATGGAGAAACGAGGTTCTCTCCAACCCTAAGTACAGACGTTTTCAACAAGATATACCAAAGTGGATGTAGGCAGATTCAGTTTGGCCTCGAGTCATACAACCAAAGAGTTCTTGATCTAATGAAGAAGAACACGAGAGTTGATTGGATTGATCGCAATATCCATGATTGTCTCAATGCGGGTATTCCTGTTCATCTATTCTTTATGATTGGCTTTCCGACCGAAACTAAAGAAGAGGCTCTGAACACCTTAGCTTATACAGAGAATGTTTTGAATTATTCAAAACAGGTATGTGGTGTTCCATATTCCACGAGAGGATTTACGAATTTTGGTCTCGTTATGGGGTCGGATGTTTGGAATCATCCCGATAAGTATGGTGTCTCTGTAATGCCGAAGTCCCAATATGAGGATTTGCGCCTCGAAGTGGATTATGTTTCAGGCACTGGTTTATCAGTAAATGAAGCAAAATCCTTATCTGATGAGCATCATATTGATTTTTATATGCAAGAAGTCATAAACGGTAGCGACACAATTGACTTGCCCCAGCGGCTTCATATTTCAGAGGTGACCTGGATCCTAGATTCTATTCACGCTGTCAGGTATAAGGGACATTTGACCAAAGTAAAGCGACGGCTAACTAGTCTAAATCCAGCTGATCGAATCTGGCTGGATTCCAAGACCTCTGTCGTGCTCGTTGAGCCATTTGCCTACTTCTATAATTCTGAATACCATCATGTCTATGCTGTTTCCCAGTTGGTATACCTTAAGTTGGCCCGTTTATTGGAGGCCGATTGTAGCATTTCTCTTATCCTTGATCAGGGCGATCTCGAGCTGACAAGGGCGATAGAAGAACTGTTGCATTATGGATTGCTGAATACAAATATCGATGCCGATTATGTAATGCACGATAATGGTTTTCAATTGGTTAAAAGTTCGTTTGTGAAAGAAGTCGGACGCTCAAAAGAGGGGTTAAGAGTACTGCTGAGTTGTGCCACCCATAGAATGTGTGCGGTTAATGATTTTTCGTTCGCTTTGCTTTCGTTGTTTGAAAAGCCGATTACTAAGAACGAGGTGCGCGACATTTTGAAAAAAGAGGGACTATCGGCAAGCGAGGAGCAATTAAACAAGTTGGTTGATAATTGCATGAAAGCAGATATACTACAATTGATTAGATAGAGGAGGTTTCTGCATGGACGTTATTAACAAAGATCTCTTGGAGCAACTGAAAGAGTTTCAGGAAGAGGGCGTCGTGGTAGAAGTGTTCGACTTTGAGGACTACATGGATAAATTCTGCCATTAGTTTCGGAATTTACTCGCCTCGCTTAAAGGAGAAGTCGATTATCGATTTCTCCTTTTTTAATTAAAGATATTTTTGAAATACATGCTCTTAGCACAGGTTGGCCTCTCAGTAAACTGGGAGGTTGCTTTGGCTAGTTAGAGATATGTGAACGTCCGTTAGACTGAATCTCAGGGTAGAAGGGGCCTCCAGTGTCCAGATCAACAAGGCAATGCTGCGTTTCGGCTAATAACAACGATGGCTTTTTGCGTGTGGCGGCGGCATCGCCGCAGATTCGCGTTGCCGATGTCGAGGGCAATGCCGAGGTTGCGCTGGCGGCTGTTCGCGATGCTGCCGGGCGTGGCGTTCGCGCGTTGGTGTTGCCCGAGCTTAATCTGACTGGCTATACCGCGGCCGACCTGTTCCATAACCGCACGCTGCTGCATGCCTGCGAGACCGCGCTGGTGCATATCCTCGATGAAACCCGTGAGCTGCCGATTGTCTTTACCATCGGTCTTCCCGTTGCAGTTGCCGAGAATATTTACAACTGTGCCGCCGTGTGCTGTGCGGGCGAGCTTTTGGGCCTCACGGCCAAGAAGTATCTGCCCAACTATGGCGAGTTCTACGAGCGCCGCTGGTTTGCTCCGGCGCCCGCAGATCCCGTGTGGGTCGAGTTTGCCGGTCAGGGTCCGGTTCCGCTGGGTTCGGGACTTGTCTACCGCTGCTGTGATGAGGGTGCCGAGGATATGGTGCTGGGCGTTGAGGTCTGCGAGGACCTGTGGGTGCCGGCGCCCCCTTCGACCGAGATGGCGCTTGCCGGTGCGACGGTGATCCTCAATCCGTCGGCTTCGGACGAGATTATCGGTAAGGCGGATTACCGCCGCAGCCTCATTTCCAACCAGAGCGCGCGCCTGTACTGCGCCTATGCCTACGCGGACGCGAGCGAGGGCGAGTCCACGACCGACATGGTCTTTGCGGGCGAGAACCTCGTCTACGAAAACGGCTCCAAGCTCGCCGCGACCAAACTGCTTACCTGCGATATGACCGTCGCCAATGTTGACCTCGACCGTCTGGTTGCCGAGCGCCGCCGCTCGACGACGTGGACGCGCGCGGACGATGCGCCGGAGGCCACAACCGTTGAATTTTCGTTTGAGGGCGTGCTGGCAGACGAGCCTGTCCTGCGCGATGCACTCGACATTGACCGTGTCTTCCCCCGTGCTCCCTTTGTTCCGGCTGACCATGGCGACCTGGCCGAGCGTTGCGAGACGATCCTCGATCTGCAGACTGCGGGCCTCAAGACCCGCCTTGCCCACACAGGTACCAAGGCTGCGGTCATCGGCCTTTCGGGCGGCTTGGACTCCACGCTAGCGCTGCTTGTGACCGTGCGCGCCTTCGATGCACTGGGGCTGCCGCACACCGGTATCACGGCCGTGTCCATGCCCGGCTTTGGCACCACGCACCGCACCAAGTCCAATGCCGAGTCGCTTGCCCGCGACCTGGGTGTGAGCTTCCGCGAGGTTTCGATCCACGCGGCTGTGGAACAGCACTTCAAGGACATTGAGCACGATCCGACCGTGCAGGACGTGACCTACGAGAACAGCCAGGCCCGCGAGCGCACGCAGATTCTGATGGATCTGGCCAACCAGGCTGGCGGTTTTGTCATCGGCACGGGCGACCTGTCGGAGCTGGCGCTCGGCTGGGCTACCTATAACGGCGACCACATGAGCATGTACGCCGTCAACGCGAGCGTACCCAAGACGCTCGTGCGTCACTTGGTGCGCTATGCCGCCGATGTCTTTGGCGGGCGTATTGCCGAGGTCTTGCTCGATATCCTCGATACGCCTGTGTCCCCCGAGCTTCTGCCGCCCACGGGCGACGGCGAGATTGCACAGAAGACCGAGGATTTGGTGGGGCCGTACGAGCTGCACGATTACTTCCTCTATTACCTGCTGCGTTTTGGCTTTGAGCCGGGCAAGATCTACCGCATGGCGCTCAAGAGCTTCGAGGGCGTCTACGACGCCAAGACCGTCCACACGTGGTTGCGTACGTTCTATCGTCGCTTCTTTGCCCAACAGTTTAAGCGCAGCTGCCTGCCCGATGGTCCCAAGGTGGGCTCGGTGACGCTCAGTCCGCGCGGCGATTGGCGTATGCCGAGTGACGCCAGCTCGCGTTTGTGGCTTGCGCAGATCGACGCGCTCAATCCAGTTGACTAAGGTTGGCTAAATTGAACCAATACGGGGGTTGCAAGCGTTACACTTTTGCAATCTGATGGCCCGTATCGCGCGGCGCTCTTGTCGGAGCGCCGCGTTTTTTATATCGAAAGGTGGCACCATGCAGGCATCGCAGCGTCTGGACCGCTTTGGCGCGGAGGTCTTCGCCTCGCTCAACAACAAGCTTCTCGCGCTGAAGGCTCAGGGCAAGACCATTTACAACATGAGCGTGGGCACGCCCGACTTTAAGCCGTGCGACCATGTGGTCGAGGCGCTCACGCAAGCAGCCCAAGATCCCGAGATGTGGAAGTATGCCCTGCGTGACCTGCCCGAACTCAAGCAGGCCGTGTGCGATTACTATGAGCGCCGCTTCGGCGTTTCGGGCATTACGCCGTCCATGGTGCAGTCGTGCAACGGCACGCAGGAGGGCGTGGGTCATTTGGGCCTGGCCCTGCTCGATCCGGGCGATACTATCCTGGTGCCCGATCCGTGCTACCCGGTCTTCGAGGCGGGCGCCAAAATCGCCGATGCCAAACTCGAGTACTATCCGTTGGTTGCCGAGCACAATTACCTGCCCTATGTGGCGGGCATCGATCCCGAGGTTGCCGATCGTGCCAAGTATATGATCGTGTCGCTGCCCGCGAACCCGGTGGGCTCGGTGGGCACGCCCGAGATCTACGAGGAGATCATCGCTTTTGCACGCGAGCACGACCTGCTCATCGTTCACGACAACGCATACTCCGACATCGTGTTTGACGGCGAGCCGGGTGGCAGCTTTTTGCAGTACCCTGGCGCGCTCGAGGTGGGCGTCGAGTTCTTCTCGCTTTCCAAGTCGTTTAACGTCACCGGTGCCCGTATCGGCTTTTTGGTCGGCCGAGAGGACGTGGTCTCTGCCTTTGCCAAGCTGCGCAGCCAGATTGACTTTGGCATGTTCTTCCCGATCCAGAAGGCCGCCATCGCCTGCCTGAAAGGTCCGCGCGATGAAGTCGAGGCGCGGCGTCTGAAGTACCAGGAGCGCCGCGACGCCCTGTGCGACGGTCTTGAGGGCCTGGGCTGGGAGCGTCCCAACGCGCATGGCTCTATGTTTGTGTGGGCCAAGCTTCCCGGTGGTCGCACCGATTCCATGGCGTTTTGCGAGGAGCTCATGGAGAAGGCCGGCGTTGTGGTGACGCCGGGCGCGAGCTTTGGTCCTTCGGGCGAGGGGCACGTGCGCATGGCGCTGGTCTTGCCGCCCGATCAGATTGCTTTGGCTGTCGAGGCCATTCGCGAGGCGGGCCTGTATTAGAAAGCTATTTCGCCTCGTCAATATATCGAAACCGATTTCGTGCAGTTATTTTACGAATCCTGCAAACAATTTCGGTAAACGGTCGATTTTTGGCTGCGAATAGGAGCATAATCAAAGTCCCGATTGGATGTATTGGGATTACGACAAGCCGCTCGGGTCGTTCCCGGGCGGCTTGTTTGTGGAGAGAGATGGGAGTTTCTAATGGTTAACGAGAAGAAGGTCGCTATTGTCGGCTGCGGTTTCGTCGGTTCGTCTTCGGCGTTCGCGCTGATGCAGAGTGGTCTGTTCTCCGAGATGGTCCTCATCGACGTGGACAAGAACCGCGCCGAGGGTGAGGCCCTGGATATCGCGCACGGCATGACGTTTGCCGAGCCGATGAAGATCTACGCCGGCGATTATTCCGATGTCGCCGACGCCGCCATGATCGTCGTCACCGCTGGCGCTGCCCAGAAGCCCGGTGAGACCCGCCTGGACCTGGTCAACAAGAACGTCAGCATCTTCAAGTCCATTATTCCCGAGATTAAGAAGTCCGGCTTCGACGGCATTCTGCTAATCGTCTCCAACCCGGTCGATGTTCTGACCTACGCCGCCATCAAGATGTCCGGCCTGCCCGAGGGCCACGTCATCGGTTCCGGCACCGTGCTCGACACCGGCCGCCTGCAGCAGATGCTTGGTGCCCACGTCGAGGTTGACCCGCGCGATGTCCAGGCCTATGTCATGGGCGAGCACGGTGACTCCGAGTTTGTCGCTTGGTCCAGCGCTCAGGTTGCCGGCGTTCCGCTGAACACCTTCTGTGAGCTTCACGGCCACCTGGAGCATGAGGCTGCCGAGAAGCGCATCGCTGAGGACGTCAAGAACTCCGCCTACACCATCATCGAGAAGAAGCACGCCACCTACTATGGCGTCGCCATGGCCGTCAAGCGCATCTGCACCGCCGTTATGCGCGATGAGCAGACCGTTCTGCCTGTCTCCTCGCTCATGGTGGGCGAGTATGGCCTGTCCGATCTTGCCATCTCCATGCCGACCGTCGTTGGCCGCGACGGCGTTGTCTGCCGCGTCCCCGTGCCGCTGAACGATGACGAGCAGCATGAGCTCACCGTCTCCGCCAAGGCCCTCAAGGACATCATCGACAGCGTCGATTTCTCCTGCTAAATCAAGCTCGCTAGAGCGAAAAGCTACAATGAAGGCGTCCGGGTCCACACGGCCCGGGCGCCTTTTGGTGCAAAGTAACCTGACCCCAATGCACCCCCAATGCACCATAGTTGATGGGAGGGCCATGTCGGATTCGCCTAATTTTTTGACCTATGCCCAGACAGCGTTTGATCCGTTTGAGGAACGGCCGTTCTGCGCGGTGGATAGCCTGGTCTTTGCGTGGTTGTCCTATTTGCGTTTGCCGGGTGATATGGCGGAGCTGACGAACTGGCAGGGCCTAGACGTACGCGAGCTGCTGCGCGCCGAGTGCTACCAAGACATGATTGGCGACCTGTGGGATCCGGAGGGGAGTCGTGCCCTGTTGGAGGCTGTGGCAGCAAGCCCTCGCTACCGTGGCGTTCGTGTTTGCGGCTATCGTAGCGTGAGTGATGCCGAGACAACGGAGCAGTTTGCGGCCATGACGTTCCGATTTCCGGCGGGGTTTAGCTATCTTGCCTTCCGGGGGACCGACAGCACGATTGTGGGCTGGAAAGAGGACTTTAACATGGCGTTCCGGTGTCCTGTGCCGGCCCAGGAATCCGCGGCGCGTTATGTAGACGAGGCGGCGGATGCGATTGACGGGCCGCTTTTGTGCGGAGGTCATTCCAAGGGTGGAAACCTTGCGGTGTACGGTGCGGCGATGTGCCCCGATGTCGCCCGTGAGCGAATCGAACGGGCGTATTCCCATGATGGTCCGGGCTTCGTCGAGGAGTTTCTGAGCGGCAACGCCTTCGCCGATCTATCCGGTCGAATCGACAAGACGCTACCTCGGTCGTCGATCTTTGGCATGATGTTCGAGACACAGGAGGACTATGCCATCGTTGAGAGCACCGAGTTCAGCCTGCTTCAGCATAATCCCTTTAGCTGGGTGGTTGATGGTCGCGACTTCGTGTACTGTGAGCGCCTGTCCGCCGGTGCTCGATACGTTGATGGCTCCATTCGCGAGATGCTGCTTGCGGTGTCGCCTAACGAGCGCGAGCGTTTTGTAGATGCGTTGTTCTCCGTGCTTGAGGCTACGGGTGCTGAGCGGTTTGCGGATATCGCTGGGAATCTGCGCGAGAGCCTGCCCGTGATGCTCCAGGCTGCGCAAGGCTTTGACAAGGATACGCGACGCTTTGTCTCGCAGACTATCGTTGCGATTCTTAAGTGTGCGCTTCTGCCCAAACGTCCCCAGATCGACATGCCCGCTGCCGGCAAGAGTTTGGCAGAACAGCTCGAGGCTTGGCAGTCCGAGCTCCTGCACTAGCCATTAGTGCAAAGCGGCCTGTCCCCGATGCACCAATCTTCGATGCGCCTGGGGCGGGCTCGACCGCTATACTGGTTCGTGCTCAATTCGATCTAGAACGGAATGCCGTATATGAAAATCAATCACGCGATTCTGCATATCCTGGACTTTGACTCTGCCGTCAACGTTATGAGCCAGCGCGAGCTCGATATCGAGAGCCGCACCGTGCGTAATTTCGTAACCACGCACCTGCGGCGCGCTCGTACCTCGGCTGATAACAAGCGTGCCACGTTTGCCGAGAACTCCGCATTCGGCGGCGAGCTCAAGGGCTATTTCTTTGGTGAGCGTGAGTTCGTGGATCTGTCTCAGCAGATTGCGGAGTTCATCTCTTCCGAACTTACCAAGGCCGAGAAAGCCGAGTCCACTGACGTGCTTGTGGCGGACTTTGATGACGATGAGGATGCCCGCTGGTTTGCCGTGATGCTGCTGGGCTCCAAGCAGGCTTTTATGCACGAGGTGGGTCGCGAAGAGGGCGAGGTGCGCAACGACATTGCGCGCCACTACGCCATTCTGCCGAATCCCTCGCAAAAGGTGCCGAGCTATGCAATCGTGCGTGCAAGCACCATGGAGATCGGCTATGTGGATAAGAAGCGCAAGATTGCCGGCGAGGATCGCATGCTCATTCCCGATGGCCTGCTGCAGTGCGACACGGGGGTATCGGGCAAGGAGGTCATCGACACCGTGACGCGTGTGGTCGAGGAAGTCGCCGAGGAGCACGGTGCCAACACGGCTGTAGCACTCGCCAAGGTTAAGGCTGCTGTTGCCGAGAAAGTTGAGGATGACGAGGAACTGCCCCCTTGGGATATCGTCGATGAGGTCTTTGAGGACGAGCCGGTTATCAAGGAGAGCGTGCGCGCGGCACTGACTGAGGAGAAGGTGCCTGAGCGTGTGCCCGTGGAGCGCAAGCAGGTCGAACGCGCGGCGGTGCGCAACCACAAGATCCGTACCGACACGGGCATCGAGATCAGCTTCCCGGCCGAGATGGGTTCGAACTCTGAGTACATCGAGTTTGTCAACGAGCCCAACGGCCTCATCTCCATCGAGCTCAAGAACATCGGAAGTATTGAGAATCGATAAACTGCGCTTGGACGTTGCAAAAAACAAAGGCCGAAGCCCCGATGGTGCTTCGGCCTTTTTTGTTTTCGGCTTGGTTGCTGACATTGCGCCGCAGGTTGAGCATACGTCAGCGAAAACGCCCCTAGGCGAGCAAGGTGACGTGAAAGAGGAGGGAAGCGTACTTCGGTACGCGACCGACGAGTGAACGTCAGATTGCCGCTTAGGGGCGTTTGCAGCGTCGAGCCGTTACGCGGTTTGGCAAAACCGCGTAACTTCTACAGCTGGCGCAGGCCCTCTTCCAGGCCGGTCTTGCTGTCGGTCTTCTCGTCGCGCATCTTGATGGCGCGGGCGGGGACACCGGCCACGACGGCGCCGGCGGGGACGTCCTCGACGCACACGGCGCCGGCGGCAACTACAGCACCCTTGCCCACGTGCACGCCTTCCAGGACCACGGCGTTTGCGCCGATCATGACATCGTCCTCGATGATGACGGGCGTGGCGCTGGCGGGCTCCACAACGCCTGCCAGCACGGTGCCGGCGCCGATGTGGCAGTTCTTGCCCACGGTGGCGCGACCGCCCAGCACGGCGCCCATATCGATCATGGAACCCTCGCCGATAACGGAGCCGATGTTGATGATGGCGCCCATCATGATGACGGCACGGTCGCCAATCTCGACGCGGTCGCGGATGATCGCGCCCGGCTCGATGCGGGCGTTGATGCCCTTAAGGTCGAGCATGGGCACGGCGGAGTTGCGGCAATCGTTTTCAACGTCGTAGTAATCGATGGAATCGGCATTGGCGTCCAGGATGGTCTTGAGCTCGTCCCAGTCGCCAAAGACGGTCTTGCCGCGACGGCCGCCGTAGACATGTGCGTCGCCCCAGGCAACCTTCATGCCCGGCTTCTCGCGCACGTACAGCTTGACGGGCGTCTTTTTGGGCGCGGTGGCGATGTAGTTGATAATCTCCTGTGCATCCATCTCGGCTGCGTTGCTCATTTGCTATCTCTCCTTTGGGTGGATTCGGTTGATACCTGGTTAGGCAAACATGACCTTGTCGAACGTATAGAAGCCGGGTTCGCGGGTGACGAGCTTCTGCGCGGCTGCCAAGGCGCCGTTGACAAAGATCTGACGGCTCGTGGCGCGGTGGGTGAGCGTGACCTCCTCGTCCTGGCCAAAGAAGCTCACCTCGTGCACGCCGGCGACGGTGCCGCCGCGCAGCGAGTGCATACCGATTTCCTTGGGATCGCGTGCTCCGCACATGCCCTCGCGGCCATAGACGGGGTGGTAGCCTGCCTCGGGCTCGGCTTCGACGACGGCGTCGAGCAGTAGCTTGGCAGTGCCGCTGGGGGCGTCGACCTTTTGGTTGTGGTGCGTCTCGACGATTTCGCAGTCAAAGCCGGGCAGCTCGCGTGTAGCCTGCGCTACCAGATGGCGCAGGGCTGCGATACCGATGGAGTAATTGCCCGAGTGCATAACGCGGGTGTTCTGGCCCAGCTCACGCAGGCGGTCCATCTGCTCGGGGGTGTAGCCTGTGGTGCCTGAGACCAACGCCGCGCCCGTGCGCTCGACATAGGCGACGACGGCGTCGAAGGTCGCGACGTTCGAGAAGTCGATGATGACGTCGGCAGCCGGTGCGTTCTCGAGCTCGCTCAAATCGAAGCCAATCTGGGCCACGATATCAAAAACGGGCTGCCCGGCGGCGTCGACAATGCCTTCGGCGGTAGTGCGGATGAGCGAGCCCATGCGGCCCGTTCCCATAATGACGGTCTTAATCAAGTAGACCAGCTCCCTTCAGAGCATCGGTAAGTGCGGCTCGCGTGTCGTCTGCCATGGGGCACAGCGGCATACGGTAGTTTGCCTCGATCATGCCCATCTGGGCGAGCGCTTCCTTGACGGGGATGGGGTTGACCTCGCTAAAGAGGGCGTTGATGAGCGGCTGGCCGGCAATCTGGATATCGCGGGCGCGCGCTACGTCGCCGTCCAGATAAGCGCGGCACATGTCGTGTACAAGCTGCGGCTGCACGTCGGCCCACACGCTGATGGTGCCCGAAGCGCCCAGGCTCATGAGCGGCACTGTGAGTGCATCCTCGCCCGAGTACATGCGGAAATCGTCGGACAGCAGGTGGGCGATCTTGGCCGCGTAGGCGACGTTGCCCGAGGCCTCCTTGATGCCCATGATGTTGGGGTGCGCGGCTAGGCGCTCTACGTTGCGCTCGCTGATACCGCAGCCGCAGCGGCCGGGGATGTTGTACAGGATGCAGGGGATGTCAACGGCATCGGCGACGGTCTTAAAGTGCTGATAGATACCCTCTTCGTTGGACTTGTTGTAGTAGGGGGTAATGAGCAGCAGGCCGTCGGCTCCCAAGCCCTGGTAAGTAAGCGACTTGGTGAGCATGGTCTGCGTGGAGTTGGAGCCTGAGCCGGCGATGACGGGGACGCGTCCTGCAACATGCTTGACCACCGCGGCGACGACGGAGTTGTCCTCGTCATCGGTCATCGTGGCACTCTCACCGGTGGTGCCCAGGGTGAGGATGGCATCGGTGCCATTTTGCAAGTGGAAATCGATAAGGCGCTCGAGCGCGTCAAAGTCGACGCTGCCGTCCTTTTTAAACGGCGTGACGAGGGCGACGATCGAGCCCTCGAGGTTGCGGATATCCATGTTCTTCTCCTTCGCCTCCGCGATCTGGATGCGTTTGTTCCATTGAGCTGCGACTGCCAGGCGCTCGTCTTGGGCGCGACGGCGGGCACTTTCGGCGCGCGACTTGGCCAGCAGCTCGCGGCCGCACGGCAGCACGTCGAGCGTGGCAAAGTAATCGCCCGGGCGCTCGGCGCGGCGGATGAGGTCGGCCGCGCCATCGGGGCGCAGCAGGACCTCGGCGGAGCGCAGACGTCCGTTGTAGTTGTAGCCCATGGAGTAGCCATGCGCACCGGTATCGTGGATTACAAGCAGGTCACCCATGTCGATATGCGGCAGCTTGCGATCGATAGCGAACTTGTCGTTGTTCTCGCATAGGTTGCCCGTGATGTCATAGGTGTTCGTGACGGGCGCTGTGGCCTTGTCGGCGCCGCCCGGCTGACCCATCACCGTAATGTGGTGGTAGGCGCCATACATGGCAGGGCGAATCAAATCGACGGCGCTTGCATCGACACCGATATAGTCCTTGTAGATCTGCTTCTCGTGGATGGCCTTGGTGACCAGGCAGCCGTAGGGGCCCAACATAAAGCGGCCCATCTCGGTGCAGATGGCCACATCGCCCATGCCGGCGGGAACCAGGATCTCGTCGTATGCCGCGTGTACTCCCTCGCCGATGGCGCGAATGTCGTTGGCCTGCTGCTCAGGCAGGTAGGGGATGCCGACGCCGCCGGACAGATTGATGAAGGCGACGTGTGCGCCGGTCTCGCGCTCCAGGCGTACGGCAAGCTCAAAGAGGATGCGCGCGAGCTTGGGGTAGTAGTCGTTGGTGACAGTGTTGCTGGCAAGGAATGCGTGGATGCCAAAGTCCTCGGCGCCCTTGGCCTTGAGCATGCGGAAGGCCTCGAAGAGCTGCTCGGTGGTCATGCCATATTTGGAGTCGCCCGGGTTGTCCATGATGCCGTTGGAGAGCTGGAACAGGCCGCCTGGATTAAAGCGGCAGCTGACCGTCTTGGGGATGGGCCCCGCAACGCGCTCAAAGAACTCGATGTGGCTGATGTCGTCAAAGTTGACGATGGCACCCAGCTTGTCGGCGAGCTCAAAGTCGGCAGCCGGCGTGTCGTTGGACGAGAACATGATGTCGTGTCCCGTGATACCCAGCGAACGGGCGATCATGAGCTCGGTATAGCTCGAGCAATCGCAGCCGCAGCCGTATTCGTTGAGAATGGAGATGAGCGCCGGGTTGGGGTTGGCCTTGACGGCAAAGTATTCCTTAAAGCCCGGGTTCCATGCAAAGGCGTCGCGCACTTCTTGCATGTTGCGGCGGATGCCCGCCTCGTCGTATAGATGAAACGGCGTGGGGAACTGCTCGACGATATGCTCGAGTGTCTCTTTGTCCACAAACGGCTGCTTGGCCGCATATGCCTCGTTGGGGGTCAATGCCATGTCCCGTAAACCTCGCTATCCAGACGGCGCCATCTGCGCATCGAATCCGCATAACGTGGACCCAATGTCCGGATAGCGCTCCCGCATTGCTGCAGACAGTCCTGTGGGTGTTTCCCACAGGCCCACCGGGTTGTTCGTGCCCGTAAAACCCAGTTCGGCGGGTTTCGCCTCCCCACGGGGTCAAAGCCTGCCGGCTCGCCCGCGGCTCTTCGTGCCCGCGCCTCTATCAAGTGGTAAAGACCCTATCACGTTGCACTTTACCAAACAAGAGTATTCGTATATAACGTTTAAAAAATGCAGGGATATGCTGGAAACATGTGCGCCACAATCCTGTATCACAATAAGTTGCAACAGATGTGCCTCACGAAGGGATCCTCTATGACCGAGCTCCAAGAACTCCGTCGCTATCGCCGCGATCTCCATCGCATTCCGGAGCTCGATTTCGATCTTCCGCAAACCATTGCCTATATCGAGGGCGTGCTGGCACCGCTCACCTGCGAAGTGACCCATCCGTGCCCCAGCTGCGTCTGCGCTTTCTTCGACGCCGGCGTTGATGCCGCGCATGCCACGGCGATTCGCGCCGATATGGATGCGCTGCCCATCGCGGAAGCGACGGGAGCGGCCTTTGCCTCAACCCATCCCGGCAAGATGCACGCTTGCGGACATGACGGACACATGGCCATGGCGCTTGCCGCCGCGACGTATGTCGACCGTACGATTCGCGAGCATCCGGGCGCCATGAGGCGCAATGTTCTCTTTGTGTTCCAGCCGGCCGAGGAAACGACCGGTGGTGCCAAGACGGTATGCGAGAGCGGTGTGTTCGAGCGCTATGGGGCCGACCGCATTTTTGGCTTCCATGTGTGGCCCGATCTGCCCGCCGGCACGTTGGCGAGCTGCCCCGGTCCGCTGCTAGCGCGTTCGAGCGAGACGCATGTGCACATTCACGGGACGAGCATCCATATCGCCAAGACCTACGGCGTTCCCGTTGGCGAATCGCACGATGCGGCATTGGCGGCTGCCAAGTTCTTGGTTTCCGAGCGCGAACTCATGGACAAGCTGGGTGCCGACGAGCCCTGCATTGGTAAGTTCGGCTTGCTGCAGGCCGGTACCGTCTGCAATGCGGTGGCAGGGGAGGCCCATGTTGCCGGCAGCCTGCGTGTGTTTACGGACGACATGTTCGACCGTGCGCGCGAGGGCGTACGCCGTGTACTCGACGAGGCGTGCACCGCAACGGGCTGCACGTATGATCTCGACTTTGCCGAGGGCTATCCACCGGTCGATAACGACCCCGAGCTGTTTGCCAACATCACGCCTGCCTTGCCCGGGCTGCAGCTTGTAGAGGAGCCGCTGTTAATTGCCGAGGACTTTGCTTTCTATCAGCGCCATCTGCCGGGCGTGTTCTTCTTGCTGGGCACGGGTATGCCAGAGGACCAAGACAACCCGAGTGATTCGGATGGCTGCCCCGCCTATGCCACAAGCGCTCTGCATACCGATAGCATGCTCTTCGACGAGGAAATCCTACTCAAAGGCCTCGATGTCTACAAACGATTGCTTGTGATGGAGTGACGATGAGGCGACGTCGGCAATCAGCCGTATATAGTCCGGGTGGATGCGGGTGCGGCCTGCTGCTGCTTCCGGTCATCGCTGTGAGCATTGGCGTAATGTTTGCGCTTGCTGGGTTGGCAGCAGCGGCACTCGTGTTGCTGATTGTGGCCATTGGCGTGACGATTTGGCTTTGCCGCAATCGCGAGCAACGCCGTGCCGACGGTAAAACCAATGTCGGCTGGGTCGTCTTCCTGATTATTGCGTACTTGCTGAGTGTCAGCTACCTGGTGTTCTTTGTCCTGTTGATGATCAGTGCCTTTACCGGGGAATCCGTCACGGTGGGTTGATGCGCTGCCAGCAGACGGTTGCGCAAAGTGCGTTTGCTCAACGTTTGGATAACTGCATTGGCCGTTTACCGCAGCCTTAGCTCTCAGCTAATGAATTCAAGTTCAATCCTTCCTACGATGTGCTGTGTGCCGGCACGGTAGCCGGATCGTAGGAAGGATGAATAATGGCAAAAGAGGGAAAGAAGCCGATCGGCAAGATTGTCCTAGGCATCATCGTGGTGCTGGTTATTGTCGGTGCCGTGGGCTCTATGGGCGACAACTCAACCGATTCGTCTGCGAGCGATTCGGCAAAACCTGCCGAGACGACACGGCAGGCTGAGGAGCGAAAAGAACCGCAAGAACCGTATACCATTGCTGACGAGGCTGAAGACACTTCCAATCAGTTTACCTATAAGATCACGGGCACGCTGACCAATAACACGGACAAGGAAAAGAGCTACATTCAGATTGAATATGTTCTGTACGATGCCGATGGCAACCAGGTTGGAACGGCTCTTGCAAACACCAATCATCTGAAGGCGGGCGGCTCCTGGAAGTTCGAGGCGCTGGGTACGGTGTCTCCCGACCAGGTTGCTAGCTGGGAGCGTTCGGACGTAAGCGGTTTCTAGCATGTTGCATGCACTGGGGGAGGTGAAGTCGTATGCCCGATAAAAAGCTGACCGAGGAGTTGCTCAATGAGCTTCTCGACGCGCCAAACATCGATGGCTATATCAAAGAACACGACTTTGCCGCCCCGTCGCTTTCGGACTACCTGAAGCAGCTGCTGCAGGAAAAGGGCTTGGAGCGCTCGCGCGTGGTTCGTATGGCCGATCTCAATGAGACCTTTGGGTATCAGATCTTTACCGGTGCGCGGCATCCGAGCCGCAATAAGGTGCTGCAGATTGCCTTTGCGATGGCGCTGACGCTCAAAGAGACTAACCGTGCGCTGACGGCTGCCGGGGTAAGCGTCCTTAACTGCAAGGACCGCCGCGATGCGATTATCATCTTTTGCATCGATCGCGGGTGCAGCCTCCAAAAGGTCAACGAGGAGCTGTATCGCTTTGGCGAGGAGACGGTGAGTTAGCGGCTGATATCTGAGCCGGCGGAGCTGCCGAACAACGATGCAAACGGACGGGGCGCGGATGCCATGGGGTGTCTGCGCCCTGCGCTATGATGGAGGCTATGGATACTCAGACCCCAACATATTCCGATGACGAGCTGACCGCAGCGCTTGCCGAGCACCTGGCGTCGCTCGATTGCGACGACAGCTATCGCGTGGAGCGTGTACTTAAGCGCTCGACCGTTGAAACAACCGAGCTCGTGTACTTTGAAGGAACCGGCGGTGGCTCGCTCGGCCCCTTTGTCCGTAAACGCATCGATGCTTCGGCTCAAATCGGCGGGGCATACGAGCGTCTGTTTGCCGTTCAGCGGGCAGGCAGGCGTTTTGAGCACCTGCCCAGAATCGTCGATTGTCGTCGTGTGGGCGACGAGCTCAACGTGGTTATGGAATACATCGAAGGGGAGACGCTCGGGGCGCTGGTGGACCGTCTGGGAGCCACTCCCGATTATGCGCGTGAATTGTATCCCGCCCTATGCGATGCCGTGGGCGAGCTCCATGCCGGTTTTGCAATGGCGGGGGAGACGTCGGCGCCGGTGATCCATCGCGACCTCAAGCCGTCGAATATCATCGTGACAGGTGCCAACTATACGCCTGATGACGGCCTGACATTTTCATCGCTGGTGATTATCGACTTGGGGATCGCTCGCGTATGGCGCGACGGCGCCGATGCCGACACCGTCAAGTTTGGGACACGGCCCTATGCGCCGCCCGAGCAGTATGGGTTTGGGCAGACGAGCGTGCGAAGCGACGTCTACGCACTTGGCGCCCTGTTGTTCTTCTGCTTGACGGGAGTCGACCCTAAACCAGGGCTCGACCTGCGCGAGCAATGCGAGGCGCGTGGCATTCCCGCTCCACTTGCCGATGCCGTTTGCATGTCGATGGCGCTCGACCCGGCCAAGCGTTTTGCGAGCGCGGAAGCGTTGGGACGGGCGACGCGCGCGGCATACGATCTAAGTCGCCCCGTGCGGCCTCCTGCGCCTGCGCCTGTCCGTACTCCGGCCTCGGAGACGGTGTTGACGCCCCAAGGGCTCCAGAACCCCACAGGGCTTCCTAGGCCTGCCGCCTCCGCTGCATGCGGTCTGCTCTCTCGCGTTCCGGAGTCTCTGGGGCGTATTTGGAATACGCTCGTCTGCTTCTCACTGCTTGTGTTCTTTGCCGGAAGTCACTTTGCCGTCTTTCACCCCACGGGAGCAAACCAAAGCTACCCGACGTGGCTTCTTATGATCGAGTACTTTTTCTTTGTCGATGGCCTTATGGTGCTTATGCATTTTGCGCTGCTCGATAAGCGCCGTCTTCGTCGGCGATTCGCACTGCTCGACAGCTATCGCGGCAAGAAACTCGCGAAACTCTGGCTCAAGGCATTGGGTGTGCTGCTCCTATGCATGATCGTCATAGTCGCGGTTGCCAATGCGACCGGCGTCGTCGATACCTCCGCTACCTAAAAGAAAAGGGCCCCGTTGGGGCCCTTTGCAGTTGCACTTAGATGCGGTTCATCTGAGCGGCGACTTTGTTGTACCAGTCCTGCCACGTGGGCGGGCAGTACTTTTTGGCCGCAGCCGGGGTAAGGGTGGAGCCGTAGTTGGCGCCCAGATAGGCAACGTGAGCGGAGATGCCCTCGCTCCAGCTGCCAAAGCTGCGCCAACCGCCGCCACGTGCACTCCAGCCCCAGGCGTTATAAGAATTGGCGCAATAAGCACCCTTTGTGCTCTCGATGCAGGCGATGGCGGGGGACCAGCGAGGGTCGACGCCGGTGTTCCAGGCGGCAACGGCAAAGTTATAGCCCTGGCCTGCCATGGGGGAGCCGGCGAGATAATTGTCGATGCGGCTCGTCCACTCATTAATGAACGAATCGTAATCGGAGCTACCGGTATTGGCGTTGTTCACCGTGGTGTCGATGGTGGTGTTGGTGTTGGTGGCCTGGCTGCTGGAATTGCTGCCGCTTACGCCCTCGCCCGAGAGCTTCTCGGCGGCAGCGGCCTTATCGGCCTCAAGCTTGGCAAGCTCGGCGGCATTTTCCTGCTCTGCTTTTGCCTGTGCCTCGCTGCGGAGCTGCTGGGCCTGCGCCAGCGCATCCTCGGCGTTTTTCTGCTCTGACTCAAGCTGAGACTTGGCTTGCTGGAGCTCGGCCTTGTTCTGCTCGAGTTCGGTTTGCATGTTATTGAGCTGTTCGATCTCGTCGACGCTCGAGCTCGTGATCTGGTTGGTGTATTTGCAGGTCGTGATGAACTCACCCAGGCTCTGCGCGTTGACCAGGAAGCTCACGATGGGATTGGTGCCCTTCTGATACTTGTACAGATCGCGCATGGCGGAGCTTGCCTTGGCCTGCTGCTCGGGAAGCTTGGCCTCGATTTCCTCGATGCTTGCCTCATTGGAGTCAATCTGCTTTTGCAGGTCATCGAGTTTGGTGCGGGCGTCGTTGTAGGCGCTCGTGGCGGCTTCGATCTTCTGCTGGGCTGCGGAAAGCTGGTCCTGCGTTGCCTGCGAGGCGGCATACGCCGCAACGGGGGAGAGCATCGGCGTGGCCGTCAGCGCAACGGCGAGCACGGCGCTCGTGATGATACGAGCCGGCTTCGACGCAATGAACGCTGCGGTGCGATGATTCGAATGCTGCATCCAGTCCCTCTGCAATCAATCGTAGGTTATGGTTCGAACGGTATTCTACTACTGCTTTCGACCTCAACTTGAACCTTAAAGGTTCCAAAGAGTCAAGTTGAACTTGAGGCTTTGGCTTTGACCTGCAGTTATGATGAATTGTTGAGAAACCATAGAGTTCAACTTTAACGTTACAGAGCTCTGTTTGAGAGGAGTTTTGGGCTGTAAAAGCCATCTCAACGTGGGGTTTTATAACTACAGCGTGCCCTTCTGGCGAGCCTGCTCAATCTCTTCGAGGGCCTCGGCGGGGGTGAACGAACAGGTGCCGTCGCCGAGCTTGACTACCTGGATTTCGTCACCGGCGTTGACCTCTCCGCCCTTTAGTACCACGCCGAAAACGCCCTCGTGGGGAAAGATGCAGTCGCCGGCGAGATAGTAGATGGCGCAACGGGTGTGGCAGACCTTGCCGATTTGGCTGATTTCGACGAGCACGTCGCTTCCAAGCTTGAGCTGTGTGCCCAAAGGGAGCGAGAGCAGGTTGATGCCCCGGGTTGTGAAGTTCTCCCCAAAGTCACCCTCGTGTACGTCGAGCCCGCGTGCCTGCGCCGTCTGGATGGACTCCGCGGCTAAAAAGGAAACCTGACGGTGCCAATGTCCGGCGTGCGCATCGGTGGCGAGGCCAAATTGCTCTATAACGGTGTCGCGTCCATCGGCGACGGGCGACTTGCGAGTGCCCTTGTGTACCGACGTGTTGATCGAGACGATGTGGGCGGGTCCGTTGTAGGCGTCGTTTGCCGTGCACAGGGGAGCGGTCGCTTTCGCACGTTTCGCCAGCTCGCGCCTCGCGGCATTGAGGATGGGATTATCGGTCGGATGGTCTTGGGGCACGTGCGCGCCTTTCGCTCGAGGATGTCAATACACTGAATCCTACAACAATGGTAGGTTCATTGCCCGTTGTCATACAACGGTGAGCGCCGTCTTCGTGCTGGCCTTCGTGCTGGACGATTACGTCGATTGCCATAGATACGGTGGAGCTTTGGGCGCCGGCGGCTTGGCACGCTAAAATAAATCAGTTGCGCAAAGACCGCCCGTTGTGTGGGCAGTTCATGATAGGAAGTTTCCATGGCATTGCAATTTACAGAGCGCGAGTTCATTCCCGTGCTGCTTGGTGGCGACATCAACGCCTATTCGGTGGCGCGCGCCTTCTACGAGGAGTACCAGGTCAAGAGTCTGGTCTTTGGCAAGTATCAGACGGGTCCCGCGTACCGCAGCCAGATTATCGACTACACGCCCAACGTGGATATCGACACCATGCCCGTGATGCTCAAAACCGTCAACGGCATTGCCCAAGCGCATGCCGACAAGACTATTGTCCTTGTGGGCTGCGGCGACAACTATGTCGCTCTCGTGGCTCAAGCCAAGGATGCTCATGAGCTGGCGGATAACATCGTCGCTCCCTACGCGCCCTACAGCATGCTCGAGCAGTGCCAGAAGAAGGAGATCTTCTACGAGCTGTGCGAGAAGCATGGCGTGCCCTATCCACACACGTTTACCTTTACCAAGGCGATGCTCAATGCTCAGGGTGAGGCGCCTGCCGAAGTGCTCGACCAGATCGATTTTCCTTACCCGATGATTCTGAAGCCTTCTGACGGCATCATGTGGTGGCAGCATGAGTTCGAGGGCCAGAAGAAGGCCTATGAGATTGCCGACCGCGCCGAGCTGGAACAGGTCATTCGCGATTCGTATGCCAGCGGCTACACCGACGATCTGATCTTGCAGGATCGCGTGCCCGGCAACGACGAGTACATGCGCGTGCTCACCAGCTATTCCGACCGCAACGGTAAGGTCCGCATGATGTGCCTGGGCCATGTGCTGCTCGAGGAGCATCAGCCCCACGGTGTCGGCAACCATGCCTGTATCATTACCGAGCCCAACGACGAACTCATGGGCGGCGTGCGCAAGTTGCTCGAGGACCTTCACTTTGTGGGCTATTCCAACTTTGACGTTAAGTACGACGAGCGCGACGGCTCGTTTAAGTTCTTCGATTTCAACACGCGCCAGGGCCGCAGCAACTACTACGTCACTAACAGTGGCTTTAACGTTGCCAAGTATGTGGTGGACGAGTATGTGTTCAACCGCCCGTTTGAGCCGGAGTTTGTGACGGCGCAGGACGAGGCCCTGTGGATGGTCGTCCCCATGGGCGTCGTCGACAAGTACGTCAAGGATCCCGAGCTGCGCGCTAAGGTGCATCGCCTGGACAAGGAAGGTAAGGGCGCCGACCCTTCGTTTATGAAGGGCGACTTTGTCTTTAACCGCTGGCTGCGCATGTGGCACACCAAGCTGCGCCACTTTAAGCTGTTCAAGACGTATTACAAGTAGATGAGTGCGGCGCCCGTCCGGTTTGCATCGGGCGGGCGCGGGTATGATACGCGCAATTGCGCAAGCGTTACCAAGGAGGCGGCGATGGAAAAGCTGGGAGTTATCGGCGGCATGGGCGCCGAGGCCACGTCGTATTACTACGACCAGGTGGTGCGTCATACGGCTGCTGCCTGCGATCAGGAACATATCGACATGGTGGTGCTCTCCAAGTCGACCATGCCCGACCGCACGTTGGCCATTAAGACCGGCGAGCATGCCAAGCTGCTGGCGACCATGAAAGAGTGCGCCCAGGCACTCGAGTCGCTGGGCTGTGCGCACATTGCCATTCCCTGCAACACGTCGCACTACTTCTACGACCAGATCCAGTCGTTTACGAAGGTGCCGATTATCCACATGCCGCGTGAGTCGGTGCGCTATGCTCTGGCCGGTGCGGTGATGGGGGAGTGCGAGTTCGATCCCAACCTGAGTATGCCGGCCGAGCCGGTGCACAAGATTGGCATTATGGGAACCGATGGCACCGTGGGCGCGGGCGTCTACGGCCGCGAATGTAAGGCTGCGGGTGTTGAGGTTGTCTATCCCAGCGAGAAACGTCAGAACGATGTGATGTCGCTTATCTACGATGATGTGAAGGCCGGGCGTGAGCCCGATATGGATAAGTTCGACCGTGTGATGTGGGAGTTTGCCCGTAGCGGCTGCGACCGCGTCATTCTGGCCTGCACCGAGCTCTCGGTGCTGCAAAAGTACCGAGAGATGCCCGAGATCACCCTCGACGCCATGGATGTCCTGGTGCGCGAATCCATCATCCGCAGCGGCGCTCCCTACCGCCTCTAGCTTCCGACCTGTCAAAAAGGGACAGGTTAATTTTGGTAGGTTTTATCTGGTGAAACAGTAAAGGCCTCGGCTCGTTTGGTGCGAGCCGAGGCCTTTTGCGTTGGGCGGTTGCTGTCGGTGGTGAACTAGAACAGGAAGCCGATGGCGATGAGGGCGATGCTGACGATGAGTACGGCGATGTCCAGGCCCTTGATGGGGTAGCGCTTGTACGAGCTGGCGCGCGTACGCAGATAGAAGCCGCGCTGTTCTGCCGCCAAGGCTGTGGCATCGGTCTTGCCCACGCTCGAGATGAGCAGTGGCACACACAGTGGCAGCATGAGCTTAAGCTTCTTGATGGGGTTCTTGGTGTCGTACTCGACGCCGCGTGCGGTCTGCGCCTCCATGATGGCGTTCATCTCCTGACCAAACACCGGCACAAAGCGCAGCGCCGTGGTAAAGGTGAAGGCATAGCGATACGGCACGTGCAGCACCTCGACGCAGGCGTTGGCAAGGTCGTTGAGCTTGGTCACCATGAGCATGAGGATGAGTGGTAACGCCACGCCCAGCAGGCGCAGGCAGGCCTTCGATCCTGTGATGAGACCCGTGTCGGTGATAAAGTTCCACACCACGTTGCCATCGCGCATAAAGGCCAGCTGGAGCACCAGCATGATAAGCGCGAGCGGAATCAGCAACTTGAGCAGCGAGAGCAGACGGTCGATGACACCGGCATAGGCACCCAGCGCAAGGGTGAGTGCCAAAAAGCCCAACAGCGCCACGTAGGTGTCGGACAAGAAGATGCCGACGATGATGGCGGCGGCGAGGCCCAGTTTGACGACGGGGTTCAGGCGATGCAGTAGCGTATCGCCCGGCATGTAGTCGATGACGTTAACCACGGTGGACCATCTCCTTGGTAATTCGAACGACATCGGTGACCTCGCTCACCTGCGCAAAAGCGGGCGAGACGGAAGATGCCAGACGGCGCGAGAGTTCAATAACCTGGGGAGGCTCCACGTAGGCACGCCGCATGAGATCGATGTTCGAGAATAGCTCGTGCGTGCGGCCGCGGTCGAGGATGCGACCGTCGGCCATTACCACAATGCGCTCGGCAAAATCCGAGACGACTTCCATATCGTGGCAAACCATGATAACGGCGCAACCGCGCTCGGCCATGGTGCGCACCGTTTCCATGACGGTCATGCACTCGCGGTAATCAAGGCCGCTCGTGGGCTCGTCGAGCACGACGATCTTGGGCTCAACCACTACGACGGAGGCAAGCGCCACCATTTGTCGCTGACCGCGCGAGAGCGAGAAGGGCGCCTCGTCGGCCGGCAAGCCAAAGCGGTCGATGACGAGTTGGGCACGACGCAGAGCCTCGGCACGGTCCATGCCGCCAAGCTCCAAGCCAAAGGCGACCTCGTCGAGCACGGTGTCCTTGCAGATCTGGCGGTCGGGGTTTTGGAAGAGGGTCGCGACCTCGCGAGCGATGCGGCTCGTGGGAACGGCTGCGGTATCCAGTCCCGTGACGCGCACGCTGCCCGAGGCGGGCTTAAGCAGGCCTGTGAGCAGTTTGGTGAGCGTGGTCTTGCCGGCGCCGTTTTGGCCGACGATGCCCACGAGCTCGCCAGGATAGAGCGTCAGGCTAAGGTCGTGTACGGCGGCTCCGCCATTGGGATAGGCAAACTCAACATGGTCGAAGGTGAGTACGGGTTCGGCGTCCTTGGCATGAGGACGCAACGACGGTGCATGCGGGGAACCGGCGGGCGCCTGGGCTTCGATAGCCGCGTGTGCGGGGTCGACGATGCCCGAAATCAGGCGCTCGGCCTCATCGACATCCAAGCAGGGGGTGCCGCTTACCAGGCCATCGGTTTCGAGGCTATTGAAGATACGCGTGACGCGAGGGCAGTCGACGCCGATGGCACGGAGCTCGTCGGTATGCGCGAAGACCTCGTGTGGCTCGCCCTGCAGCGCGATTTCGCCATGATTGAGCACGAGCACGCGGTTGCAGTACTCCGAAAGCAGGGCGACCTTTTGCTCAACGACGACGATGGTGATGCCGAGTGCACGGTTGGCCTCACGCAGGGTCTCGAAAACCAGCGTGGAGCTGGCGGGGTCGAGTGCCGCGGTGGGCTCGTCGAGAACCAAGACGCGCGGACGCATGGCGAGGATGGCGGCGATGGCCACTTTTTGCTTCTGTCCGCCCGAGAGGGTGGCGATCTCGCGGTCGCGCAGGTCGCTGATGCCGACGGTCTCGAGCGTTTCGCTCACGCGCTGCTCGATCTGGTCGTGGGGAACGCCAAAGTTCTCGAGGCCAAAGAGCATCTCGTCCTCGACGACCGAAGCGACCATCTGCGTGTCGATATCCTGCAGCACACTGCTGACGATTTGCGAGACGTCGGTGAGCGAGACTTCGCAGGTGTCGTGGCCGTCGACCATGACGGACCCATAGAACGTGCCGGTGTAGTGGTGGGGCACGGCACCCGACAGGCAGGCGGCAAGCGTGGACTTGCCGGCGCCCGAGGGCCCGATGATGCCGATGAAATCTCCCTTGTTCACGCTGAGCGAGATGTGGCTGAGCGCCTGCTCGGTCTGCGTGCCATAGGAGAACGAGACATCGTCGACGTTGATGATCGTTTCCATGGATACCTTTCATAGTCATTGGGGACAGTCTTAAATGACCAGTTGTTTAAGACCGTCCCAAAAAAGTTCGTTGTTTGGGACGGTCTTTGGTGGTGAAGCACGGAGACGGCTTTACGAGGGGGCCCAGGTTGGCGCGAAAGAGGAGCGAAGCGTACTTGGGTACGCGAGCGACGAATGAACGCCAAGATGGGGTGGCTCGTAAAGCCGAGCGGGTTAGTTGAGCCTAAGGGCCTTCTGGATGGGCAGGTAGAGGGCGCCGACCAGAATGGCGTTAAAGACGGCGGTCATGGCGACGACGGGCAACATGGCGGCGGCGAGCTCGCCTACCACGCCGAGCATGGCCATCTTGATGACCATGAAGATGACGCCGGAGACAAAGGTGGTCAGGAAGGTTGCAACAATGGCGACGGCAGGCTTGACCTGACCGTTCTTGCCGGCGGCGTTGACGATGCCGGCCATGAGCATGGCGGCGATGCCCTCGGCGGCAAAATCGACGAACGGCGAAGTGGTGGTGATCTGGATCACGGCAGCCGAGATGAGGCCGATGACGAGCGCTTGGCCGATGTTAGGGCGAACGACCAGGATGGTGAGGCAGAAGGCCGAGATGATGAACTCGGGGCTGATCATGCCGCCCGAGATGCCCGAGATGGCCTTGCCGACGGTGAAGTTGAGGATGAAGCCTGCAGCGAGCAGGATGGCGAGCAGGACGAGAGCGCGGACGTCGAGTTTGCCGCGGTCGGCGGTCTGGACGGTGCGGGGCTGGGCGGCGGTGGTGTTCTGAGACATGGTGAAAATCCTTTCGGAATGGGGGTGCAAGAGAAAAGCGGAGGCGCGTGATGCGAATGCGATCGGGCTCGAGATAGAAAAAGGCCCCCGGTCGAAACCGGAGGCCTTCCAATCACCTAGAGCGCAAAAACAGGCGTGAGGGACTCACTGTCGACCGATCGTATTCGCATCACGCCACCACCAGTTGTTGAGAGACTTCATCGTGTTCTTCATGTCGGTGGCTCCTTTCGTGATGCCGTGGCGCGGTCGCACCTAGTTGCTGTTGCGCTGCACTATAGCACAGCAAAGTGTTTGCGGGGAAATCTTTTTTGAAAAGATTTCAGCGGTGTTTCCCGCCGGTCAAAAAGGCGGGCGGGACGAACCGTGCCATCCCGCCCGCACCAGTGAGGGATTACTCCTTGTTGCGGCGATAGAGGATATAACCGCCTGCGGAGATGACGGCAACGCCAGCGATGGCGAATGCGGCCACCATGCGGCCATCAAAACGATCGCCAGTGGTGGGCAGGCCGCCCTTGGTGTTCGTCTTGTTGGTGGTTACCGTGGTCGTGGTATCCGACTTACCAGGCTTCTCGGGCTTGGTGGCGGGCTGCTCGGGCTTAGCGGGCTGCTCGGGCTTGCTGGGCTGATCCGGGGTACCGGGCTGCTCGGGAGTGCCAGGCTGCTCGGGGGTACCAGGCTGATCCGGGGTGACCGGATCGGTGGCAAGAGCGTCCTGGGCGTAGGTGATGGACTCCTTGAGGCCGTTGGTCTCAGTGTTCAGGTCGCTTGGGGTGAAGGGCTGGTCAAAGTCTCCGGCCTTCTGATAGGCGCGCATCTCCTGGAGCAGGGCCTTGCACTTCTTGTAGGTGTTCTCGGTAGCAGCCTTGCCGGCCTTGTTGGCCAGGGCGGTGCGGCCCTCGGTGGTCGTCTCGGCCAGCATGGCGGCGTCAACTTCCTTGTTCTGCTCGATGAGCTCGTTTTGCAGGGCATCGAGGTAGGTGCGGACGCCGGTGGCGAGGGTGGCGCGGTTCTCGAAGCAAAGGGAGCTAATGTCCATGAGGACGTAGTTGATGGAATTCTCGGGCTCCTCGTTGTTTACGATGTCCGCTTCGTCGCAGTGATCGAAGGAGACAGTTTGATCGCTGAAGTACGGGCTAACCTCAGTCATCAGAGCGGAGTACAACGGGATTGCGACGGAGTACGCAGCGCGGGAGAGCATTTCCCACTGGATGGTAGCGACTTCGGGGTCATACCCGCGACGAATCTGGAAGAGGTTGATCTCGGTGTTACGCTCACTGCCAATGCAATAAACACCATCAGTGTTCGCGTTGAGGCCGGGGACGTTCTCGCCGCGGTTGCCGAAGGCGCGAATCAACTCGAAAGTGCTCCAACCAGACTTGCCAGGTTTGAAGAACAGGGGCTGGATTTCGCTGACCATGGCTCCCTTTTGGTCAGGATAATCATCGCTCTTAACTGTGATAATGTCGTAATCTGTGCCTTTGGTCAGCGGGCTACCAAAATAGTTGCGGCCCTGGACATAGCGGGACCACTGGTGAACGCCGGAATCGGCGAGGCTTTCGCCATAGGTTTTGGCGACATCGAACTTGCCGTCGGTGTACTCGGCGAAACCATTTTCTTCGGGCATGGACTGGATCTTCTCAGAATGGAGGCAATTCTCGGTGTCATTGAGGGCGACATCGTAGTTAAGACTGCCAATATTGGGATTGAGTGAGGCCACGTTGCCGGCGAGCTTCATGGCGATCCACTGATGGCCGGAAAGCGCGGCGAACAGCCAGGTCTCGTTGTTGTCGGCGATGATGATCTGGTCGTTGGAGTAGACGCCCTGCTTATCGATCAGGCTGCCGATCAGCTTGACGCCCTCGCGGGCCGTGGCACTTTCGCCCAAGATGACGCTCGCGTAGCTATACTCACCCAAGCCCTTCGTCAGAGGGTCCACGGCTTCGACATCTGCATTCATACTGGTGCTTAGCGTGGCAGAGCAGGATACGCCCATTTCGTTGATGCCGGCCTCGGAGTAGGCATCCCAGCGTCCGTGCCACTGCGAAGGATGATCGCGCACGTAGCTATAACGATACGTGGTCTTGGTCGAGGTGTATGTGAAGTTGGACTCGTCTGAGCCGTAGATATAGCCGGGGCCATGTGAGGGCTCGATGCCGAAGTGTTTGAGGTAACGCGTATCAAAGTCCTCGGCACGGCCGTAGTACGTGTTGCCGTCGGCCGTTAGATCTCTGCCCATGTACATCTGCGTGCAGGCGAGCGCAGATATCGGCATGGACATGATGGTTGCAGCTCCAAAGGCGAGGCCTATGCCAAGCTTTTTGAGCGCGTTGACGGGGTGAGTTTTCCTCATATTCCCTCCCAGCGTGCGAAAGCCCTCTGTCGCCAGAGGGCTTCAGCCAATAAAGACACTCCCTTAGCGTAACGAATCGGAAACAATATTCATCTATGAAAAATGCTTACTCGATAAGCGTAATCAAATATGCGATGAGCGGTTTAATATACTCAGTTTGTAGCTTTAGCCAAATAAAGACGCCCTGCAATTACTGCATCTGGATAAAGCGTCTGGAAATACCGAAATGAAAAATCCCCCGCTGTTTGGCAAATGCATAAACAGCGGGGGAGATGATATTCGGATGAATATCATACCAATGTGGAATTACTTCTTTCGACGGTGAATCACGTTGATCGCATAGCCGACGAGCATGGCCAAAACGATGACGATAAAGCCGAGCAAGGGATTGTCACTCATGGGGTCCTCCTATTTACCGAGCGGTGAGAATTCATCGACGATGAGGTCGAGGCATTGCGGAAGCGCGCGGGCGCCAAAGACGCCGGAGTTGCTGGAGATAATCTCACCATCGAACTGCATGCCCAGCGACGGCGTGCAGGTGATCTTGGCTTCCTTGGTCTGGATGATCTTGAACTGCGGGCGACCGAGCACCTTGCCGGCGGGGTCGAGCGCAGCGGTGATCACGGTGGGCAGCAACTGCACGGTTTTTACGGGCTCGATGACCGCGATGTCGACCATGCCGTCGTTCATGCGGCAGTCTGGGAACAGGTTGATGTCGTTTTGGATGACCGAGGTGTTGCCGGCCATGCAGCAGATGCCGTCGAGCTCCTCGACAATGCCGTCATGCTCAATCGTAAAGTGCGCCACTGTGGGATTGGGCGTGGCAAGCGCCGACAGGAAGTAGGCGATCTCGCCGATGTCGTTTTTGGTGGGGGCGGCCTTCATCATGATCTCGGCGTCGAAGCCCGAGCCGGCGATGATGATAAAACCATGGCGCTTTTCGTTGCCGTCCTCGTCGAGCCAAAAGAGCTCACCCATGTCGACCTTGACCGTGCGGCCGGCGCGGCAGGCCTTGGCGAGTGCCGCCGCCTCGGGGGCATTGCCGATGTTGTTGAAGAACAGACAGGCCGTGCCAGAGGGAAAGACGAGCGTGGGGACGCCGCATCCGCGCATCTGGTCGAGCACGTTGGAGACGGTGCCGTCGCCGCCCGAGACCACCACGCGATCGAACTCGCGCACGTCCGCCACGGCGTCCTCGGGCTCCATGCCGTCGCCGATAAAGCGCATCACGACCTCGTCGCCGCCCTGCGCGAGGGCGTGCGTGAATGCGAAGATTTCATCTGAGCTGGGGCCCGATGCCGGGTTGTGGATGATAAGGCAGCGCATACTTACGTTCCCGTTCTGTGACTAACCGAGTATAGTTGTAAGGCAATGCCGATATCCTACCCGTGTTTTTCGGGCCTAACCTTATTCGATGGGTTGATATGTACATTTCCACACATCAGGCTCTACTCGACTTTTGCCAGCGCGCCCGCGAGTTCGACGCGATTGCCGTCGATACCGAGTTTTTGCGCGAGCGCACGTTCCATCCGCGTCTGTGCCTGGTCCAGATTGCCACCCCTGCCGAGAGCGTCGCGGTCGATCCCCTGGTGATCGACGACCTGTCGCCGCTCGCCGAGCTTATGGCCGACGAGAGCGTGACCAAGGTGTTCCACGCTTGCTCGCAGGATATGGAGGTCATGCTCCATACTGTGGGCGTGCTGCCGCGTCCTATTTTTGATACGCAGGTGGCCGCCGCCTTTTTGGGCGAGCGCCAGCAGATTTCCTACGGCGCGCTCGTGCAGACGTTTTGCGGCGTCTCGCTGCCCAAGACTGAGTCGCTGACCGATTGGTCGCGCCGCCCGCTGACCGACAAACAAATTGAGTACGCGATCGATGACGTCAAGTACTTAATCGTGGCTTATACCGAGATGATGAGCCGTCTGCGTGAGCTGGGCCGCGTGGACTGGGTGCTCGACGAGCTACGCCCGCTGGCCGACGAGTCGCACTATCGCGCCGACCGTCACGAGGCATTCCGTAAGGTCAAGCGCATCAACTCCTGCAGCCGCCATCAGCTGGGCATCGCGCGCGAGCTCGCCGCCTGGCGCGAGGACCGCGCCGAGCGCCGCAACATCCCGCGCAAGTGGGTCATGTCCGACGATACGCTGCTGGCGCTCGTCAAGCGCAATCCCGTGCGTGTCGAGGAGTTCCGCAGTATCCGCGGTACCGACCAGCTGGGGGAGCGCGACGTGGACGGCGCACTCATGGCCATCAAGCGCGGCGCGAGCTGCCCTCACGATCGCCTGCCGCTCATGGTGCGCGGGCATCGCCAGATCTCGCCGGAGCTGGAGAGCGTGACGGACCTGATGTATGCGCTCATTCGCCTGGTTGCCGAGCGCTCGGGCGTGGCAACCTCAGTCATTGCCTCGCGCGATGACCTTGCCGACTATATTGAGCATCCCGAGCAGAGCCCCCTGCGCGAAGGCTGGCGCTTTGAGCTCGTGGGCTCGCGCCTGGACGATCTGCTATCGGGCAACATGGGACTCACCGTGAAGGACGGCAAAATTGAATTGCTGTAAGGAAGCCTAACAGCCGAGTGGTGGGACAAATTCATCAGTAGTGCAAGTCCCAGGGTCGATTGCGGCAACGAACTCGATGCGACTGTCACACCTGGGACATGCACTACTGATGAATTTGTCCCACCAACATCGGGGTGAGGTCGTTTGTCCCGCTCCGGTGGGTAGAATGCCTCCAAAGTGTAACTCGATTCGGAGGAATTCGCATGCCTTATTACTATGGATACGGCTTTGGCATCGACCCGCTGTACCTGCTGGTTGTTCTTGTCTGCACGGTGCTCGGTCTTGCCGCGCAGAGCTATATCAACTCGACGTACAAGACGTGGTCCAAGGTGCGCTCGGACGGCGATACGGGCGCTGTGGTTGCTCGCCGCATGCTCGATGCCAACGGTTGCAACGCCGTGGGCATCAAGGGCGTTGCCGGCGAGCTCACCGACCATTACAACCCGCAGGACAACAACCTGTATCTGTCGGACGCCAACCGCTCGGGCGGTTCGGTCGCAAGCGTTGCCGTCGCCTGCCACGAGGCAGGCCATGCCGCTCAGCGTCAGAGCGGCTACGCCATGATGAAGGTGCGTACCGCTTTGGTCCCCGTCGTCAACTTTACTCAGAACACCTGGACCATCGTGCTGCTTATGGGCCTGTTCATGAACATCGCGGGGCTCACGACCCTCGCGCTGATCTTCTTCTCGTTTAGCGTGTTGTTCCAGCTGGTTACGCTGCCGGTCGAGATCGATGCCAGCCGCCGCGCTGTGGCCTACATTGAGCAGTCGGGCATGAGTTCCAAGCAGGTCAACGGTGCCAAGAAGGTGCTGACGGCAGCAGCGCTCACCTACGTGGCGGCGGCGCTCACCTCGATCATCCAACTGCTTTACCTTATGGCTCGTTACAACAGAAACTCCAACCGATAACAAATGGGACTGACAGGCGCCGCGGGGATTTGTGTCCCCGCGGCGCTGTACTATGTGTGGGACTTGAATTTGCGCGGGGCCGGAGCCCGTGTGCACGATGACGAAAGGAGGCTGCGTGGCAGGCTGGAATCTAACCGGCAATGCCGTTTCCGCCGAGTTCGACGGATCGGACGAGCAGGAGCGCAAGGAGCTCAGCGTGAGCCAGGCGGTCGAGATCGCCGCTGGCGCGCTCGATGCCATTCCGCAGCTGAGCATCTTGGGCGAGGTCACGGGCTTTCGTGGCCCCAATGCCCGAAGCGGCCACTGCTACTTCCAGATCAAGGACGACTCGGCTGCCGTCGATTGCATCATCTGGAAGGGTGCCTATCTTAAGCGCACCTTCGACTTGCGCGACGGTATGCAGGTGAGCTTTAAGGGCAGCTTCAATCTCTATAAGCCCACGGGCCGTATGAGCTTTGTCGCCCGCTCGTTCTCGCTGGCGGGGGAGGGCCTGCTGCGTCAACAGGTGGCGCAGCAGGCCGAAAAGCTACGCCGCGAGGGACTGATGGATGAGTCCCGTAAACGTCGCATTCCGGTGTTTTGCTCACGCGTAGCGGTCGTCACCTCGCTTTCGGGCGCTGTGATCGACGACGTCAAGCGTACGCTGCGCCGTCGCAACCCACTTGTCGAGCTCGTTTGCGTGGGTGCCAAGGTGCAGGGCGAGGGCGCACCGGCCGAGCTCATTGAGGGCTTGCGCCGCGCCGCTGCCATTACGCCGGCGCCCGATTGCATCTTGCTGGTGCGTGGCGGCGGTTCCTTCGAGGACCTCATGACCTTTAACGACGAAGAGCTTGCCCGTGCGGTGGCGGCCTGTCCCGTGCCCGTGGTGACGGGCATTGGGCATGAGCCCGATACCTCGGTCTGCGACATGGTGAGCGACCGTCGCGCCTCCACGCCAACGGCGGCGGCAGAATCGGTGGCGCCGGCTATGACGGAGTTGGCCGACGTGCTCGAGACGCGCCATCAGCGTCTGGGCGCCGCGATGGCTTCGATGATCGGGTCGGATCAGGTCGATCTGGAAATGCTCGACCAGCGCGGTCGTCGTGCCTGGGACGCCTATACGGCTCGTCTGGGCGACGCGCTCGATGCGGCCGCGTGCCGCCCGTGCCTCAACGATCCAACGTTTATGGTCGAGCGTCGCGAGTCTGAGCTTGCCCTGACGGCCGACCGTCTGTCCGGCGCCATAACGCGTTCGGTCGGGGCCTTCCGCTCCAACTTCGAGCGTCTGCCCGAGCGCTTGATTTCAAGCACCTCGGGGCTCGATGGCAAGCGCCATGCGCTCACGCTTGCGAGTTCCCGCCTGGAGCATCAGGGGCGCACGATGCTCAGCAAACCCGCGTCCGACCTCGGC
The DNA here is from genome assembly GCA_902494765.1 of uncultured Collinsella sp. Classification (GTDB taxonomy): domain Bacteria; phylum Actinomycetota; class Coriobacteriia; order Coriobacteriales; family Coriobacteriaceae; genus Collinsella. Next base: position 116,237 of record CABUUK010000001.1, read on the forward strand.
CGAGCTGCCGCGTCGCTCGATGCCTTGTCGCCGCTCAAGGTGCTTGCCCGCGGTTACTCCATCGCGTACAGCGATGACGGTGTGGCTACGAGCGCCAAGACCTTTAAGCCCGGCGACGCCATTCGCGTGCGCATGGCAGACGGCAACGTGGCGGCAACGGTCGATACGGTCGAGTAAGCCGCGTTTCATAGCGATAAACCTTTAGGAAAGGAAACAGATATGGCAGAGAAGACCCCGGTCGAGCAGCTTACGTACAAGCAGGCCTCGCAGGAGCTGGAGCTCATCATCCGCAGCCTGGAGTCGGGTGATATGGAGCTCGAGGAGTCGCTCGAGAGCTATACCCGCGGCGTCGAGCTCCTCAAGAGCCTGCGCACCCGCCTGTCCGATGCCGAGCAGAAGGTCTCGGTGCTCCTTAAGGACGTCGACGGCAACGATGTACTCGCCGACGGCGAGGCCGCCAACACCGACGACAACCTCTCGTTCTAACCATCCCGGCCAAATATAATTACCTTGGTCTGTAAGAAAGGAACCAGCTATGTGTGATTGCATCTTCTGCAAAATTGCCAACCACGAGATCCCCTCGACCGTTGTCTATGAGGACGATCAGGTCATCGCGTTCGACGACCTCAACCCCCAGGCACCGGTCCACACGCTCGTGATCCCCAAGAAGCACTACAGCGACATCGCCGACAACGTGCCTGCCGAGACCATGGGCGCCATGGCCCACGCCATCCAGGAGGTCGCCAAGGCCAAGGGCCTGGAGGACGGTTTCCGCGTCATCTCCAACAAGGGCGTTAACGCCGGTCAGACCGTCATGCACTTCCACATGCACGTCCTCGGTGGCAAAAACCTGGGCGAGAACCTCATCTGAGGGCGCGTAGCCCGTCGACTTGGCTGCCTTTGGAGTAACCTATGCAGCTTTCTCAACTCGAATACCTTCAAGCGGTAGCGAACTACGGCGGCGTGCGCAAAGCGGCTCGCGCCGTTCACGTGAGCCCACAGGCCGTTTCGTCGGCAATCAAAAAGTTGGAATCTGAGTATCAGATTGTTTTGCTCGACCGATCGGCGGGGGAGGCTGTTTTGTCTCCGGCGGGCAGAGAATTTGCGCGTCGTGCACGCGTGATCCTGGCACAAGTCGACGATCTCAAAAAGTACGCTCAATCGGGGAACGGCGGCGTTTCGCCCGACGGCCACTTCCGTCTTTACGCCCCCTGTCTTCACGGGCGGGGGCGTCTTTTTTCCGAAAACTGGTACGACTCGTTTGAAAGTTCGCACCCCCAGATTCACCTTGATGTTTGGCATCAGCCAACGGCTACATGTTTTGAATCACTTGTGCTTGGCATTTCGGATGCGGCCATCTCATTTGAGGAACCAAGGGACAGTGTCCTTTCTTCGAAATACTTGGGTGAAAAGGAGCTCAAGGTTCTTTCGTGCCCAGCGGGTCATCAATCTGTGGGTGCTATGACCATTCGTGAGTTACTGGGAGGCAGGCTCGCTGTTCCCATTAATTTGTCACCCTGTCTCAATGCAATCAATCAATGTCCCGAAGCTCAGCTGGTTAATTTCCGCTTTCGCGATGTCGAATACGGAAACAGGGCGCAGGCTGAGTTTCTTCAAGCCGGGGGGTTGATATTGAGTTTTTCTGGCTCTTCTCTTGCAACAGATGGACTGGAAGTGAGCGAGTGCTCCATTGAAGGCTCGCATGACGTAGCCTTGCCCATCTATTTTTGCTATCGACAAAATGCCTGGACCGATCGACACCAGACGGTATTTCTTCACCTATTGCGTCATCTCGCTTCGTGAGGCCATTTGGCCTCGTGTCGTCAAGTGAATGTTGACGCCCTGCAACACATAGCTGACAGCTTTGCCCTCATGCTTTTCCAAGATTTCGATTTAGATTGCTGACTCTTGGAGGGCGGAGCATGAAAAACCGTACGGTTTTGCTTTATATGACGTTCGTTTTTCTGTCGAACTTCAGCACTATTTTGTATTTTCTGACGGTTTACCTTGAATTCGTCGGATTCTCGATAGTGGCGATTTCTAGCATGATGATTGCATATCAAGTGAGCAAGTTCATCCTCGAAGTTCCCACTGGCTATATTGCTGATAGGTTTGGACGAAAGGCAAGCGGTCTCGTTGGCGTCGTGGGGATGCTTGAATACTACGCCGCCCTGCTGCTCGTCCGTTCCCCTCTGCTTTTAATCGGTGCGTTCGCTCTCAAAGGTTTTGCCGTTGCATGTCTGAGCGGATCCATAGAAGCGATTTACATTGACGGCGTCTCTCAGGACCAGCTCGTAAGACTTAATGTCGTTGAGCGATTTGTTTTCTATGCCTCTTATGCCCTCTCCGCTTGCGTGGGCGGTTTCATTTCGTCTGTCGGTGCATATCTCATTGGTCTTTCGGCAGATATCATCGCAATGGTGTTGACGTTGGTTGTCGTTGTCTGCATTCCTGAGATGCGAAGAGGGAGCACTGCGGGGGTACCTGAGCGTGGAATTAGCCCGAAGATGATCGGTGCCGCTATTGCGTGTAATGGCATTCTTCGTTCAGCGTTCATCATGGACTGTTCTCAGGCATTTGCTTTTGTCGCCCTGGAAGATTTTTTCTCACTGCTGCTTGCGGGTCGCGGAATGAATGCCGTCGCTTCGGGCGTGACCATTGCAATCCAGCTCCTTGCCTCCGCCTCCATAGGGTTTATTGTGCCCAGTGTGATTGCTCGTGTCGACAAGGGCCGTTTTGCGCGTATTTGCGGCATCGTGCGCCTTTCCCTGACTGCTCTATTTTTGATTCCCTTTACTCCGATCTATTTGCTGCCCGTGTTCTATGTGTTGCAGACGGTCGCCTACTCGTTATTTGCTCCAATTAAATACTCAATTTTTCAAAATGCCGCCGATTCTTCGATGCGCTGTTCACTGATTTCGGTTCAAAGTCAGATGGTGGCGGTGGGTGCCATCCTTTTCTATCTGTTCAATGCTGCGTTGGGCAGCATCGCGGACATTCGAGTCATATTGCTTGTCGCGCTCGGGATTTCTTCTTTGGTGTATATCCCCGCGCTATTTCGTCTTACAAGTCAAAGGCCATGCGTATTTAGGCACCGATAACTTATATATCAACGCAATAAACCCGAGCGCGAGGGCGTTTGGGTTTATTATTGAAGCGTATGTAACCTGGCGGCGCCACACCGCCTGTTAGTAGGGAGACACATGAACGTTCTGGTCGTCAACGCAGGATCTTCGACCCTTAAGTATCAGGTCATCGATACCAAGTCCCACAAGGTGTCCGCAAAGGGCTCCTGCGAGCGCGTCTGCTTTACCGGCGGTACCTTCACTCACGCTGCCAACGGTTCCAAGAAGGTGACCGAGAACATCGAGTTCCCCGACCACAAGGTCGCCATCGAGGTCGTCCTGAAGGACCTCGAGGCCAACGGCGTCAAGATCGAGGGCATCGGCCACCGCATCGTTCAGGGCGGTTGGTACTTCGGCGATTCCTCCCTCGTCGACGAGGACGTTCTCGCCAAGATTCGCGAGGTCGCTCCGCTCGCCCCGCTGCACAACAACCCCGAGGCCAACGTTATCGAGTACTGCCTCGAGCAGTATCCCGACCTGCCCAACGTCACGGTCTACGACACCGCTTTCCACTTCAATATGCCCGAGGTCGCCAAGACCTACGCCCTGCCCAAGGACGTCTGCGACAAGCTGCACATCCGTAAGTACGGCGCCCACGGCACCAGCTACCGCTACATCTCCAAGAAGGTTGCCGAGATGACCAACGGCGAGGCTCGCAAGGTCGTCGTGTGCCACATCGGTTCCGGCGCTTCCCTGTGCGCCATCGAGGACGGCAAGTGCATGGACACCACCATGGGCTTGACGCCGCTCGACGGTGTCATGATGGGCACCCGCTGCGGTTCCATCGACCCTGCTACCGTGTGCTACCTGCAGCGCGAAGGCGGCTACACCTTCGACGAGGTCGACGAGATGATGAACAAGAAGTCCGGCCTTTTGGCTGTGACCGGCGGCAAGACCAACGACTGCCGCAACGTCGAGGAGCTCGCCGCTGCCGGCGACCCCGAGGCTCAGCTCGCCTTCGATATGTTCGTCTACAAGATTGCCGCCAAGGCCGCCGAGATGGCCACTTCTATGTGCGGCATGGACACCCTGGTCTTTACCGCCGGCATCGGCGAGCACGCTCCCGCTGTCCGCGCTGGCGTGGCCGACCGTCTGGCCTTTATGGGCGTCAAGATGGATCATGCCCGCAACGCCCTGCGTGGTGACGGCGCTTGGTGCCTGTCTGCCAAGGATTCCAAGGTCAAGATTTTCGTCATCCCCACGGACGAGGAGTTCATGATCGCTTCCGACGTTGAGCGCATCGTCAACGGCAAGTAATTGCAAGAGGGGAGGGGCTGGACGACCGAGCGCCGTTCGGCCCCTCTTTTGTGCTCGTTGGGCGATATGCCTGATAGCTATTTATCAAGTTGTGATAACTTCTTATTAAAATGCGGCCGCCTTAAGGGGTCTGCGTCGACCGTATTGCACTGCAAAGGAGTCTCATGAACGTACTTGTTGTTAACGCCGGCAGCTCAAGCCTTAAATATCAGCTTTTGGATACCGATACCCGCAAGGTTTTCGCCAAGGGCAACTGCGAACGCATCGGTTCGGACATGGGCATCTTTGGCCACTCCGAGAACGGTGGCGCCAAGCAGACCGAGGAGGTCCCTTTCCCCGATCATCGCTCTGCTATCGCTCGCGTGCTCGAGGAGCTCGAGAAGACCGACTTTACGATTGATGGCATTGGGCATCGCATCGTTCAGGGCGGCTGGCACTTCGATGATTCCGCGGTCGTCGACGATGAGGTCATGGCTAAGATCCTTGAGGTGGCCCCGCTCGCTCCGTTGCACAATTACGGCGAGGCCGCGGCAATCGAATATTGCCGCGAGAAGTATCCGGAGCTGCCCAACGTGGCCGTCTTCGACACCTCGTTCCACATGACCATGCCCGAGGTCGCCTACACCTACGCGCTGCCCAAGGACGTGTGCGACAAGTACCACGTGCGCAAGTACGGCGCACACGGTACGAGCCACCGCTACGAGTGGATGATGGCCAAGGAGATCCTGGGCTCGCGCTGCCACCGCCTGCTTTCGTGCCATCTGGGCAACGGTGCTTCGCTTGCCGCCATTGAGGACGGCGTGTGCCGCGATACCACGATGGGCCTCACGCCGCTCGATGGCCTGATGATGGGCACCCGTTGTGGTTCCATTGACCCGGCCACCGTGTGTTACCTGCAGCGCGAGGGCGGCTACAGCTACCAGGAAGTCGACGACATGATGAACAAGCAGTCCGGCCTGCTTGCCATTTCGGGCATCTCCAACGACGCCCGCGACATCCGCACGCGCGCCTCCGAGGGCGACGAGCGCTGCCTGCTCGCCTTCGATATGTTTGCCTACAAGGCTATGCAGCAGGCCGGCTCCATGATCGCCTCCATGGCGGGCGTGGACACCATCACCTTTACCGCCGGCATCGGCGAGAACGACTGGTCGATCCGCAAGGCCTTCTGCGACTGCTTTGAGTGGCTGGGCGTACGCATCGACAACAACAAGAACCGCGAGGCTGTGGGCAACGGCCCGCAGGTTATCAGTGCCGCCGGTTCCGCCGTCACGGTCATGGTCATCCCCACCGACGAGGAATACATGATCGCCCACGACGTCGAGCGTCTGACCAAGAACAACTAACGCGCGCATTTGCAAGTAAACAAAAGGCCTCCAAAGCAACAGCTCCGGAGGCCTTTTTGCTAGCAGGCGGAAATACCAGTCCCAAAGTGACCATCGCCAGTAACGCCTGCACTCCCAGCAACGGCACCCGGCCATCCAGATCTTCAGCCTCAGCTCGTAGCCAAGCCGCCGTCCACTCCAGATGCCCTAATTGCTACGTAGCGGTAGAAGGCCGTACGGGCTAACCCCTGAAAACAATCCGCAGACCAGAAACGCCCCCGTTCGTAGCTCCGAAGGAGCAGAACGGGGGCGTTTCATTGGTCGAGGACGTTTTCAGGGGTTAGCCCGTACGGCCTTCGGGCGAGTGCGTACGCTACTCAGCCATCTGAGCCTGGACGGCGGTGATGGCCACGACACCCACGATGTCGTCGGCAGAGCAGCCGCGCGAAAGGTCGTTGACCGGCTTGGCGATGCCCTGCAGGATGGGGCCGTAGGCGTCAGCACCGGCGAAGCGCTGGACCAGCTTGTAGCCGATGTTGCCGGCCTCGAGGTCGGGGAACACGAGCACGTTGGCCTTACCGGCAACGGAGGAGCCGGGAGCCTTGAGCTGGGCGACGGTGGGGACGATGGCGGCGTCGAGCTGCAGGTCGCCGTCGATGGCGAGCTCGGGAGCCTTCTCCTTGCAGAACTTCACGGCCTCCTGGACCTTCTTGGCGACCTCGCCGCCGGCGGAGCCCATGGTGGAGTAGGAGAGCATGGCCACGTGCGGCTCAACGTTGCCCATGAAGGTGGACCAAGAGTGAGCGGAGGCGATGGCGATCTCGGAGAGCTCGTCGGAGGACGGGTTGATGTTGAGGCCGCAGTCGGCGAAGATCAGCGTGCCGTCGGTGCCGAACTGCGGGGTGTCGGTGCACATCACGAAGAAGGCCGAGACCAGCTTGGTGCCCGGGGCGGTCTTGAGGATCTGAAGCGCGGGGCGCAGGGTGTCGGCGGTGGAGTGGCAGGCGCCGGAGACCAGGCCGTCGGCATCGCCCATCTTGACCATCATGGTGCCAAAGTAGGTGGCGTCCATCACCTGGGCGCGAGCCTGCTCGATGGTGACGCCCTTCTTGGCGCGGAGCTCGGCAAACTTCTGCGCGTACTCCTCGTGCTTTTCGGCATTGCGCGGGTCGATGACGGTGGCGCCGGGAACGTTGATCTCGTCGGGGTTGCCCAGGATGACGATCTTTGCCAGGCCCTCCTCGATGATCTTGGTGGCCGCGACGATGGTGCGCGGATCTTCGCCCTCGGGCAGGACGATCGTCTTAAGGTCGGCCTTGGCGGCAGACTTCATACGGTTAAGGAAATCGCTCATGTTACTCCTTACAAGCGTTTCGCTAAGCTCCAAGCGCCCGGCTGTTCACGAATAAACCCGCTGCTAGCGGGTTTACCTTACGTTAATGTTCGCCGCGGTGCTTGAGCTTTCCTTGTGTGGCAAGCTCATTATAGGACGCATTAGCGCTATAATCGCTCTGATAAATGTGTCTCGAAGAATGTTCGAGAAAAGCCCAGCTAACGAGCCCGTGGCTTTTGACAAGGAGTATCGATGCAGATTACCTCAGGCCTGCCTGAAGGCTTTAACGCCGGCGCGTACGACATGATTGTCGTCGGTGCTGGATATGCCGGTGCCGTTTGTGCCCGCCGTCTCGCCGAGACCATCGGCTATCGTGTTGCCGTTTTGGAGCGCCGTAGCCACATTGCGGGCAATGCCTATGACTGCACTGACGAGGCCGGAATCCTGATCCACGAGTACGGTCCGCATATCTATCACACCTTTAACGAGCGCGTGCACAATTTCCTGTCGCGCTTTACCAAGTGGACGGATTATCAGCACAAGGTGCTCGCCAACATCAACGGTACCCTTATGCCCGTGCCCTTCAACCATGCGAGTCTCAAGCTCGCCTTTGGTGACGAGCGCGGCGAGGAGCTGTATCAGAAGCTCGTGGAGACCTTTGGCAAGGATGTCAAGGTGCCCATTATGGAGCTGCGTAAGAAGAACGACCCCGACTTGGCCGAGGTCGCCGATTACGTCTACGAGAACGTCTTTTTGCATTACACCATGAAGCAGTGGGGCCAGACGCCCGATCAGATCGATCCCTCGATCACCGGCCGCGTTCCCGTCTTTGTGGGCGATGATGACCGCTACTTCCCGCAAGCCCCCTTCCAGGGCATGCCGCAGGAGGGCTACACGGCGCTCTTTGAGCACATGCTCGACCACGACCTGATCGACGTGTTCTGCGACGTGGACGCCCGCGATCTCTTTGAGATCGACGAGACCACCGTCAAGATCGACGGCAAGGTCTATGGTGGCGAGATTGTCTATACCGGTCCACTCGACGAGCTGTTCAACCTCGACTTGGGTGCGTTGCCGTACCGCACGCTCGATATGAAGTTCGAGACGCTCGATATGGACCAGTTCCAGCCCGTGGGCACCGTCAACTACACCACGAGCGAGGACTACACGCGTATCACCGAGTTCAAGAACATGACCGGTCAGGTCCTGCCCGGCAAGACCACCATCATGAAGGAGTACTCCAAGGCCTATACGCCCGGCTCGGGCGAGACACCGTACTACGCCATTCTTGAGCCCGAGAACCGTGAGCTCTATGAGCGCTATCTTGAGCGCGTCCAGAACCTGACGAACTTCCACCCGGTGGGTCGTCTGGCCGAGTATCGTTACTACGATATGGACGCTGTGACCAATTCCGCCCTCGATCTTTCGGATGAGATTATCGCCTGCCATGCATAAAGTCATAACATTCGGTATTCCCTCGTATAACGCCGCCAAGGACATGGACCATTGCATCACCTCCATCTTGGAGGGGAGCAATTACGCCACCGATATCGAGATTATCGTGGTGGACGACGGCTCCAAGGACGAGACGGCCGATAAGGCCGATGAGTGGGAGGCGCGTTATCCCGGTATCATTCGCGCGGTACACCAGGAGAACGGCGGCCACGGTATTGCCGTCCTTTCGGGTCTGCGCGAGGCACAGGGCACCTACTACAAGGTTGTCGACTCGGACGACTGGCTTGACGGCGCTGCCCTTTCGACCATGCTGTCGATTCTGCGTGGCTTTGAGGAGCGCGACCAGCGCGTTGACCTGTTTATCTCGAACTACGTGTACGAGAAGGTTTACGAGGGCACGCATACCGCTATTGGCTACAAATTTGCCCTGCCGCGCAAAAAGATCTTTTCCTGGGATCAGATCGGTCATTTTCGCCTGGACCAGAACCTACTCATGCACAGTCTGTGCTATCGCACGGATGTGCTGCGCGAGTCTAACCTTCCCATGCCGCCGCACACGTTCTATGTGGACAACATCTACGCCTACGTGCCGCTGCCGCGTTGCAAGACCATGTACTACGCCGACATCGACCTCTACCGCTACTTTATCGGTCGCGAAGGCCAGAGCGTCAACGAGGCAACGATGGTCAAGCGTCTGGACCAGCAGTTCCGTGTTACACGTATCATGATGGAGTCGTACCACCTGTACAGCGATGTTGAGTCGTCGCGCCTGCGTTCGTACATGATGGGCTACTTCACCATGATGATGGCGATCTGCTCGGTGCTCACCAAGCTTTCCGAGGAAGATTGCGCCGACGAGCGCCTAAAGACGCTGTGGAATGATTTGAAGGCCTACGACGAGCGCATGTATCGTCGTGCCCGCTACGGCGTGGTCGGGTTCTTCACCAATCTGCGCGGACGGGCGGGAGACAAAACCACACTCGGCCTATACCGTCTTGCCTCAAAGATCTTCAAATTCAACTAGCTGCTGAGTAATCGCTGCTGATAGGTTGACTGGGCCCCTTGGCCCTTAGTTTGCTACTGCGAACAGTCCTGCTCGCACGGAAAGCACATTAAGTGCTTTCCGGCTCGTGCGGAACTTGTATCAAACTAAAGGCCAAGGGGCCTCTGCTATAAGAATCGATTGTCAGGCTGCCTGAATTTGAAGATCTTAGACGCGCGGTACACAGGGGCCTGGGCTGAAGGGGATCTTGTTGAGTAGGTTGCCCGGTGGAGCTTGGTTATGTTTGTCGCGAGTTCCGCACGAGCCGAAGAGCACTTAATGTGCTCTTCGTGCGAGCCAGGACTGTAGAGCAGCAAACATAACCAAGTCCCACCGGGCAACCGGTCAGGTTAGGCTACTTCGCGGCGCCGGGGATGCCGTGGGAGGTTTTGGCGGTTTTGGCTCCGTTTACGATGGCAGTTTCCAGGGCCCTTACTGCGAGCATGCCCAGCAGGTCTAGGGGAACGGCGGCGCTTGCCTGGGCGCCCAG
>CABUUK010000002.1 GCA_902494765.1 uncultured Collinsella sp.
ATACAAGGTTTCCTGCTCTACAGTCCTGCTCGCACGGAGAGCACATTAAGTGCTCTCCGGCTCGTGCGGAACTCGCGATCGACCTTATATATTTGCCCTCCCCGGGGCTCCCGCACAACGGGACCTCAGTTGGGTTCTATCCCGGTTGCAGTCGCTTCGCTCCTGCACCACTTGGCTGGTGCGGCGGTTTGGCGTTGGAACGGTTCTTTTTCTGATATATGCTTGTTGCGGCTCTTCTTTTGGGAGGGGCCGCTTTTTTGTTGCTAGGAGGTTGGCCCGTGGTTGATGGGGAGAATCGTTCTGAGCTGCTTTCCACAGATTGGAACCAGGAGTGGATGCAGATGCAGGCCGCTCGGCATCGGGCTGATGATTCTTTTGAATGGGATAAGCGGGCTCGGCATTTTCGGCCGTTGGAGACTGCCCCTTATGCTCGGGATTTTATAAAGCTGTTGGCGCTTGAGCCCGGCGAGTCGGTGCTGGATATGGGATGTGGGGCTGGGTCGATTGCTATTCCGCTTGCTCAGGCTGGGCATCCTGTGATTGCTGCCGACTTCTCCCCCGCTATGCTGGGCACCCTTGATGCCGGCATTGAGTATTACGGGCTCGAGGATCTTATTACGCCGCTTGAGCTTGCTTGGGATGATGATTGGGATTTGGTTGGACCGGTCGCGAAAGCAGTGGATGTGGCCTTTGCCAGTCGGTCGGTTACGACGACCAATCTAAAAGGTGCGCTTGCCAAGCTTGATCGTACGGCTCGTCGGCGTTGTGCTGTCACGATGGTCGCCAACTCCAGCCCGCGCTATGATCTGCACTTGATGAACGCTATCGGTGCCTCGGTTACCTGCAGTAATGGCTTTGTGTACGCCTTCAACATCCTCATTCAGATGGGTGCGTTGCCGCAGGTTACGTACTTTGAATCGCCCCGTCGCGACACCTTCGATAGCCTTGAGGCGGGCGTAGCAGATTTTTCCCGTATGCTCGAGCATGGCAACGAGGATAAGATCGACCGCCTGCGCGACTACATCGCTCAACACATGATTGAGAATCCCCGTGCCGGCGAGCCGGGCTCCAAGGGCGTACCGCAGGGACGCTACATGCTCGACCACGTCCGCAAGGTCCGTTGGGCGTTTATTGCATGGGAGCCGGTCTCTGCGCCCAGCTCATAGCCTGTTCGCAGCCCGCACTGCCCACTCACTCGGCATCCGCATTCTTTTTGAACTGGGCAAACGCGCTCCACACCGCGCCGTTCCTGCGCTATCGTGGGACAGCTCACGTAGATTAAGGCCCCGTCGCGGGGCGCCCCATACATAGAAAGCGAGAACCCATGGCACTGACAGGAGCCCAGGTCAAGCAGCTTCGCAGCATGGCCCATCACCTCAACCCCGCCATCATCATCGGCAAGTCCGATGTCAACGAGGGCACCGTCGAGCAGACGGTCGCCTACCTGGAGAAGCACGAGCTCGTTAAGTGCTCTGTGCTGGACGGCTCCAGCCTTTCCGCCCGCGAGGCCGCCGAGGAGCTCGCCGAGCGTTGCCACGCCGAGGTCGTCCAGGTCATCGGCCGCAAGTTCTCACTGTATCGCGAGTCCTCGCGCAAGGACATCGAGAAGATCAAGCTCGTCTAAGAGCCAATGATCCGGCGATCCAACACATAGCAAGCTTACGGGTGCCCAAGTACTTCGGGCGCCCGTTTTTTATCGCTCGACCAGCACGCGATTGAGCCGCCCCTCCACCAAGCGCTCGTATAGACGCCGCGTCTCGGGCTCGGGCACGCCATTGACCTGCTCCCTCAGGTGGTGCATATGCCCGCTGTACAGCTCGACGATATCGCGCCGCCGCCCCGCCGCACTGTAGACGCGCATGGCGCAGCGCACCATATCCTCACGCGCCGTTTCCTGTCGAAGCCCCGACTCCGCCAGCCAAATCGCCGACTGCAGATCGTTTTCTTCTAGAGCGGCATTTGCTCCCTTAATCATGCAATCGATGTACTTTGACTGCATAATGCGCCGCATGCGCAAAAAGTAGGTGGGATTACAGCCATTGGGAACATACAGCGGTCCGGCATAAAGCTGCTCAATCTTAAGGCACAGCTCAACTAAATGGGGCCCGCGCGCACCCGTGCGATTTCCCAAAACCTCGCGGCTTATCTGGTCAAACAGCCGTACATCGGTCTTGACGTAGTCGCCGTTGAGCCCAATGCATTCATTTTGGATGAGCACGCACGACTTGCCATCCGGCGTCGGTCCCAAAGCCGACCGCAAGCGCGATATCGTCGAGTACAGGTTGTTGCGGGCGCTATTGAACTCGGCATGGGGCCACAGCTCCATGGCCAGCGTCTCACGATCGACGAGCGCATCCATGCCCAGCGCAAGCCGCTCGGCAAGCGTCGCCGCCTTCTTGCGGCGCCACATTTTGTCCGTGATGGGAAACCCGTCGCGCTCGGCGCGAAACGCACCAAACATGCGAATCTCGATATGGTCGATGGTATCAACGGCTTCAACCTCGCCGGCCTGGAATAGGCGCTCGCCCTCTCCTTCCAAATCGTCGCGCAGCGAGTACCGCGACAGCTCGCGCACGGGAAGCTTCTTGCGTATCCTGCCCGCCGGCTCGCCCAGACAATGCATGGCAAGGCGCGCAAAGAGCCGATACGATGGCTCTAGAATCCCCGCACGATTCATGGACATCCAGGCCGCAAGATCGCTATCTCGCCCCGCGCAAGCCAAATGCAGCGCCACCATCCAGGCTTCTGCGCCACCAACCTGCGTCTGGCTTATATCGAGTAGCTCCGCTTCCTCGCGCACCGAAACCATCGAGGTGTTACGCAGATATGCCGCGCGCTCCAGCAGCAATGCGTTATCGCGCATGTACGCAATCGACTCCCCGGCAAGTTTGAGCACTTGGACCGCACGGAACTTCGCATTAACCGGCCGTCCCTCTGCCAGCGACTGCCAGCCTTCTAGCAACAGGCCAAACAGCTGAATCTGGTTGTCACGCATGCGGACGGCAAAACGATCGAGCTCGTTGAACGCCGCATCGTCGGTTACCGGCAAGCCGGAAAGGAGCCGCCGTGCCGCCAACACCATGCGCACCCAGATAGCCATCGCCTTAAGCCCACGTACGTCGAGCGCCTCCCGCACCACCGTCATCTCGTCGTCGCGCTCGTCGGTTCCCGCAAACGACCCGTCAAAGAGCTCCACCAGCATGCTATCGGCCCGTATAACAATCCCCGCGATGTCGAGCTCGCAGTCGTAGGCCTTGCTCGTTTTGAGCTGTTGTAGAACGCCGCCGTCATTTCCCCGCTCGGTCAGACAGCGTTTGACCTCGATATGCGCAGACAACATATCGAGTGCGGTATGGGACGTCTCTATTTCTGGCACGGCCAGGTTCGTAGGAAGCCCAAGCCCGTTGTCCCCATAGCAAACAGCCGTCAGTGTCTGGGCCACCCTCCATGAAACAGGGTCTATTTCGCAGGCCGCCCGTTCGCCCCCGCGTTCGACGACCGATGCCATATAGCGAGCGAGCTTTGTATTGGACACGCTGACCGCTGCCAGATATACGCCAAGCGCCTCGGCAGGTGTTGGCTCTGGAGCCGGATCGTCGGCATCGATCGTGCCCAGCGCCGCTCGGCAGATATCGGCCCCGTGCCCCGTCAGAGCAAGATCGACCCCATACTGCCCAGCAAGTTCAAGGACCGCCTCACGGTCCAAAAAGGCGTCCGCCAGGCCCATCGCCGCATCGCATCGGCCCGCCTTAAGCAAAATCCGGGCCGCCCTCGGAACAAGTTCGGGGCGAACCTCGGCCACCAACTTACGCAAGCGCAAGCGTCCGTTATCCTCCGTGCCCAGACACGTAAAACTCCGCTCGGCTGGATCCAAGCCAAAGATCGGGTAGTCGCGTACAAAATAGGACTGGTCGACCATCGACAGCCTCACCCCGCAAGCCTCGAGTTCTGCGATATTGCCCTCGCCCATCAAAACCATGAGACATGCCACGCAAAACAGCGCATTATTGTCGAGCGAAGCCAGATCGACAAGTGCCGCGCCATATACGTTGACAATCTCGTTTTCGAGCAGACCGGCTACGTCGCCTTGGCCATACAGACCCGTCTGCAATGCCGAAACGAGCTCGGGCACGCCCTGCGTGAGCTGATAAAAGTCGAGCGATGTGCTGATCGAAAACGCCGATGCCCACGCCGAATACTCATAGGCATGCACCTTGAGCATCTGCGCATTGATCTTAACCGAATCGCCCAGCCCATGAATCAGCTGACGATTTGAAGGACGGCAGGAGATAAAGACCCCTATCCCCATAGCGCGCAGGCCGCGAATCCTGTCGATGAGGTCTTCGGTATCGTGCTGATCGAGGTTTGGCACATTATCAATCGCGATAAGGGAGTGCGGTTTGTCTTTGAGTTCTTCGGTAACCACCTCGAGCTGCATAAACACCTCGCGCCCAATGGCGCGATCGGCCTCGATAATCCGCACGGGGCCTCGCGTCGGGTCGCATTTAACCTCATGGGTGTACTGCAGCAGCACCGAGGTCTTCCCAAACCCGTCGGGCGCATAAAGAACCACGATGCCGGCCTTTCGGCCCTTGGCGAGAAGCTCATTCATCAAGCGTTCGCGTCGCACCATATAGCCACCGCCCAGCGGCATCAGCTCGAGATCGTCCATACTGCCCAAATCGTTTACCATGCCCACTCCTCAACTCGACCGTATGGACACTGTAACCGCAAGACCATACAAGCCGCGCTATGAATAGAGCGACCTTGTGTTCTAGGTTGTCTTTTGGTACGCAAGCGGCAAGTTTTTGTACAGCGAGGGCCGATTGTTATTAATCCCCCGACTAATCGGTCTTTAAGCAGGTAAATGAGCTTGTCAGCTTGTCCCATCTAAGCGGCAGTGTAACGCAAATGAACAAGGTTCAGCCATGTCATTCAACTCGCCTAGCACCCGCTACCGTCTACGACCTTTTAGTGGCATTTTTGCATAGAATCTGGTATGGAATGAATCAAACTGTTGGGCATCCGGCATTCGTCAAGCTTGCGGCAAGATTTTGGTCAAGTGGGCGGAAAGGGATAGCAAAAAGGCCCCCGCAAAGCGGAGGCCTTAGGCAAGGCTATGTCGAGGTGCAGGATTCGCGCTACTCGCAGAGCGAAAGGGCGGCCTCGTCGGCAACGACAACGCAGTTGGTGTGCAGCTGCAGGATCGAAGCCGGGCACGCGGGCGTAACCGGACCATAGCACATGTCATGCACGGCCTGAGCCTTGGCCTCGCCGTTGGCGACGACCAGGATCATGCGGGCATACATGATGGTCTGGGTGCCCATGGTGTAGGCCTGACGGGGAACGTCGTCGATGCTGTCGAACAGGCGGCTGTTGGCCTGAATGGTGCTCTCGGTGAGGTCGACGCAGTGCGTGCCCTTGGAGAAGTGGTCATCGGGCTCGTTGAAGCCGATGTGGCCGTTGTTGCCAATGCCGAGCAGCTGCAGATCCGGGTAACCGGCGGCGGCGACGATCTTGTCGTACTCAGAGCAGGCAGCGGCGGCGTCGGGGTTGGAACCGTCGGGCACATGCGTGTTGTTCAGGTCAATGTTGATGTGATCGAAGAAGTTCTCACGCATGAAGTAGTGATAGCTCTGGGGATCGTCGTGCGAAAGGCCGCGATACTCGTCCAGGTTGTAGGTGCTGACCTCGGCAAAGTCGACGTCGCCCTTCTCGTACCAAGCAGCGAGCTGCTTGTAGGCACCGATCGGGGTGGAGCCGGTGGCAAGACCCAACACGCAGTCGGGCTTGAGGATAACCTGCGCCGAGATAATATTGGCGGCCTTGCGGCTCATATCTTCGTAGTCTTTAGCTTTAATGATCTTCATTACGCGTCCCTTCTCGTACAAGAGAGGCAAGGCTCCCTTACAAGCACTTGCCCGCGGCCCGCGTCGGCCGCAACCAACGTGTGCGGCCACCAGGGCGAGGTCGCGTAATGTATGTGTCTCGTGTCTAACCGCGTCGAGGCCCCTGCCCGTCCATGGTGACCCAAAGCCTTTTTGCTTCGGACAAATCCCATCTTGCCACGGAGGGCGTCCTCTTTCAAGGGCGCCCTCCGTAAACGTGTTTGAATTGTAGGCTAATGGCCACGTGCACTTGCTAGCGCTCGCGAGCAACGATGAGCTGGTCCATCTCTTCGACATGCACACCAACGGAGCCCTTGATACTCGAGAACTCAACGGAGTTGCATACCAAGATGGGAACCGTCACATCGTAGCCCTCGGCAGCAATTGCCTCGCGATCGAACTCAATGAGTACATCGCCCTTATGGACGATGTCACCCACTTGCGCATGTACGGTAAAGTGCTTGCCCTCGAGCTGAACAGTGTCCAAACCAACGTGGATGAGCACGTCCAAGCCATCGACCGTGTTAAGCGCAACGGCGTGTCCCGTGGGAAAAATAGCCTCGACCTTGGCATCAGCCGGCGCGATCACGCGCGTTCCGGTGGGCTGAATCGCCACGCCCTGGCCCAAAAGGCCGGTGGCAAACGTCTGGTCGTTTACCTCGGAAAGCGGAATGACGTCGCCCGAGATGGGAGCATCCAGCGTAAGGACTCGACCACGCATACCAAAAGACCTTAGGACTTTAGTGAACATGCTCCCCCTCGGACATACCGATCAATCAAAATAACCTTAACAGTTTACCACTTGGCAACGGTTTTTGACCATTAGGGAAGTTCGCGCTTGACAACCTCGACGATGTCGTCGACAACGCGCTGGGTCAGCTCGTGCGTCTCGGCCTCGGCCATCACGCGGACCAGCGGCTCGGTACCGCTCGGGCGCACCAGAATGCGGCCGCGGCCGTCAAGCTCCTTCTCGGCAGCAGCGACGGCATCCCAGATGGGCTGGCAATCGTCCAGACCAGCCTTGTTGTCGGAATGCACGTTGACGAGTACCTGCGGGTACTTCTTCATGATGCCGGCAAGATCGGTGAGGGTACGACCGGTGCGCTTGAGCACGGCCAGCAGCTGCAGAGCCGTCACCAGACCGTCACCGGTGGTGTTGTGCTCCAGGAAGATGATGTGGCCGGACTGCTCGCCGCCGATGACGGCGCCATCCGCGAGCATACGCTCCAGAACGTAGCGGTCGCCCACGGCGGTCTGAACCATCTCGAAGCCCTGCTCCTTCATAGCGATGGAGAAGCCCAAGTTGCACATGACGGTCGAGACGATCTCGGAGTTGGCGAGTTTGCCGCGAGCGGCAAGGTCAGAACCGCAGATAGCCAGAATGTAGTCACCGTCGATCTCATTGCCCTCGCTGTCCACGAACAGCACGCGATCGGCGTCGCCGTCGTGGGCCAGGCCGATATCGGCGTGGGTGCGCAGCACGAGCTCGCGCAGGGGCTCAAGGTGAGTAGAGCCGCACTCGACGTTGATGTCGGTGCCGCAGTAATCGGTATTGATAGCGTGGACCGTGGCGCCCAGGCGCTGCAGCGCGGCAGGCGTGGTCTGGCAGGACGCACCGTGGCCGCAGTCGACGGCAACGACCAGGCCGTCGAGCTTAAGGCCGTCGAGGGTGCTGATAGCGTGATCGACATATGCCTTGCGGGCGTCCTTCATCTTGATGATGTGGCCCACGCCGGCGCCAGTCGGCAGTGTGTCGGCAGCCATGGCCTCCTCGGACATGACCCAGGCGCTGATCTCTTCCTCGACAGCATCGGGAAGCTTCATGCCCTTGCGGCTAAAGAACTTGATGCCGTTGAACTCCGGCGGATTATGCGAAGCGGAGATGACGATGCCGCCGTCGAGCTCGTTTTGGACGGTGAGCAGCGCCACGGCCGGCGTAGGGATAACGCCGCAGCAATGCGGACGACCGCCCTCTGCCATAATGCCAGCGGTCAGAGCACTCTCGAGCATGGTACCCGAAAGACGCGTGTCGCGGCCGATGCAGATGTCCGGGCCAAGGAACTTGGTCGCCGCGCGGCCCAGGCGAAACGCGAGGTCGCACGAGAGGTCGGCATTGGCGACGCCACGGACGCCGTCGGTACCGAAGATGTTCTGGGGCATAGGATCGCTCCTTCCCTAGCAGGCGATATACAACCGCCCGCCCTAGTCGAAAAAGAAAAGCGGGACCCGCCGAGGAATCGGCAGGCCCCGCTTGTACATTGTATCTCGAAAGGAGATAAAACCTTAGCGCTTGGAGAACTGGGGAGCGCGGCGGGCCTTCTTGAGGCCGTACTTCTTGCGCTCGACCACGCGAGCATCGCGCGTAAGGAAACCGGCCTTCTTGAGGTCAGCACGGTAGTCGCCAGCGTTCAGAAGAGCGCGAGCGATGCCCAGACGCAGAGCGCCGGACTGACCGGAGATGCCGCCGCCATCGCACAGAGCGATAACGTCGAACTGACCGGCGGTATCGGTCACCTTGAAGGGAGCAAGGGCGTTCTCAACGAGCTGATGACGGCCGAAATACTGCTCGGCGTCACGCTTGTTGATGGTCACCTTGCCGGTGCCGGGGACGAGACGGACGCGGGCGACGGCGTTCTTACGACGGCCGGTACCCTGGTAGACAACGGTGTTCTCAGCCATCTTTAAGCCTCCAGCTCAATCTTCGTGGGGTTCTGGGCAGCATGCGGATGCTCGGCACCAGCGTAGACCTTAAGCTTGGTCATCTGGGCACGGCCGAGGGTGGTCTTGGGCAGCATGCCGCGAACGGCGCGCTCGATAACCTTCTCCGGGTGCTTCTCCATAGCCTGGCGGAAGCTCTCAGCCTTGAGGCCGCCGTTGTAGCCGCTGTGGCGATAATAGGTCTTCGTGTCGGCCTTGTTACCGGTAAGCTGGACCTTATCGGCGTTGATGACGACAACGAAGTCGCCGCAGTCGCTGTTGGGCGTGAACTGGGGCTTGTTCTTACCGCGCAGGATCATTGCGATCTGGGTGGCAAGACGGCCCAGGACAGCACCATCGGCGTCGACGAGAACCCAGTTGCGCTGGACCTCGCCCTGCTTGGCGTAGTGAGTCGATTTCGAAATCACTTAGACTCCTCCATGTACAGTACGTGTTGTTACAGAGATTCACGGGGCTCTGCAAGTAACCCGTCCATATTACCCCGCTCGCCGTACGAGTCAACAGGTATTTTGGCTCCGACCAGAGTTTCTGCACATGTCATCCACGAGCCGTGATTTTTCCAACTCTTTAGCTGTTGTCATTTTTTGAGGGTTCGCCGTCGCTAGCGCTCAACGAACTCTTGGATTTCCGCAAGCAGGCGCTTTGCCTCCTGACGGCCCTGGATATACAGGTCCAAAAGCTTTGCCGGATCGTGCTCGACATGGCCGACCTCGACCGGCTTTTGCGGAGCGATGACCAGCGCGCGGCCCTCGCGCTCATACTTCCACAGGTGCATGCGCTGGAGGTTATAGCGGTCGTGGCGCGTCTCGATAGCCTCGAGCAGGTAGGGGTAGTCGGCATAGCGGGCGCGCGCGGCAGGCATAAACTCGTAGGGCTTTTTCTCGTACGAGCGGTCCTGGGTGACGATGACGACCGCGCGGTCGAAGCCCGCCTCCTCGAGCACATGCTCGATAGGAACCGAATCGGCCACGCCGCCGTCGACGTATTTGTGCCCGTCGATCTCGACCGGCGGCGTCACCAGCGGCAGCGAGGTCGAGGCGCGCACGGCGTCGAGATCGAGCACGGCGCTTTTGACCGGGAGGTACGTGGCGGTTCCAAAGAGCATGTCCGTCGCGACGGCGTACATCTCGATGGGGCTCGCATCGAACGTCTCGTTGTCAAAGGGGTCCAGGCGGTCCTGGACATCGTTGAAGATAAAATCGTAGCCGACGATAGAGCCCGTGGCCGCAAACGACGCGGCGCCCATGAAGCGGTTGTCGTTACAGAAAGCCAGGTTGATGCGGTTGGCACGGCCGATCTGGTGCGATTTGTAGTTCACGCCGTTGAGGGCGCCGGCCGATACACCGTAGACAGCCGGAATCTCGACGCCAGCCTCCATGAGAACGTCGAGCACGCCTGCGGTAAATTGCCCGCGAAAGCTACCGCCCTCCAGGACGAGCGCGACCTTGCCGGCGTTCTTTGCCTTATCTTCTGCAGTCATGTTGACCTCCTGCGATTGCGTTTTGGCTTTCTTCTACCCAGTTTTGGGATGGCGAGCGCGCAGGTTTTTTTGAGGCGGCAGGCGAAACGGAAAGTGCGTCCCAGTTTGAGGCGGGATTCCGGGACGGATTTTCCGCTAGCCATTCATTTGGAAACTGCATCCCATTCCGAACGAGGATTCCGGGATGTACTTTCCGCTTGAGCTGCCATTGGGAAAGCATATCCCACTCTACGGCTCGATTCCGGGTCGCAGTTTCCGCTTGAGGCATCATCCGGAAACTACGTCCCAGTCTGAGCGCGGATTCCGGGATGGACTTTCCGTCTGGGCCGCCATTGGGAAAGCACGTCCCACCCTGCGCTGCCGCGACGTTTTCTTTACGTCCGCGCCCTGCACAGAGTTCGATTCTCCGCGGTGCGGGAGGGGATCCGTTGATGCGGCGCATGGCCGGCTGAGATTCGATAAACATCGCATCCATATTGAGCTGATAGTTTGCGCGGAGAATCCGCGTGTTCGCTTCGCGAACCCGCACCGGCTTCGGCCGCCTGCCGGCGTCCTCGCCCGCTCGCTACAAACGCTCCGCGTTTGTTTAACGCTCGCGCCCTGCACAGAGTTCGATTCTCCGCGGTGCGGACTAGAAATAAAAAGGCAGGTAGATACGAATATCTACCTGCCTGTTACTTCTGGTGGAGGCGCGGAGAATCGAACTCCGGTCCACGAAAGCCCCCTGATTGGCATCTCCAAGCTCAGTCGCTGGTTTAGTCTCGGACGCTTTGCGCGCAGCGACACGCTCGCGGCGTCCTAACCGGTTCGGTCTTAGCCTGCGCCATACCGATTACGTGCGCAGGAGCATTCCCCTAACATGACGTCGCGCCGGTGTCGGGGAAATCACCGGGTTGACGCGCCGCTATAAACTAAGCAGCGAGAGCCATAGGCTCAAAAGAAGAGTTGTTGTCAATTCAATTTGACGGTACCCCTGTTTAACGAGGCGAGGAGACCTCGGCTTGCTTCCTCTCTCAGAGCTATCGTGTCGAAACCAGTCGCCCCCGAATGTCGGGAAAGTCTGGATGGCATTGGACACGAGCGCCCAACACCCGTCGACTTTTCAAGGAACATGCGGGGTGAGCCCCGCTTGTGGAGTGTTATCTTACCACGTTCTAAAGGCAGACAGCTGTTCTATGCACGAGCTGTGAAGACCCCAATGTGCTCCGCACTTCGCACTTTTGCTACCGATCGCGTCACGTATATTTTCGCCAAGCAAAATTGACCCGTCGAAAGGACCGTTATGGATACCAAGCAGCAGCTCGTCAATGCCCTCGCAGGCCTGGGCTCAACCATTACCGAAGCTATGGATGTCATCGAAGGCTTTGTCCCCTGCGGACATCCCGCCCTCACGGTATCGAACGCACTCGTCGCGCTGGACGCTGACGATGATGCAGCTCTCGCCCAGCAGCTTGAGACCGTCGAGGGCTTTATCGACCACGTGAGCGAAAACCGCAGCGTGGCCGCCTACCACGGCATCGAGGTAGAGCTCGCAGGTCCCAAGGCCGATCTGCTCGCAGCAATCCGCGAGGTAGGTACCCTTATGCAGACTGCAGGCGTCAAGAACACCCAGGTCAACGAGTGGGTCTACCGCAGTCTGGCAGCACTCGACGGCTCAGACGAAAAGGCAGCCGAGCAGCTCGCAGAAAGTCCCACCATTAAGGCCGAGCTTTTGTAAATAGCAGACGCAGGTCCCTTGGCGCATCGTCGTCCAAGAGGCCCGCAAACAGTTCGCGTCAACCGATAGCCGCGCCGCCGCGTTCGGCCAAAGCAAGAATCGACATCATTTGGCGCGGGGTCTTCGCTGCAAGATCGGCATGTTCGAGCAGCTTGTGATCGTTGGTCACTAAGTAATCGACCTGTGCGCGCTTGCACGCGGCGAGCACCAAGTTGTCCTCGTAATCGCGATGGAGCGTCAGATATTTGTCGGCTAGCCACAGATCGGATGCGTCTGCACCCACGGCCGTAGCGTTTTCGGTCATGTTCCGAACAAACGCCAACGCCGCATCGCCAATTGCACGGGCAGACGCCTCGTCGAGTGCTCCCCCGCTGGCAAGAACGCTACGCTTCAGCTCGTGTTGGACAACGTACAGTACGTCCTTGGCGATATGGACCGGAAAGAACAGCAACGCCCCCGTCTCCGTCGCCTGCCCAATAAACGCACGCGCGGCAAGCGACTCGGCATGGTCGACGCAAAACGAATCGACCCATACGTTGGCGTCTACCATGATCTTGAGAGGCGCCCCACTCACTGGATCATCCCCTTTTGGCGATAATGCTCATCCATGGCGTCGGAATAGATTACGTCCCAATCGCGATCGTCGGATACGGGCGACGTAGCGATGCCCAAATCTGCATAAAGCCGGTCTGCCGCTGCCCACGACGCGGCGAACGGAGTATCGTGCGCGACGGTCTGTTGCCGGCCATCAACGGCAGACAGCACTTCCTCGCACTGCCCACCACCCTGTGCGACCTTGGCCACAACCTTTTTGATGAGGTCGGGCAGTGACCTGCCCGAAAGCTGCAACGCTTCCTCGGCGCGCTCTTTAACCGAGCGATCTACGCGAACATTCACTTGCGCCATGCTGCCAACGGTAGCCATCTCAACCTCACCTTCAGCATTTACTAGCATTGCTAGCACGAGCATATATCCGAGCTAACATCTCGTCAAACAAAAGAAGGCCTGCACCCTGGCGGCTGCGGTGCCGCCCGAATGCAGGCCATATACTCAATCGAAAACGCTAACGCAGGTACGCCTTTGCGTTGCCCAGACTGTAGGCGATCGTTGAGCCGTTGTGCAGCAGTGACGACGTCTGCGGAGTAATCATGCCGGTAATACCCAATGCCAACAGCGCCGAGTTGGTGAGCATCACCTTGGAATACGAACTCGTCAGACGGTCGATAAGCCCCTGGCTCATGCGGCGCAGGCGCACGATCGCGGCCAGATCCGTATCGGTCAGAATGATATCGGCGACCTCCTTGGCGATGTCGCTTCCGCCACCCATCGCCAGGCCCACGTCGGCCAAACCGAGTGCTGGCGAATCGTTGACGCCGTCGCCCACCATGGCAACGTGGCGCCCCTCGCTCTTAATGCGCTCCACATAAGCGTACTTATCCTCGGGCAACAGCTCGGCCTTAAACTCGTCGACTCCCGCCTCGCGCGCAATGCGCTCGGCCGTGCGCTCCGAGTCGCCCGTGAGCATGACCACGTGCTTAACGCCCAGCGCATGCAGGTCGGCGATGGCCTCGCGGACCCCGGGCTTGAGCGGGTCCTCGATACCGAGCACGCCAACGACCGTGCCGTCGACCGCCAGGTACAGCGGCGACAAGCCCTGCATCTGGGACTCGATGCGCTCCTTGATGTCGGATTCGAGCTGCGCGCTCTCGTCCTCGAATACAAAGTGCGCGGAACCGATGATGGCGCGACGCTCCTCAATGGACGAGGCAATGCCGTGTGCCACGATGTACTCGACGGCAGCATGGCGCTCGCGGTGCTCGAGCCCACGCTCGCGTGCCGCGTTGACGACGGCGCGTGCCACCGGATGCGGGAAATGCTCCTCCAAGCAAGCGGAAAGGCGCAGAATCTCGTCCTCGCTCCAGCCATCGGTGGTCAGCACGCAGGCAAGACGCGGCTGCGCCTCGGTGAGCGTGCCGGTCTTATCAAACACAATGGTGTCGGCCTTGGCAAACGACTCAAAATACTTAGCGCCCTTGACCATGACGCCCATCTTGGCGGCGTCGCTCATAGCAGTCATGACGGCGACGGAGCCCGTGAGCTTGAGTGCGCACGAGTAATCGACCATCAGTGCCGCTGAGGTCTTGATGAGGCTACGCGTGGTGAGAGCGACAAGGCCCGCGAGCAGGAAGTTCCACGGGACGATCTTGTTGGCGAGGTCTTCCATGTGCGACTGGCCCTCAGACTTGAGCGAGTCGGCCGCCTGCACGAGCGAGACGATCGAGCGCAGCTTGGTCTGAGCCGTGTTGGCGCGCACGCGCACCAAGATGCTGCCGTCCTCGACGACAGTTCCAGCAAACACATCGTCGCCTGCGCTGCGCTCGACGGCAAGCGGCTCGCCGGTCAGGGTCGCCTGGTTAACCATGGCGATCCCCTGCTCAACCACGCCGTCGATGCAGATGGACATGCCGGTGCGAACGGCGACCAAGTCGCCGGGCTCAAGCTCGGTGGCGGCAACGCTCACCTCAGTGTCGCCGACGACCTTTTGCGCCTTGTCGGGCACATCGAGCAGCGAGTTGATGAGTTCGTTTTCGCTCATGGCGCGCGTGTAGTCCTCGAGCAGCTCGCCCACGTTGAGCAGGAACATCGTCTGGCCCGCGGTATCGACATCACGTTTGACAAACGAGATACCGATGGCCGAAGCGTCGAGCACGGGAACGGTCAGGCGCGGCTGCGAGAGCTCGTGGAGAGCGGCGCGCAAAAAGGTCATGTAACCGGCCACGACAAACACCGCACGCAGAGGCGTCGGCAAGAACCAGCGACGTGCGTAATGGGCGCCGATGAGTGTCGCCAGGTCCATAACGAGTTTGTGCTTGCGCGGCTCGAGTTGCATCACGTAACCCGACTTGGCATCGGCGATGGCTTGAGCATCGAGTGCGCCCAAGGCGTCGAGCACGCTCGCACGACACTGCTCGTCATATTCGAGCGCCATCTGGCCAATACGGCCATATACGCGCACTTTGCGCACGCCGTCGATTTCGCCGCCAAGCTTAAGAAGTGCATCGAGATCGCTCTCTGGCACAGGACCCGCCAATTGAAGACGGGTCCTGCCGGGGATCTCGCTAATAATCGAGAATCTCATAGTTTGTGCCTGGGAGCGTTACTCGGCTGCCTCGTCAGCAGCGGCCTCGCTCTGAGTGATGTAGGCAGCCTCGGCAACCATGTCGTCGACATTAGCCTTGGCCTGCTCGACCATGTCCTGATAGCAGTTCTTGACGCGCATACCGCACGCGATGCCCTGCACGCAGGCATTCTTTACCGGAGCGCTGGTGAGCAGTTTGATGCCGGCCGTGCCGAGCAGAAAACCGCCACCAACAAGCAGGGTGTTAAACGTGGACTTCTTCATGATGTCTCTCCCTTTTCCGCAACAACTGCGGCACGGTGCCTTAGCACCCGAGTAAACAAGTTTGCTCGAGCACACTTTTGGAAAATAGTTTAGTTTATCTAACTATTAAGTTCAACAAAGGTTAACTTTTTGGAAATCTTGGAGCACAAACCGACCGACTTTCGACAATCCGCTTGCCGCAACGTATATCTCCGGCATCCAAGAAAGGCTCTCCCCCGACCCAACAAATCGAGGTCTAATATTTTCCCGAGAAGTGAACGAGCAAAATCGGACCCCTGAAGCATCCGCATTTTTTGGCAACAAAACCGCAGGAAAAACTCGACAAAACCGCAGGAAACAGAGCCCAAAAGGTGTCGATGTTTCAGGGGTCCAAATAAGGTCGTTCACTTCGCGGAAAAGTATTCACCTTCGATTTCCACCATCACCATAATGTGACGAAGGGACTGTCCCTTTGTCACATTAGGGACAGTCCCTTTGCCACAGTCCTACAGCTGCCAGGCAGCCGCTTCCTTTTGCAGCGCAACCATGCGGGCGAATTCTCCACCTGCCGCCTTGAGCTGCGCCGGAGTGCCCTGCTCGGCAACCACACCATCCTTGAGCACAACTATTTTGTCGGCATTTTCCACCGTACGCATGCGATGCGCAATCACGATAACCGTCTTACCTGCAAGCAGACGGGAGAGCGCCTGCTGTACCACGGTCTCGTTCTCCACATCCAAGCTCGCTGTCGCCTCGTCCAACAGCACGATGGGCGCGTCTTTGAGCAGAGCGCGGGCGATAGAGATGCGCTGGCGCTCGCCGCCGGACAGCTTGGAGCCGTTCTCGCCGATCATGGTGTCGTAGCCCTGCGGCATACGACTCACAAACTCGTCGCAGTTAGCGGCACGCGCGGCCGCAAGCACTTCCTCATCGGTGGCATCACGACGCCCGAGGCGAATGTTTCCCATCACCGTGTCGTCAAAGAGCAGCACGTCTTGGAACACAATGGCGTAGTCGCGCAGCAGCACCTCGGGATCCACGTTCGCAACATCCACGCCACCCACGGTGACCGTGCCTTCGGTGGCATCCCAAAAGCGCGCGGCCAGGCGGCTCACCGTAGACTTACCGGAACCCGAAGGACCGACCAGTGCCGTAACTTCGCCTTCCTTGGCGGTAAAGCTCACATCGGTAAGAACTTTCTCGCCGGCGCGGCCGTCCTCGCCCGCACCATAGCCAAATGCCACGTGATCGAACACCACATCGTGGCCCGCGGGTTCAAATTTCTCGCTGCCCCGCGCCGCAGGCTCTTCCATGATGGAACGCATGCGCCTGGCCGATGACTCTGCGGCAAACAGCTCCGACACGAGCATAAGGGCCTGATCAAACGGCGCATAGATACGGCTCACCATAAGCAGGAAGGCAAACATCACCAAAAAGTCGACCTGCCCGGAGGCGACCATCGCGGCACCCGTGACCAGCGTGGTGGCAATGCCCAGACGCAGGATGGCAAAGGCGGAGTTGACCAAAAGCCCGTTAGCGAGCTCGCCCTTGGTGGTCTCACGCTCCTCGGCATCGATCACGGCGTTGAGTCCCTCAAGATAATGGGCCTCCTGGTTGGTAGCACGGATCTCGCGAACGCAGTCGAGCGTCTCTTGAATCGCCTCGGTAACCTTGACCTTCTCGGCGCGCACGCGATCGAACACCGGGGTCATGGGGCCGCGTGTTAGATACAGCACGGCAAAGGCCACGGGAACGCTCCAAAACGCCGCGATCGCCAGCTGCCAGCAAAAGAACAGCGATGCCACGAAGACAATGGCGCTTGCGATGATGGCACCCCAAAGCTCTCCCAGCACGTGGCTGTAGGCGTGCTCCATGGCCTGGACGTCACCCATGATGGTCTCGGTTAAATCGGCCAGATCACGACGACCAAAAAACGACAGCGGCAGTTTGCGCAAGCGCTCGGCAATCTCCATACGCTGCTTGCCGCACTCCTCGTAAAAGATGCAGTAGGTGTAGTAATACTGCTGCCAGTTAGAGGCAAAGAGCAGCACGAAAAAGACCAGGAGGCCGCCCACGATCGGCAGGGCATCCGGCAGGTCAGCCCCGCTGGCGAGATGCTCGACAAAGCCGGCCATAACCAGGAATAAAAAGCCCATGCCGGCCATGGTAATGAGATTGGTGAGCGCGGTCCAGAAAATGCCGCGTTTTACGCCGGCGACGCCTTTATCGGATAGGAAATACTTCTTTTGGAATGAGGCGAACATTTAGGCCTCGCCTCCCTTCGTGACGGCGGCATCCGCGGTCGCTGCAGTGATTTTCCAGCTCGCGGCCTGTTCGTATTCGGCCCACATCTTGGCATACAGACCGTTTTGGGACAGCAACTCGGCATGGGTACCCGATTCCTGCACGCTGCCTTGGTTGAGCACCACGATTTGGTCTGCGCCCACTACAGTCGAGAGTCGGTGCGCAATCATAATGACCGTGCGGCCCGCCGCCAGCTTGCTAAAGGCGCGCTGGCTGAGCGCCTCGTTCTCGGGATCGGCAAACGCCGTGGCCTCATCGAGCACCACGATAGGCGCGTCTTTAAGGATCGCGCGGGCGAGTGCCACGCGCTGGACCTCGCCGCCCGAAAGATATGCTCCGCCGGCACCGAGCATAGTATTGATGCCCTGTGGGAGCTTGGCAACAATGTCGTCGCACTGAGCTGCGGAGAGGGCCGCGCGCACTTCGTCGTCAGTGGCCGTAGGCTTGGAGGCGCGCACGTTATCGGCAAGTGTTTGCCGGAACAGCTGGTTGGTCTGGAACACGAAGGCGACCTGGTCCATAAGCTCGTGCGGATCCATATCGCGAACGTCCACGCCGCCTACGAGCACTCGACCCGAGGAAACATCCCAAAAGCGCGGGATCAGGCTTGCGCAGGTTGACTTACCGCCGCCCGAGGGACCCACCAGCGCAAGGGTGCTACCCGCGGAAACGCTAAAGCTCACATGGCTAACGGCAGGTGCTTTGGCACCCTCGTACGTAAAGCTCACGTCCTCAAATCGCACGTCGCCGCCGGCAGAATGCTTGGGTTGGGCGGGCACGGAGAGCTGCTTGGAATCCATGACGCTTCGAATACGAGCCAGCGAATCGGCACTCATTTGAGATGCCTCGCCCACAAACATAAGCTTGGTCATGGCTGTGGGCATCACGGCCGAAAAAATCGCGTAGAAGGTGAAGTTTGTCAAAAAGTGCGCAAAATCCGTCTCGCCCGGAGCCAGCAGCAACGCCACGGGCAAAAAGAATGCCACGAGGCCGTTGAGCGCCGTAAGATTGAGCACTTGCGGGCCTCGACAGAACGTGCCCGAATAGTTTTGTGCCATATCGGCGTATTCGGCAATCGCATTATGGAAAGCCTTAAAGGAGTAGACCGTCTGCTGAAACACCTTGACCACGGGGATGCCGCGTACGTATTCGGTGCCGGTCTTGTTCATCTTGACCAGCGCTCCCATGTAGGCCTTCATAAACTCGCCGCCCTTGCCGCCCATCATGGTGGCCATGGCGCTAAGCGAAATGGCCACCGAGATGAGGCATGCCGCGCCCAAGCGCCAATCGAGTGCGAAAAGCAGCACGAGCAGGCCTGCGACCATGGCGGTGGCGCCGGCGATATCGGGCAGCATGTGTGCGAGCAAAGTCTCGGTGGAGGCGGCGCATCCGTCTACAACACGACGCAGCTCACCGGTGGCGTGCGTGTCAAAGTAGCCAAGCGGCAGCTTAAGCAGGTGCTCGCTCGTAGTCTTGCGGATATTGGACGCGCAGCGAAACGCAGACAGGTGCGTGCACATGAGCCCCACGAAATAAGCTACGATGCTTGCCAGGGCAAAACCCACGGCCCACCAGCCATATATCGCGATATCGGTGGCTTCGCTCCAGTTAGGCGCCACGGCGATCAAATCGCGTGCGACAAGCCAAATGCACACGTACGGGCCAAAGCTCAGCAGCTGCGAGAACGCCGAGAGGGCCATGCCCAAATACGTTAGGAATTTACGGTCACCGGCATATGCAAGTAGCTCGCCGATGCCGCCGCCTTCCTTTTTTGATCCCTTTGCCATGAGATTCCTTTCTAACGGCTTGAGAGTTAACCGTAATGAACTTATCATTGATGTGTTAGCCATGGCTCACAATCAAGCCAGGCGTGGACGTTTCTGCAAAGGAAAGGGACGCTTTTGCAAATACGGCAGGCAGCGACCGACATAACCGAGCTCTACGCACCGCAATTTGAGCAGTTTGGCCTGGAGCTTACCGGCAAGGGCGCCGTCTTTACCGGCGAGGTGGCAAACGACCGGGCGCACGGCCGCGCATGGATCATGCCTCTCTCCCCTGCCTGCATCGTCATGGAGCATTTCATCACCCCGACGCACGATATGTACCTGGCTGAATACACACCCGAGCCATACGCCTGCGTGAGCCAAATCAGCAGCGCCACGCTCACCTGCATGCCCGAGATAGGCATAACACCCGCAAACCTCAAGCCGTTGCGCGGGTCGTGGCCGAGCAATGCAATTTGTAGTTTTATCCAGGATACCTGCGGAAACGAGCTCAGCCCGTTATACGCCGGACAGCTCTATCACTCGCGCTCGGTGTTATTCCTACCGAGATACTTCGACGATTTCGAACGCCGCTACCCCGGCGAATTCGCTGGGCTTTTTGACGCCTTTGCCGAGTCGTGGGGCGAAGAAGCGCTATCGGCGATCGATCGGACACTCTGCCGCCTCGATGAGACGCGCGCTCGTGTCACGGGCGGGCATCTTTACATGAAGGGTACCGTAGAGACCATGGTTGCCGAGCTGGCGTACGCGCGAACAGCCCACAAGCAGGCACGTCAGGCCGAAGGGACACAGGCCGCTCTGGACATTGTCGAAGAAGCGATCCTGGCTGTCGAGCGCGCCCTTGACGAGGGGCGTCGCATCGGCGTGGACGAGGTCGCCGAGCGGCTCTACACAAGCCGCTCCAAACTCTGCGCCACCTTTAAAGTCCAGACGGGCGAATCACTGGGCTCCTATATGCGGAGGCATCGTATGGAACGCGCGCAGGACCTTTTGGCCGACAGCCCCCTTTCGATAGCCCAAGTAGCCGAGCGACTCGGCTATCCCCAACAGGCGGCCTTCGCCCAAGCGTTCAAACAATACACCGGCATGACACCCACGGCTTGGCGAAGCAAGCACCGCTAAGGTCCAAGCTCCTTGGCCGTTACGGAGCGATTTAATTAGCCGCCGCCCATCAGCTCGCCCAGGATCTAAACGTCAAGATGCGCACAATCAAGCGCCTTTTTGATAAGAGGGACAGATCGATCAGCCAAATACAACGGAATGTTGAGCACCCCGTCGTCAAGCTTTAGGTTCTTAAGTGAGTAGCGGACCCTCAGTGGAGTCGTCTCCGCATGCTTGTCGGCATAGTACTTAAGGCTCTTGGAATGAACGACCTCTCCCGATTTGACCTCGACGGGAACGATTTCGTTTCCGACTTGAATCAAAAAATCGACTTCGTGTTTCGGTTTCTCGTTTGTCCAATAGCGCGGAGCGACATCCAGCTGCAGAAGCAATGCCTGAAGCACATAGTTCTCGGCAAACGAACCTTTGAACTCGGAAAATAGCGCATCCGAGATGGCAAAAGCGGACGCATCCAGCCTTGCCATGCGGCGTAGCAAACCGACATCAAGACAGTAGACTTTAAATGCCTTGAGGTCATCGTATGCAGAGAGCGGCACGCCACCGGCAGCATTAAGGCGAACCGCCATGATGAGCCCAGCATCGGCAAGCCATTCCAGAGCATCCTCGTATTCTCGAGCACGAGCCCCCTCGCGCACCGCACCCCAAACGAACTTTTTATTCTCGCGCGCCAACTGAGTTGGAATCGAGTTCCATATTTGCGAAAGCTTGGCGAACTGCGCATGGCCACCATGCTTGGCAAAATCGCGCTCGTAGGAATCCAAGAGATCGGACAACACCTTATCGACCTGAACGATATCGCCCGTCTCCACCCACCGACCAAGAGCCTCTGGCATGCCGCCACATGCAAAATAACGACGAAGATGCTCGACGAGACGGATATGGAAGAAATCGGGCACTGTCTCGATCTGATCCAGGCCGCCAAGGTATTCGTCGTAGTTTGCAGCGCCCTCGGCTTTCAGAAACTCGGAAAAGCTCATAGGGTGCATCTCCATGAACTCGACCTTTCCCACCGGAAAAGCGCTGGTCTCACGGGACAAGCGAACGCCCAACAAAGACCCTGCGCATGCGACGTGATACTCGGGGGCCTCGTCACAGAAGTATTTAAGGGCGCCGACTGCAGAAGGACAATCCTGGATCTCATCAATAATAAGCAGCGTCTCGCCGGGATCGATAGGCTGTCCAAGTGCCAGGGAAAGGTTTGAGATGATCCGCCGAGGATCGCGCGTACCTTCGAAAAACTGAGCGTACTCGCTCCGTACCCCAGGTGACGGTTCCTCGAGCGTCAGATACACAAAATTGCGGTACGAGGTTCGACCGAACTCCTTAAGCGCCCACGTCTTTCCAACCTGGCGCGCCCCCTTAAGGATAAGCGGCTTACGATATTCTGACGCTTTCCAAGCGTTAAGCTTGGCAATGATATCTCGCTGCATGACCGAACCTCCCGCAAAGAAACTTCCGTAAACGTGATATTTCCCACATTTTACCCTAGGTAAAACGTGACATTTATCACATTTACGGAAGTTTTAAGCTCGTTCGCCACACCTTCATCACATTCAAAAGACGGAGGCGCTATTTGCGCCTCCGTCACCATCTTTCTATCAGCCCACCTGACCCGAACGGCCGGAGCTCCCGGGTTCCCGCTTACGAGAGCGACGTTCTCAGCAACTCGTTGAAGAGCTTCGGGTTGCCCTTGCCGCGGCTCGCCTTCATGCACTGGCCCACCAAAAAGCCGATGACCTTCTGGTTGCCGTCACGATACTGCTGCGCCTGATCGGCACAGTTTGCCAGCACCTCTTCCACAATCGGCTGCAGCGCGCCGGCATCGCTCACCTGACGCATGCCGCGCTCGTCGACGATCTTGTTGGGGTCGTCGCCGGTCTGGGCCATGGCCTCAAAGACCTCGTGCGCCTGGTTGGAGCTGATGGCGTCGGTCGCCAGCAGCTTGGCAAGGGCTGCCACCTGAGCCGGCGCAATGCCGGACTCGGCGAGCGACACGCCTGCGCCCTTAAGGTAGGCGATCATCTCGTTGACCAGCAGGTTCGCGACCGTCTGGGCCTCCTTGCCAGCCATGCCGGCAGCGGCAGCCTCAAAGAACTCGGCAAACTCGGGGTCGCCGGCGATCTGCTCGGCGTCGGCCGCCTTAATGCCAAAGTCGGTCTCAAAACGGGCGCACTTGGCATCGGGCAGCTCGGGAATCTCGCCACGGCAACGGTCGATGAACTCGTCGTCCAGGTCGAACGGCGCCAGGTCGGGATCGGGGAACAGACGGTAGTCGTCAGCCGTCTCCTTCACACGCATGACCACGGTGCGCTTGCGGCTGGGCTCCCAGTGGCGGGTCTCCTGATAGATGATGCCGCCCTCCTCGAGCACCTCGGCCTGACGGCAGATCTCGTAGGCAAGGCCGTCGTGCAGGCTCTTAAACGAGTTGAGGTTCTTGAGCTCGGTCTTGGTGCCTAGCTTGGTCTCGCCACGGCGGCGCAGCGACACGTTGCCGTCGCAGCGCATGGAGCCCTTCTCCATGGAGCAGTCCGAAATACCCAGCGTCACGAAAATGCGACGGAGCTTTTCCATAAACAGACGCGCTTCCTCGGGCGTACGCAAATCGGGCTCGGTGACGAGCTCGATGAGCGGCGTGCCGCAGCGGTTGTAGTCGACGAGCGACTCGGCCGCGGCGGTGATGCGGCCCTCGGCACCGCCCACGTGCACCATCTTGGCAGCGTCCTCCTCCATGTGAATGCGCAGAATGCGGATGGGCACCGTATAGGAACCGTCCTCGCGGCGCTCGGGCATCTGCAGGTTGGACGCATCATAGCTGGCCAGGTGGCCGGCACGCTGATTGCCCTCGCGCATGGTCGACGTCATGGATGTGGACAGGCCCTCGGCGTTGGCCGAAGCGCTTGCCAGGCTCTGGGCCTCGTCCTCGCCAAACGCACAGTCGGGGCGCTCGGCGGCACCGCGACCGGTCACGTCCAGGTCCAGGTGACCGTACATGGCAAAGGCGACCGGGCCCTGCGTGGTCTGGAAGTTCTTGGCCATATCGGGATAGAAGTAGTGCTTGCGGTAGAACATCGAGTGGCGCTGGATCTCGCAGTTGGTGGCGAGACCAGCCTTGACGATACTCTCGATGGCGCGCTTGTTGGGCACCGGCAGGGCGCCGGGCAGGCCCAGGCACACCGGGCACACGTTGGCGTTGGGCTCGTCATCGTGGCTGAGTTTGCAGTTGCAGAACATCTTGGTATCGAGTGCGGTGAGCTCGGTATGGATCTCCAGGCCGATCACGGCCTCCCAATCCTGCAGGACCTCGGAAAGCTCCTTCATTACAGCTCGCCTCCCTTCCCGGCAAAATCGGGCGCGACGGAAAGCGCGGGCGCACCCGTGGCGGCATCGGCAAAGCCGCGCTCCAGGGCGCGGGCAAACGTGAGCAGCTGACGGTCCTTAAAGGCCGGACCCACCAGCTGGGCAGAAACGGGCAGCTTGCTGTCCTCGCCCAGGCCCAGCGGCACCGAGATACCACCGTTGCCGCAAATGTTGAGCGAGATGGTGTACAAATCGGAGAGGTACATCTGCGTGGGGTCGCTGATCTCGCCAAACTTAAAGGCCGTGCGCGGCGAGGCGGGCATGAGGATGGTGTCCACCTTGGCATACGCGGCGTCGTAGTCCCGCGTGATGAGCGTACGGGCCTTTTGCGCGGCGTAGTAATACTTGTCGTACACGCCCGAGCTCAGCAGGTAGGCGCCGAGCATCTGACGGCGTTTGGCCTCGGCGCCAAAGCCGTGGGCGCGCGACAGCGAGCTCTGGTCGGACAGGTTGGCGCAGCCCTCCTCCTGATAGCCGTAGCGAATGCCATCGAAGCGGGCCAGGTTGGAGAATGCCTCGGCCGGGCCGATGACGTAGTAGGCGGCGATGGCGGCGTCCAGGTGCGGCAGGTCGACCTCGACCAGCTCGGCGCCCTGGTTCTGCAGCTCCTGGGCGGCGCGCTGAACAGCGGCCTTGACCTCGGGCGTCAGGCCCTCGGCCTCCATAAACGCGGGGATAATGCCCACGCGCTTGCCCTCGATGCTGTCGTTGAGGTGCTCGGTAAAGTCGACGGCGCAATCCTGGCTGGTGCAGTCGTACGGATCGTGCCCCGCACCGGTAAGCACGTTCATGGCCAGCGCGACATCCTCGACCGTGCGGCCAAAGGGGCCCACCTGGTCGAGCGACGAGCCAAAGGCAACCACGCCGTAACGGCTCACGGCGCCATACGTGGGCTTAAAGCCCACCACGCCGCAGAGGCTCGCCGGCTGGCGAATGGAGCCGCCGGTGTCCGAACCCAGCGAGAGCGCAACCTCGCCCGCGGCGACGGCGGCAGCGGAGCCGCCCGAGGAGCCGCCGGGCACGCGCTCGGTATCCCAGGGGTTGTTGGTGCGGTGGAAGGCCGAGCTCTCGGTAGAGCTACCAAAAGCGAACTCGTCCATGTTGGCCTTGCCCATGGGCAGGCAGCCGGCGTCGAGCATGCGCTGGACGCAGGTGGCGGTGTAGACGCTCTGGTAGTCCCCCAGCATGCGGGAAGCGCAGGTGGTGTGCGTGCCCACGAGGTTCATGTTGTCCTTGATGGCCAGCGGCACGCCCGCGAGCGGGGGCAGCGGCTTGCCTGCAGCACGGTCGGCATCCACGTGCGCAGCGGCCTCGAGCGCAAGCTCGGGCGCCACCTGCAGGAATGCCTGGACCCCGCCCTCGCGCGCCTCGATG
Source organism: uncultured Collinsella sp. (assembly GCA_902494765.1). Taxonomy (GTDB): domain Bacteria; phylum Actinomycetota; class Coriobacteriia; order Coriobacteriales; family Coriobacteriaceae; genus Collinsella. The sequence goes on from CABUUK010000002.1 coordinate 25,127, forward strand.
GCGGCAAGGGAGGCCTGGGCCACCTCGGTAGCGGTAAAGTCGCCGGCGGCAACGCCCGCAGCGATCTGGGCGGCGGTAAGGGAATCGAAGCTTAGCGCCATTACTCGCTCTCCCCCTCTCCCAAAATGGACGGCACGCGGAAGTAGCGGTCGCGCGCGCTACCGGCGTTTTCCAGCGCAACGTCGAGCGGCAGGTCGCGCTCGGGCTCGCGCAGGTCGTCGCCCATCACGTTGGACAGGCTTCCGATGGGATGGAACGTGGGCTCCACGTCGGGCAAGTCATATTGCAAGACGGGCTCGAGCATCTGGACGGCGTCGTTCATGTAGGACGTCATCTGGGTGAGCTCGTCATCGGTCAGTGCGATCTTTGCGTACTCGGCGATGCCGCGCACGTCTTTCTCGCTGAGTGCCATAGGCGCTCCCTTCCGCATAACAGTTAAACCGCTCTAGTATACAGGGCAACGCCGGCTTGGAGCAGGCGCTTTACCCAAATGCAGCGAAAACGTAACGAGGACGGCGGGTTGGTAGGGCGCGACCCGGCGGACCTGCGGCGAAAACCGTCCCACCCACAACGAAAACCGTCCCAACATTCGACGTTTTTCGGCGAAATCGCGATTTTCATCGAATGTTGGGACGGTTTGGAAGCCCGACCACCACAAAGGTGCCTGTCCCCCTTGTGGTGGTTCCGAACAATGGCTATGCCGAGGCCTTGGCCTTGCGGCGCTTGCGGATCGCGTGGACCACGATGTCCAGCAGCAACAGCAGAATGGCCACGACCACGATGAGCACGGCGAACTCGCGCTTGCCCCAGTGGCGGCCGGCGAGCGACTTTTGCTTGTCGACGTCCTTCTTGCTGTACTTGGTGCGCACGCAATGCACCAGCAGGCGATGGTCGTTCACACCGTAGGGCGTGCAGGTGACGAGCGTCACCTTGTCGGCTCCGGGCTCGATGGTCAGCGACTCCATCTCCTCGGGCAGCACGACCTCGGAGTCCACCATCTTGTAGGCGAGCGTCTTGTTCATGGTGTGCAACAGCACCAGATCGCCGGGCTCCAGCGAGTGAATGTCGTCGAACATGCTCAGGTTGCGCATGCCCGAGTGCGCGGTGAGCACGCAATGCGTCGAGGTGCCGCCCACCGGCAGGCTCGTGCCCTCCAGGTGGCCGACGCCCGCCATAAGGACTTCCTCGCTCGTGCCGTGGTAGATGGGCATGCTCACGTCGATGGAGGGGATCTCGACCCAGCTCATCATGGGGTCGCGGTCAAAGATAAGTTGCTGAGCGTAGGGCTCGATTTGGTCGGCAGGGAGCTCGGTGGCCTCGCCCGCCAGCTGCTCGTTAAAAGAGCGCGCCTGGAGCAGGATGCGCTCGCGCTCCTCGGCAGACAGCGCGTCCACGGTGCTGGACACCGTGCTGATCTGGTTGAACACGCCCGAGGCCTCGAGCCGGTCCAAGATCCACGGCCAGGTCATAAGGCCCACGCCAATAAGGATGATGACGATGGTGATGAGCCGGTCGGCCCAGCGCGGCAGCCGCTTGCGGCGGCGCTTGGGCTTTGGTTGAGGATTGGGCTGAGGGCTTGATCCGCCGTTGGCCGCGGCGTTATTGCTCTTCATATGTTTGGCGCTCTGCACCATCGCCGGTCACTCCTCTACAGCTCATGTTGTCTAAACAAATAATAGCCGATTAGCGAGCTCCTGAGCCGGACAACGCCGCTAGACTGCACCGTCCGGGCCACGTAACCACACTCAACCAATCAAGCCATATGTTGCTTTCATCGTCTCAAGCAACTGCGCCATCGTTGCGCCCGCAACCCCGATCTGTTTCAGATTGACGTCGCCCACCTCACAATCTTTAACAAACGCAATCATATCGTCCTTCAGTTCTCCGCGCAGGTCGACACCTTCCGACTCGCCAAGCAGCTGAGCAAGCCTCAGCGCATCGCGTTTATGCTTTTTTACCTTCTTCGAATCAACGTTCTCCCCCGCTTCCCTTCTAGCTTTTAGGTCGAGATACGCCTTCGCTTTGAACGGGACAATGTATTCCGTACCCAGGACCGAAACGCCGCCTACGGTCCGAATTCCCTGAAGGAACAAGCTGTAGTAAGCATCGTCCAACAAAATTGCCGAAAGACTGCTTATGTTTTCATCAACGTGAATTGGCGCCACATCAATCCCCTCACGACCCTTTAGAAAGTCGGGGCACTTCGCGAAGAGTTCGATCATATGGGGGTAACCTGGCCTCTTAGGCTCTGTGAACCGATAAAAACATGAGCCTTTGCCTTCGCCCCAGCCGCAGCGGTAACCGCCATCACGCACCAAAGTCCATATGGCTTCTGCCGTCTGAGGCAACCGGTCATCGGCGACAATTACCACATCAAAATCGTGAGTCGCCCTAAACGGAAGTCCCGCCTCCGCGAGCAAAATGTCGCATGCCGTGCCGCCGATAAGGGCATACGATCCTGCAGCTTCTTGCATATGCTGCTGAAATTCTTGGAGGCCTTCTACAGCGCTTCTTGCCATGGATATTCCCTTTCAAACATTCGATCGACTTCGAGCTGAATTCGCTCATCGTCAATTGCCGCCAAAGATAGCGCAAGCGAAATGTTGTCGACACGGGAGGAGTCGGCAAACACGGGCGCATAGCGCCACACTTGGATCATCGCCGTCTCGTTATCCGGCAACTCCCCGTCTGCGACTTCGAGGTCGCTCAGTTGACGCCATGCACTTCTTAAGACGGCCTTTTGTTCCATGCCCGGCGCAGCGAGCATCGAACGCGCGGCGAGCGCCGTCTCCCCGGCGTCAACAAGACAGTCGATCTGCGGCGTCTTCCTTGCAAAAAAGACCTTCGAGACAGGCGAGGAGAGCTCTGCCATGTGCTCACTGAGCAAAAGATCAACAGCAACAGGGAACACGACGACACGTCGCTCGCGACGCTCGCGCCTCGCGAGCCCCCTGTCAACAAGCTCGGTTATGGCCTCACTCGCGCGGCTTGCCGAAATCCCAAGCGCACGACAAAGGTCATAGGGACGATATGGCTCCTGGGCTACTCCCCAGATTGCGGCAGCCTGTGCGTTGGGTGACATCTTGGTCGCGCGATTGCGAAACCGGGCACCGCCCCTCTCCGTGCAGGCTGTGCCCATAAATGGAAGAAAAGCCTGTCTACCTGGGCAGACAAAGGGAATCCCTTGTGCGATCAATGCTTTGCGCTGACGTGCATCGGCATCAGGAAACGAAACGACAACAGGAGTCTCCGCGCGTAAGGCTAGCTGACTATAGACTCTCTTAGCCTCGGGAAGCCCGACGCCAGTAGGCAAACTTGCAAGCAAAAACGAAAAACCGTTTGCGTCAACAGCGCGGACCTCAACCGCCCGCAGATGCAGCGGCAAGCGTGTGGATCCAGGCCAAGTTTTGGCCTTGGCGGAGAGGCCTAGTGCTTCTTGTAAGTAGATTAGCGCTTCGTTCATTTCCATCATTTTCGTTTGATTCCAGTTTATATTGGAATTATACATAATTTTCGGAATTGACGAGATTCCTTTCGTGCATAAGCCCGCATTTGAGTTTTCAGAATGTCCCGGATCGGCGGGGCGATTCGGGATACAATGTCAATAGAAAACGACGCATCCCGCGTAAGTGTACGAGAGCGCGGGCGGCCTAGTTTTCAGCTTTTGTTAAATGCCCGGGCCTCTAACCCCGGGCATTCTTATTTGCGCTTGTTGCGGCGCAAATGCCTTCTACCGTCCGCACCGCGCGTGCGCCCACGGACCTTAAACCGAACCTCATACGAGTCAAGAAACGCGATGACGAACGCGCCCGCATCGGACGATGGAGCCTGGCTGCGTTATCCCAAAAAAACGGGGCAGACTCCAGTGCGGAGTCTGCCCCGAAAAGTGAATGGCAAAGCAAGAACGTAGATGGACGAGAAAAGTGTCCGCAAGTCTCATGGCCATCACATCCCACCTGCCAAAGGGATGGGTGAGTGAGCGTTACTCCTGCTCGGACTCCTCAGCCTGCTTACGGCTGCGGATGAGGTGAGCCACGCCGATGCACAGCACCGCGCCACCAGCGATCCAAGTGAAGGTCACGCCGTTGAGACCGGTGAGCGGGAGACCAGAGCCCTTCTTGTTCTGGATGGTGACGGGGATCTCGGTCGAATCAACTTTATTATCGAGATCAGTGGTAACCATATCAGAGGTGTCAGTTACCTTGAGATTCGTCAGTTTACCGGTTGTCGGATTGTACGTAGGCGTCACCGTAATTTCGAAGTCTGCGATGGTGTTGTAGCCCGCAGGCGTCTTGCTCTCAGAAATCAGATATGTGCCTGCAACAAGGCCAGGAATAGAGACCGTGTTATTCGTTCCTTTGGTTTCAAACGTATAAGCTTGCTTCTCGTCATCGGTGAAGCTGCCGTCTTGCTTCAGCCATTTAGCGACTTCATTAGTTGCCCCTTCCTTGATCATTTTGACCTTAAAGCCAGCAACGAGATTTGCGCTCGAATCATTCGGATCGGTCTTGGTGATATTGAAGCCGAAGACATAGTCGGTGACTTCCTTTGATTCGGAAGTGCCGGTACCCTTAGGCGACATAGGATCGTTGGAATAGACAAGTTTGACCTCATTGGTGTTACCGGCAGCCGTGTATTCGGCATCGCTGGTGAGCTGAGCCTGATAGGTCACAACGACCTTGGAGTTTCCATCGAGAGTCTCATTCACGGACCTTGCGGCGGCCTTGAGATCAGTGAAGAAGACCTTCAAATCTTGACCTGTCTTTTTGTTTGAGGCGTCCGTGATATCCGTAACCGTCGCGGTGTAATAATTGGAAGATGCGTCAATCTTTTTGCCGTTGATAGCAACAACAATAGAGTTCTCATCTGCCTTCAATCCAACAGAGAGATGGTCCTGGAACTCATACTGGTACTTATCAAACGTGGCAATATTGGCCGCAACAGTACCAGTCAACTTGTAGTCGATTACCTGCCCAATCCAGGCATCGCCCACGTTCTTCCAGTCATCCGTTGTAGCTTTATCGGCCGTCTTGCCCTTAGTGTCATCGAGAATCTGCTTATCGACGGTAGGAATGCTGGTCTTTTCGGTAACGGTCACGCTGCTACCGCCGACAACGGCGAAGATGGGCGAGGTACCCGTGTTCTTCTTTGCCGCTTCGGAAGTGCTAAGGGAAGACTCATCGGTCAGGAACAGGTAGTAACCCGTCTTGGGGGAATTTTTATCATCGGTAGGCACAGTAAAACTATCGCCTGCCGAGAACGAATTGCCCGTAGCTTTAACGTCCTTTTTAACAATAGCGGCAATCTTGTTGAGAAGGTGATCCTTATTAACAACAGTCTCAGCAGTAGTGCCGGTAACGTTCTTAGTCAACCAATCGGCCACGTCCTGGGCGGTAACAATATCAGGTTTGGGATTAGAAGTCTTATACGTTGGATCCTCTTTAATAGCATTGATGATGGCCATCTGGGTCGCAGAGTCATCAATTGCCCACTTGACGTTGGAGACGATCTTATCAGTCGCCCCCTCCTCAGTCGGATCCACAACATCGGCCTTGAAAATCTGGTAGGCCTTGTACTTCACATCACCATTGTTTTTGTTCTTATTGATGGTGATGGTATTGGTCGTAGTAGTCGCATCCTCAGCAAACGCCATGGCCACCGGGGCCATCACGCCGCCGAAGCTCAGCGCTGCCGTGAGGCCGGCCGTTACTGCCAGGCGGGCGATGTTCTTGCTCATACTCATCTTCTTTTCCTCTGCTTTCTGCTTGAAGTCCATTTGATCCAAAACCATCCGTCTGTGTCTAAGCATTTGCTTGGTTATGTCTCGCCCCGCTCTCTGTGGGGCCATTGGCTACTCTGCATGGTTGCCGCCTCCCCGCTTGATCAGGAGCGCGACCACGAGGAGTGCGGCTCCGGCGACCGCTGCGGCGGCCGCGGCGTACATTGCCATATCGCCTGTCGAGGGCATAAAGCCTCCGGTGATAGTGCTAGGGGGCGTGCCGGTGGGCGTGTTGATGAGCGACGCCTCCAGGCTGCCCGTCGACCCGTCCGCGCTGTCGGCGCGCAGGGGCGACTCGGCGGTGATGGTGAGCTTGGGCTTGGCGGCGGCCACCTGGTCAACATCCAGGCCCTCGGCGTTGACCGTCACGGAGCGCGTGCCCCCAAAGGCGGTGTAACCCTTGGGCGCCTTGAGCTCGCGGACCTCCAGCTTGCCCGAGTCCACGCCCGAGACGGTCACGCGGCCGTCCTCGCCCGTGGTGACGGTGGCCTTGCCCTCCGCATCCCACGTGCCATCGGCCGCGAGCGTGCGACCGCGGTCATCGGTGATGCTCAGGACCGCCCCGGGCAGCGGCTTGTCGCCGTCGCTGCCGCGCTTGGTGAGCGCGAGATCCCAGGTGTAGGCGCACGCGTCGTCGCTCGGCGTGCGGGTGAAGCCGGCGTCGCCGGACTGGTCGGCAAAGGGAGAGCGCGGGTAGCGCAGGTAGACCTCGTTGGGGTTGCCCTTGGCGATGCCGTGGTTGCATGCGCTGTTGAGCGGAGCGTCGTACACGGCGACCACGCGGGCGCCCGCGGCGAAGGCGTCGGCCCCGCCGAGCGCGGCGATGAGGTCGCCGGTGCGCACGGTGAAGGAGCTCCCCTCGACCGAGACCCTGCACCGGGCCGTGATGTCGGTCCAACCCTTCGCGGGCTCGGTGCCGGCGCGGCCGTCCTTGTCGGTCTGGACCGCACCAAAGCCGCCGTCCGCGCCCGCCGCCACGTACACGCGCATGCTCGCGGCCACCTTGGAGGGGTCGAGCCCCGCACTCATGGTGTCGACGAACCGCACCGTATAGGTGTCGTAGGCAGCAAGACCCGCCGGGACCGTGGCCGAGAGGCGCCAGTACGGGTCGTCGGCGACCGTGGCATCAGCGGCCTTCTGCCAGGCGGCGGTGCCGTCCTCCAGCACGTGCTTGGCGACCTTGGGGGTCGCCGCCTTGGGCTTGACGGTGACGGCGCTGCCGCCCACCAGGGCCATGATCGGCGCGGTGCCGGCTTCGTTCTGGGCGATGGCGTCGTCGTCGGCGACGATGAGCCAGTAGCCACAGGGCAGCTCGGCCGTCGTGCCCGCGTTAAGGGCCGCAGGCCTGGCGCCAGAGCTCTGGAGGGAACGAGCGAGCCGTGCGCTCAGCGCGCTCGTAAGGTGGGAATCGGTGTTGAGCCACTCGGCAGCTTCCTGCGCGGTGGTCTGGGAATTGGGCATGCCGGCGCTGTGCAGCACAGGCAGCGCGGCGTCGCGCACGGCGTCGCTTGCCCAGGCGAGATCGGTGGCGGTCTTGGCGTCGCTGTCGCCGTCGACGACGTTGGCGCTAAAGATCTGGTAGGCGTCGTAGCAGCGCGCCACGGTGCCGCTCACCGTGATGGAACCGGTCGAGGTCGGCGCGGCCTGCGCGGAAGCGGGGAACACAACCGCGCAGGTGCCGATCAGGAGGGCAAGCAGCGCAAACAAGATCGGGAAGGAGCAAACTTTCTTATTCACGACGCTCACCTCCCTTCGCATTCGCCTTGCGACGAATGTGCATCCAGACCGCAGCAGCGCAAAGCACCGCCACGCCGGCAAGGTACGTCAGAGTGACGCCCGACATACCAGAAAGGGGCAAAGAGGTGGAGTAGGTGTTGGTGAAGGTGGGGGTGGAAGTGTCGGTGAGGTTGTGGGGCGTGTCGGTGGTCACTGGCTTGCCATCACGATCCCGAATCTGCTTGTAGGTCGCAGAGATGTTGATCTTGTGGTTAGAGTCGTCAACCGCATTGACCGTAATCTGATAAACCGACTGGTCGTATGTGTAGTTCGTAAACGGCGTGGTTGGCAGCTGTTCGCGAACGTAATAAGTAAAGGTATTGCTTGCACCGCGGCCCGTGGGATCCGTGCCCTTGGCGAGATCGGCAAGTGTGTACGTAATCTCATCGGCGAAGCTCAGGGGCTGGGACTTGTCGCCGCTGGCAGTGGTGGTAATCTCGCCGTCGGGGTCGGTCGTAGCCGTCATGGGTTTATCGAAGTTCTCGTTATCCGCAAACTCGAGCGTAAACTCTTTCATCTCGCCACCCTCAACGACCTTAGTCGCCTTAGGAGTCCAAGAGCCGCTGGAAGTGTACGGATTGTACTTGTTGGTGAAGGTCTTTTCCCCATTGGAGCCAACGACCACATAATAATAGCCGTCAGAATCTGCCTGCACAGGACGCGGATCGCTAGTTGAATCACCGAAGTGCTTGGTTACAGTCATGCCATTGATCGTGTAGTTATGGATTGTAAGCTGTTTGGTCTCGGTCGCATTATCCAGAATCGGAACAGACATGAGCACATCTGGCTTGCCTTCTGCAAGTTTAACCGTAATCTCGTACACGGCCGGGTCGTACGTGATGTCGGAATCAGTGCCAGCATTTTCAACCAAATAGTATGTAATCGTGCCAGTCGTACCGTTCGCTGTGAACTGCTCACCAAGGTCAAACTTGATGATGCCACTTGCATCATTACTCGCAGTTCCAACCTCGGTGCAAGCGTCAGGAGTGAATACCCCGCGAGCGATAGGATCACTCGAATCCTTGCGGTAGACCGTAAAGGTGAAATCCCCAGCCTTAAGCTCACGGCCGGCCAACTTCTTGGTCGCCTTCAGCTTAAGGCTCGGGTAGACGTACGTATCCGCAGGCACGCCTAGGTACAAGTCGCCATTCGACATGATGCCGCCACCATGGTCCCAGGAATAGTTGCCCGTGATGAAAGTTCTGGCAGCTTTCTGCGCATTATTCGCTTCATCACTTCCAACTTTGACATCCGACTTCAGACCGACGCTCCGATAAATCTTCACGCCGCCATTGGCAGGGATCTTGATAGCCTCATAGAGTTCGTCGTTATCACTGAGTTCTTTGTTATCACTGCGTTCTTTGCTTCCCGAATACTTGGCGTCTCCGTCGCCGAGCATCTTGCCGATTACCGCCGCAAGCGGTTCCTGATGGCCAGCCGCTGCCGCAAGGAAGAAATCGGCATGACCGTTATCGCGAAACACCTTCGATTTGTATGCATCTATATCTTGATTCTTGCCACTACCACCACCTGAAAGATGGGGTTTAGCTTCATTGCCGGTATTGTTCTGTGAGTTGTAAGCATATTTATAATCGTCTTTAAAACGATCTCCGTCATCATACTCAGCGCCGGCAGACGAATTGCCAAAGATTGCCGTGCCCTCAGTGTTCGTTACCAACGTCTTGCCCGTGGGGCAGACTGCAACGCCACCGCCGTAGCCGCCAGCTTCATTGGCGCTAATGTACGAGTTATATATGAATAGCCTACCAGCAGTATATTCCTTGCCTTGGTCTGAGTTTCCCTGAACAAAGATGCCGCCGCCACCCCAGTCAAAGCGAGACATGCAGTGATTGTTAGTGATATAGACATTATTGTCTTCAGTGCCGTTAATCATCGCGTCAACCATCTGGCCCACTCGAATGCCGGCACCTTCAGATCGGCAGCTCACGTTAGAGGCAATAATTCCTCCCGTGATTTTCAGCCACGCCATACCCGTACGGGGTTGAGTATTACGGTTGACATCCGTGACATAAACACCGCCGCCGGCTTCCTCGGAGTAGTTGCCGGTAATCTGGCCACCAGAAATAGTGACATTGGCGCCGTTATTGGCAGCAAGCCCAGCGCCGCCATGGTCACCGTTGCCATCCTTGTTGCAGAATTTAGCCATTCTATTATTCGTGATATAGCCACCAGAAACGGACACGATGCCGCCTACGGCCATAATGCCGCCGCCATAGCCAGGTTGATCGCTTTCCCCATTGAACGTCGCATTGCCCGAAATAACCGCATTTTCCGAAATAGATACGCTCGAGCCGTTCGAGTACACACCGCCGCCATTGGGAGCGTAGTTGCCTGCGATCACGCCACCGGTCAGTTTAAGGGTCGTACCTTCATCTTTGAGTTCGATGCCTGCGCCTTGGCTCCTAGAGGTTGCACCGCAAACGTAGCCACCGCTCATATTGACGGTGGAGCCGTTCTCGGCATAGATGAGGCTGCCGACATTGCAGTCCTTTTTCTGCGTAAGCGTACCGCCCCGAAGGTTAAACTTGCCGTGATTGTAGACGTTAATGAGCTTCAACGCGGAACCCGTGGGCGCAGTTGAGACAATTGCACCCTTGATGTTGACCGTATGTGTTTCAAGCGTTTCCGCCGTGCTCGTACCGCTAGCGGACGACTTGGTTACGTAATAGGTGAGCGTGGTCGGGATGTCATCGTTGTCATAGTCGTCGACCTTGCCATTTTTGCCATAATTATCGCTAGTAAAAGTCTGGCCTTGATCCTGCAGCGGCTGAGTGCCTTTGATCTCATCCACACCCGGATTAGAATCCGTGATTGTAAACTCGGCACTATTGCTCACACTGAAAAGCGGCTTATTATCATTGCTCGAGTGCTTTATTTTGTAGCCATTAAGATCAAGGGTGATATTGCTACCTTTCTTATTGAGAAAGATTTCGCCGTTGCAGTCTAGGTCCTGCATCAATTGAAAACTGCCGGACTGATTTTCCGCAACGCCCTGAAGTTTCTGGCTAAGCTCAGCTTCATTGTTAATTTTCACAGCAGCCGTTCCGGCTTGCTCACCTTCCGCAGCCGCGACAACGGTTTTGTCATCCGAAGTCGTTGTACCCTCGTTCTGCTGCTCTTCCTCGGACTGTCCCTCAAGCTGGGCATCGTCGCCAGTCTCATCGGCCTCGGCGTCGTCACTATTCTGGTTTTCGGTATCCCCGTTGTTGGTGTTGTCTACATCAGTAGACTCACTTGAGGAACCCCCCATCACAGTTTCCTCGGTAGGAGCTGTCTGGGCATCGTTTGCAATGGCCTGCGAAATCGGGGGCATGACGAGCGACAGTACCAGGCTCAACACGGAGGCTCCGCACAAAACGCCTGCCAGTACACGGCGCGTCGCTTTTTTACTCTGCTTAGTTTTTTCTGAATTCGCTTTCATCGATGTCTCCTCCCCAAGAGACCGCGATCTTGCTCTTTCACTATCAAACGTATCTGCGCAATCTGTAATTGCGCTCGCGTAGTAATACTATTGTAACTATTGTTTAAACATCAGAGCAACAAAACCGACATTTTTGTAGCCAGTTCTCAATTCTCTTGACATTTACTCAGATTTGCTTTCTTTTATTCGCTATCTGTTTTTTGTTTCTGCTGGTAATTTAGTTGCCTATTATTTTTTAATGGCATTAGATTTATTTGCACAACATTTTGCTCAAGAGCAAGCGTCCTGTGAACGGTCGAAAATCGACCGTGAACGGTAGGTCATTAACCGGGAGGAATAGACTACTAAATTGATGGGAATATCTTTAACCCATCGGTAGTTAGAAGCGTAATGTTCAGACAACAATATTTGAATTTTCGCGCAGATTTTAGGCATCAATTCGCCCAAATCGCCTGAGGCCGCCACAAAGGTGCCTGCCCCTTTGTGGCGGCTCTCCCCCGGCGCTACAGCAGATGCTCCTCGATAAAGATCGCGATGCCGTCTTTGTCGTTGCTGGCGGTTACAAAGTCGGCGGCGGCACGGGTGGCGTCGCTGCCGTTTGCCATGGCAACGCCAACGCCGGCGTCAGCCACCATGCAGGTGTCGTTGTCCGCATCGCCAAACACGCAGATGTCCTGGAGCTCCATGTCGTTGAGCTCCGCCACGCGCACAAGGCCGCGCGTCTTGGACACGCGCGGATCCATGAACTCGTAGAGCCGCTGCGTGGTTTGCAGAGCCGCTGCCTTAACAGTGTCATCGGCAAACGTCGACGCCCGCTCAATCACCTGCGGCATTACCTCGGGTGCCATGGTAAACATCACCTTGGGCTGCGGCTCGCGCAAAAACTCGGCAAAATCGACCACCTTGTAGGGCACGCCGTCGACGCGCGACAGGTGCTCGACGCACGCGTTGCTCTCGGGCACGTAGAACACGCCGTCTCGGGGGCAGACGGGCGTTGCCGGAAGGTCCGCCATGTGCTTGCAGATGCGCGCGATGGTCTCGCCCGGCAGCGGATAGCTCAGCTCGTTGATATCGTGCGCGCGGTCGATGACCTCGGCGCCACCGCAGCCCACGAGCACGTCCACCAGGCCTTCGATGCCCCAGAGCTCGTACATGGCCTCGGTCGCGTGGGCGTCGCGCCCGGTGCACAGGCCGAAGAGCACGCCGCGCTCGCGCAGGGCGCGGATCGCCGCCACGGCGCGCGGGGACACCGTGTGCTGGCTCGTGAGCAGCGTGCCGTCGATATCGCAGAACACGGCTTTGATGTGGCTGAAGGTGGCGTCCATAGGGGCCTTTCTGAGTTGTGCGGCGGTGTGGGGTGTATTCGTGAACGGCGTACATGGTATACCAAGGCGCAGGCCGTTGGGGCCCGACCGCTACAAAGGTGCCCGGCCCCTTTGTGGTGGCTTGTGGTGCTCGGGTTTCAGCACAATCCATCACAACATTCGACGTTTTTCGGCAAAATCGCGATTTTCATCGAATGTTGTGACGGTTTTACCGCTCTGCAGCACGATCCAGATGCCCGCGTCCAAACAGCAGCAGCGCCGCGGGAACCGCCGTCACGACTATGCCCGCACCAACGAGCGTCTGCTGCACGCCAAATGTTGCCGCCAGCCAGGGGGCGATCGCCAGCGGGGCCACGCCGGCAAACATGTTGCCAAAGCCCATGACCGAGTTGACGCGGCCGAGCTGCTCGAGCGGGGCCGTCGTTTGCACGATGGTGTTGTGGAGCGGATTGACGACGCCCCAGGCAACGCCAAGGGCGATCTGGCCGATGAGGGCCACGCCCACGTACGGCGTTCCCACGTAGAGCAGGCTTCCCAGGCCCACAGACATAAGCGCCACGAGCAGCGTTTTAAGACTGACGAGGCGCGGCGGCATGCGGAGCGCGACCACGGCGCCCAGCACCGCGCCCACGCCGCAGGCTGACGACAGCCAGCCCATCCATTCGACGCCGACGTGCAGGACGTCACGATAGAAGAACGACTCCAGCGGGTCGAAGGCTCCATAGCCAAAGTTCGAAAGAAAGATGATGCAGAAGAGCAGGGCGAGAACGCTGTTGGTGAAGACCGTCTTGATGCTGGTCGCGAAGGTGGCGCGGGCGGACGTGTTGGGGTCGGGGCTTTGGCCCGAGCGCTTCCCTTCCTCCGCCGAATCGTTGCTCGCTTGCCCGGCGATGTGGCCCGCCTGCGGTCTAAAACCCCAGCCGGCAATGAGCGCAAGCAGGGTGAACAGCATCATGAGCACGAACACCGCGCGCGACGATGCTGCCGCCGCAGCAAAGCCGCCCAGCGTGGGGCCGACGATGATGCTCACGTTGGAGAACATGGTGATGGCAGAGTTGATGTCTTTGAGCTCGACCGGGTCGTCGGTGAGGTATGCCGGGTAGGACGTGGCGATGGGCTGGGCGAACCCCATCACAAAACCCAAGAGTACTGCGCCGGCAAGGACCGTTCCGGTCGCGCTGCCAAAGGCGATGATCGCCGCGCCCGTTGCCAGCGTGCCGACGATGCTCAACAAGAAATGGCGATGTGGGCCCCAAGCGTCGAGCGCCGCACCGCCCGCAAAGGATCCCAAGATCACGAATACGTTCATAAACAGGACGGCCAGCGATGTCGCCACGACCGAGGCATCGTCTGCATAGGTGAGCGATCCGATGACGCCGATAAAGTAGCTGGTCTGAAAACCGGTGTAGATGAGAAAACGCATTGCCACCAGGCGCTTTGCCTGCGCGGACAGCGATGGTTGGGATTTTGAGATTCGAGATAGGGACATGGGCGCTCCTTGTTGCATACGAATACGGGCCGTGGGCATTGACCGCCGACCATCGACTCAATCTTTCCGTATGCAACGTTAAGGACGCATCGGGCCCCTCCTCTCCGTCTTCGCCCGGATGAACTACTTGGTAGATTTTAAGGCATGTCCCAAAAATCTACCAAAGCAAAACCACCACAAAGGTGCCGGTCCCCTTTGTGGTGGAAGTGACGTTTGCCCAGATAAAACCTGCCAAAATAAACCTGTCCCTTTTTGGCAGGTTCAGCGTCAAGCCTGAAGGTGGTCTTGAATCAAATCGCAGATGGCTCGGGCGTCGTTGATGTTGATGGCTCGGGTCGCAAAGCCGGCGTCGAAGGCTTGGCGTGCCAGGGCCTCGTTGCAGGCGAGGGCCAGCGTGCGGCCGTCGACCAGATCGAGCGAGCTCTTGCCGCGCAGGCGATCGACACCGGAGCGCGCGACCACGATGTTGTCGAAGCCCTCGGTCTTGTAGCCCTCGATGATCACCACGTCGACATCGTTGTAACGCGACAGCAGCTCGCGGGCGGGCATCTCGTCCTCCTCGCGCGTGTCGGCGTACTCCGCCCAGCGCGTGGCGCAGATGAGGCCCACGTGCTTGGATCCGGCCTGGTGATGACGCCAGGTGTCCTTAGCGGGCACATCGATATCAAAGCCGTGATGCCCGTGATGCTTGAGCGAACCCACGCGCAGGCCGCGGCGGGTGAGCTCGGCGATAACCTTCTCGACGAGTGTGGTCTTGCCCGAGTTCTGGTAGCCGATAAACGCGATCGCGGGGACGGCCGGAGTGGGAGCTGCGGGCGCGACGGCGACGGGTACGTTCGCGGGTGCGGCACCGTCAGCGGCCACGGCCTCAACAGCAGCAGCCTGACGCTCTGCGCGATCCCACACACCCGAGCGGCCGCCCTCCTTGTGCAGCAGGCGCACGTCGACGATCTCCATGCCGCGATCGACTGCCTTGCACATGTCATAGATCGTTAGGCACGCGGCACTCGCGCCGGTCAGGGCCTCCATCTCGATACCCGTCTTGCCCGTCACGCCGGCCGTAACCAGCACGTGAAAGCCAACCTGCCCGTCCGCGCGCGCCGGCGCCCAGCCCTCGGGCACGTCCTCGGCCGGCGTCCCCGCCGGAGCGATGGGCGCAATGTCGCACTTGCTCTTGGTAATGAGCAACGGATGGCACATGGGAATGATGTCGCTCGTACGCTTGATGGCCATAATGCCCGCCACACGCGCGCAGGCAAGCACGTCGCCCTTTTTGGCGCGGTCCTGCAGCACCATAGCCTGCGTCTCGGGATGCATGAGGATGGTGCCCTCGGCGATGGCAATGCGATGGGTCTCGGCCTTGTCGGACACATCGACCATGCGTACCTCGCCCTTGGCGTCCACGTGCGTCAGCTCGTCGCGACGGGCGTCGCGGGTGGGCTCGGCGACAGCGCTGGCAGTCGGCTGCGCGGCTGCGACGGCGTCGCCTTTGTTGGCAGACGAGGCTTTGTGGGCAGACATCGCGGCCCTGCGAGCGGCCTTGGTGGCATCGGCGTATCTGCTCTTGGCCATATGATCATCCTCCGATTTGGGACATAAATCGTTGCGTGCCCTCAATTATCGCGTGTTCCTGCGGTTTGTGGGCCACGGCATCGCGCCAAATCGAAAGCACCTGCATATCATCACCACGGCGCAGCGCCTCACGCACCGAATACTCGGCATCGCTGAACAGACACGGACGCACGTTGCCATCGGCCGTCAGGCGCAGACGGTTGCAATTCGCACAAAAATGGTTGGACATGGCGCTAATAAAGCCGACCGTTCCCGCCGCGCCCGGAAAGTGCCAATAGCGCGCAGGGCCCGCGCCGGCAGGAGCGTCGTTGATGCCGAGCGGCTCGAGCTCGCCCAGTCCCGCCGCGGCTGCCCCGGCATTGATGCGCGCCCGCAGCTCGTCGCTCGGCACGGTATCGCTCGCGTCCCACAGCTCGGGATTGAGCGTGGGCGCATGCGGATCCACAGCGCAATGCGAGCTCGTGTGCTCATCGCCGATGGGCATGTATTCGATAAAACGCAGGTGAATGGGACGGTCGACCGTGAGCCGCGCGAGGGCCGCCACGTCTTGGTTGAGGCGGCGGACCACCACGCAGTTGACCTTAACCGGCCCAAAGCCCCAAGCCAGCGCCGCGTCGACGCCGGCCATGGTCTGCTCGAGTCGACCCAGGCGCGTGATCTTTCCAAACAGCTCGGGGTCGAGTGTATCGAGCGAAATGTTGACGCGGTTAAGCCCGGCGTCTTTGAGCTGCGGCGCCAGTTGGGGCAACAGGGCGCCATTGGTGGTGAGCGAGATGTCCTCGATCTGCGGAATCGCGCGGATGTCGCGAATGAGCGGGATGATACGGCGGCTGACCAGCGGCTCGCCGCCCGTCAGGCGTACGCGGCGAATGCCCTCCCCCGCCACCAAACGCACAAAGCGGGCGATTTCCTCGGCGCTGAGTAGCTCGTCGTGCGCGCGGGGCGCCACGCCATCGGCCGGCATGCAGTAAATGCAGCGGAAATTGCACTTGTCGGTAACGGCAATGCGCAGGTAGTTGATATCGCGGCCAAAGCCGTCATGTTGCACGTGCCCGTCCACGCAGCCCTCCCCTCACGCGGCGTTTTATTCTTCGGAAAACATAATACCCCACGAGAGAATCATGCCGACACCCGTACGACAGGACAGGTCGCTTTGAGCAAGACCGGCTTCCCAAGCCCATCCTCAGCACAGACCATCACAACATTCGATGCTTTTCCCGTTATTGGCAAAAAACGTCGAATGTTGTGATTGTTAGCCTGCCCACGGCACCCCGCGGAAGGACCAAAGCGCCCCTAAAGGCCGCCGTCCCAGTGCCGAATCACGAATTCTCGCAGATCGTTCTGCCGTTTCTGGAACGCTTCGCTTCGGTCGCACTTAAGGCCCATAGCGAGCGCGATGGCGTTCATCGCCCGGTGCAATTGCAGCTGATGGGCAAACTGAGTCCCGGTGAGGAGGATCATCCTAAAGCCCAGCGCGCTCAGCACGGTCATACGCTCCGCATCCGACGCACTGCGCTGTTTATCAAGATGGTCCGAGCCGTTGTATTCAATCCCCGTACCGCTTGCAGGCGCATATACGTCGATCTCGAAATACCCGGCCTTTGCGAGATACTTGAACTCGTTGGGAACATCGACCCGATGGTTGAGCTCGATCTTGGCGTATCCCAGCCCGCCCTGGGAACGTTTTGCTACGACCATGATTGCGGTGGCCGTCTCCATGGGCGACCGCGCGCCATCGTGCACGCGCTTGAGCACGGCGGCCGCGCGTATAGCCCCCTGACGAGATCGGTTCTCATTGCAATAGGCAATCAAGTCGGCAACGGTATACCTCTGCCCCATCTCGATATATTCGCCTGTCGACAGATGATTCAAATGGTATCGGGCGCAGATTTCGTAGCCATATTCCAGCTGCTCGGGTTCGCTCATCCACGAACCCGCCTGGACAAAGCACATGGCCTCATCAACCACCAGAAGGTCCTCCGCCACCTCGATAAGATGGCCTGGAGGTACCGGCGCCCCAAACACGTGGCACCTAAATCCAGCCGGCGTCGAGCGCTCAAAATCGAAGTTGACGAGCGTGTCGATATGATCGAGCTCTTCTCGTGGAATACTGAGCGAAACCAGATAGTCGGTAACGATCCCGACTGCCGTTGAAGCCCTCAGCCCCTTGGCATCGAGTCCCAATTTGAGCAGGCTCGCGGTCGGCTCCGCCTCGTTAGCAAGCGAGTCCTCATCGTATAGGCTGCTTGCTCGCGAGAGCGGCTCGGACGGACGCGCCACGTTGTGGTACAGCCAGGCAGTCTTATGGGACAGGACGATCGGCAGGTCCATGAGCCCTCCAATGGAGTCGGATAACCAACCTTATTCCCCTGCCCACGGATCCGCACACCTTCGTGCGCAAGAAAGCGATTCCACCCGATCGAGTGGTAGAAAAACCATCACAACATTCGATGCTTTTCCCGATTTTGGCAAAAAACGTCGAATGTTGTGATGGTTTGAGGCGAGGTGAGGGGCACGGAGGGCCAAAGCACCGTGCTCGAACGGGTTAATCCAACTCTTTTAAGCCATGCGCCAGCTGCCAGTACTCACCGTGCTGGGCGAGCAGCTCTTCGTGCGTACCGCGCTCGATGATGCGGCCGTGTTCGAGGACCATGATGGCGTCGGCGTCGCGGACGGTGGACAGGCGGTGCGCGATCATAAACGTGGTGCGTCCGCGCATGATGCAGTCCATACCGCGCTCGATGAGCTTTTCGGTGCGCGTGTCGATGGAACTCGTGGCCTCGTCCAGGATGAGCACCGGCGGATCGGCGACGGCCACGCGCGCGATGGCGAGCAGCTGACGCTGACCCTGCGACAGGTTGGCGCCGTCGGCCGTGACCGGTGTGTCGTAGCCCCGCGGCAGGCGGCGGATAAACGAGTCGGCGCAGGCGGCCTCGGCAGCGGCGCTCACCTCCTCGTCGGTCGCGTCGAGCTTGCCAAAGCGGATGTTCTGCGCAATGGTGCCGCTAAACAGGTGCGTGTCCTGCAGCACAATGCCGAGCGACCCGCGCAGGCTGGCCTTGGCAATGTGCTTGACGTCGATGCCGTCGTACGTGATCTCGCCGTCATCGACCTCGTAGAAGCGGTTGATGAGGTTGGTAATGGTCGTCTTGCCGGCGCCCGTGGAGCCCACAAACGCAATCTTTTGCCCCGGCTTGGCAAACAGGTTGAGGTCCGTGAGCACGCGGGCGCCCGGCACGTAGGAAAAGTCCACGGCATGGAAGCGCACGTCGCCGGCAAGCGGGACCAAGCCGCACGTGAGCTCGGTGCCGTCGGCGGCCACCGCGCGGCCCGACTCATCAACGGCTGCCACGTCATGCAGGTGCCCGTAGACGCCCACGCCCTGGTCCTCGGGAATTTTCCACGCCCACGCGGCATCGCCCGTCTGCACCAGCTCCACGCAGCCCTCGTCCACCTCGGGCTCAAGGTCCATGGCGGCAAACAGGCGCTCGGCACCGGTCAACGCGTTGAGCAAGAAGTTGCCGAGCTGCGTAAACTGGTTGATGGGCATGGCGGCCTGGCGCACAAAGACCAGGTAGCTCGCGAGCGCACCTACGTCGGCGAGCCCCTTGATGCAGAGCATGCCGCCCGCCACGGCGACGATGGCATAGTTGACGTAGCCAATCACGACAGTCATGGGCACCATGGAGTTGGCATAGCTCACGGCGGCGGTGCCGGTGCGGCGAAGCTCGTCGTTGCGGAAGGTGAAGCCGGCAACATTCGCCGCCTCGCGGTTAAAGACCTTGATGACCTTTTGACCCGAGACCATCTCTTCGATATATCCGTCCAGGTCGCCAAGCGATGCCTGCTGGGCGGCAAAGAAACGCTTAGAGCGCGTGCCCGAGTAGCGCGCATACAGCACAATGGCCGCATCGCACACGAGCGTGATAATCGTGAGCTGCCAGTTAAGGATGATGAGCATGGCCGTGGTGCCCACAACCTGAATGGCGGCCTGAATCACGTTGGCAAAGCTGTTGTTGAGCGCCTCGGAGACAGTGTCGACGTCGTTGGTGAAAAAGCTCATGATGTCGCCCGAGCGCGTGCTGTCAAAATAACTGAGCGGCAGCGTCTGGATGTGCGCGAACAGGTCGCGGCGAATATCGGACACCACGCGTTGGGCCGCGCGCACCATAATCTGAGAGTAGCACAGGGCCGAGAGTACGCCCGCGGCGTAGATGATCGCCGTCAGGATGACCTGCTTGGTAAGCAGTTCCTCCCCGCCCGTGGCCAAACCGTTAACGATGGGACGCACCATGTAGGTGCCGACGAAGCTCGCGATGGCGGCGACGGAGGCGAGCACGCCCACCGCGAGCAACGAGAACTTGGCATGCCCCATGTAGGAGAGCAGGCGGCGCACAGTGCGTTTGAGATCGGCCGGGCGTGCTTGGGCTGCGGTCTTAGGCACGGCGCTCACCCCCTTCCAAGGGTGATCCGCATGCGACGGAGGAAAACGGACCATTCGCGCAGCCATCGTCGCTGCCGTCGCCGGCGTCCGCGTTCCCCGCAAACTCCATCTGCGAGGCATAAATCTCCTGGTATATGTTGTCGCCCGCTAGCAGTTCCTCGTGCGTGCCCACGCCGTGGACACGACCGTCGTCCAATACCACAATGTGATCGGCATCCATGACACTCGCGATGCGCTGGGCGATGATGAGCACGGTCGTATCGGAAATCCGGGCGATGTGCTCGCGAATCTTAGCGTCGGTCGCCATATCGACCGCGCTGGTGGAGTCGTCAAAAATGAGCACGCGCGGATGCTTGAGCAGCGTACGCGCGATGCACAGGCGTTGCTTCTGGCCACCCGAAACACCAGCGCCGCCTTGGCCCAACTCGCCGTCCAGCCCGCCGATGCGATCAAGGAACTCGTCCACGCACGCCGCGCGGCAAGCCGCGAGGAGCTCATCGTCCGACGCCTGCGGATTGCCCCACCGCAGGTTCTCGCGCACGGTACCCGTAAACAGCACATTCTTTTGCAGCACAATGCCCACAGCGTCGCGTAGAGTCGCGAGGTCGTAGTCGCGCACGTCGTGTCCGCCCACAAGCACGGCGCCTTCGGTGGCGTCGTACAGGCGCGCAATCAGCTGCACAAGCGAGCTCTTGCCCGAGCCCGTGCCGCCGAGGATGCCCACCGTCGAGCCGCTCTCGATGCGAAGGTCGATATGCTGGAGCACATCCTCGGCTGCATCCGCGCGGTATTTAAAGGAAACGTCGCGAAACTCGATACTGCCGTCCGCTGGCGCCGCAATCGCGAGGTCTCCCGCGGGGTTGGCGATAAAGGGCTCCTCATCGAGCACCTCGGCGATACGGCCCACACTCGTAAGAGCGCGCGTGAGCAGCAAAAACACGTTGGAAATCATCATGAGCGAATTCATGATCAGCAGCACGTAGCTCATAAAGCCCGTGAGCGAGCCCACGCCCAGCTTGCCGGCGAGAATCATGCGGCCGCCAATCCACAGGATGGAGAGCGCAGCCACGTACATCGACAGCTGAAACACCGGCAGGTTGAGCACCGCGCTGCCAAAGGTCTTTGTCGCTGTGCGCGCAAGCTCGGTATTGACTGCGTCGAACTTGGCCTCCTCGTGCTCGGTACGAACGTAGGCCTTGACGGCACGCACGGCGGTGAGGTCTTCCTGTACCACGCCGTTGAGGTGGTCCATCGAGGTCTGGAGTTGGCGGTAGAGCGGGCTCACGCGATAGGTGATGACACCCAGCACGATCGCCAGCACGGGCAAGATGATCGCAAAGACGGTGGCGAGCGGGCGCGACAGCATCAGCGCGTAGATAAGGCCGACGATAAGCGTCACCGGGCCGCGCACCATAGGGCGAAAGCCGTTGCCCACAGCATTTTGGATAACGGTGATGTCCGTGGTCATGCGGGTGACGAGCGAGCTGGCGTCGTAGTTGTCCAGGTTACCAAAAGCGAGCGTCTGAATCTTTTTGTACTCGGCCTCGCGCAGGTTAGCGCCTAGGCCCGAGGCAACGCGGGCGGACGTGCGGGCATAACCCAAGCCCAGTACCAGCGAAAGCGCAGCGCACACCAACATGTACGCGCCCTGCAGCAGCATGTAGTTGATATCACCCGCAGGCACGCCCACATCGATGATGTTGGCCATGATGACCGGGATAAACAGCTCGAGCACCGTCTCGACCGACACAAAGAACACGCCGAGGATGGCATCGCGACGGTATGCCCCTAGATAGGAAAACAGTATTTTGAGATTGCGCACGCAGGTTCAACCCCCATCAAACGTTGTTCGCAAACGCACGTATTATTGCGCGCCGAATAATGGTGTCAAGTATTCCGAAATCGTTTTCTGCAAGGTTAGCGCCGGCGGCGAGTTCTCGTGATGTGTGTCCATATTCACTCGGAATAATGGTGCGCGAGACTTTTTCGCTCCGACGTCATCACAAACCTTGACTCTACAATCGTTGTAGGGTTTTCACTACACTGGTACGTAAACAAACCCAGCCAGAAAGCCCCGCCCATGGAACACGACCTCACACGCGGCAATGTCCTTAAGACCATCGCGGTCTTTGCCCTGCCCTATATGCTCTCGTACTTTTTGCAGATGCTCTACGGCATGGCCGACCTGTACATGATGGGGCAGTTTAGCGGCGCCGCCGGCATCACCGCCGTGGGCAATGGTGCGCAGACGCTCTATATCATTACCGTGACGCTCGTGGGCCTGACCATGGGCACGACGGTCATCGTCGGCCACGCCGTGGGCTCGCGCCGGTTTGACCGCGCCGAGACCGCCATCGGCAACACCATTACGCTCTTTATGGGCGTCTCGGTGGTGCTGGCCGCTGTCCTGCTCGCACTGTGCCCGCAAATCGTGGCGCTCATTGGCACGCCGGCCGAGGCGGTCGAAGGCACCGCCGCCTACCTGCGTATCTGCTTTGTCGGCATTCCCTTTATCGCCGCGTACAATATCCTCTCGGCCATCTTTCGCGGGCTGGGCGATTCGCGCTCGCCTATGTACGTGATCGGCGTGGCATGCATCATCAACATCGCGCTCGATTTTTTGTTTATCGGGCACATGGGGCTCGGCCCCGTGGGCGCGGCGCTCGGCACGGTAACCGCGCAGACGGCCAGCGTTGCCCTCGCGCTCGTGTGGCTCAAGAGCCGCCGCACGAACATCCACGTTAGGCGCAGCGACCTGCGCCCCCAGCCCGAGGTGCTCGGCAGCATTCTTAAGATCGGCGTGCCTGTGGCCGTGCAGGACGGCTGCATCCAGGTGGCGTTTATGTTTATCACCGTCATCGCCAACCACCGAGGGCTCGTCGACGCCGCCGCCGTGGGCCTGGTCGAGAAGATGATCAGCTTTTTGTTCATTGTGCCGAGTTCCATGGGCGCCACCGTCAGCGCACTCACAGCGCAAAATGCCGGCGCGGGCAAGGGCGACCGCGCGCGCCAGGTACTCAAAGACGCCATGACCATCTCGGTAGTGTACGGCTGTCTGATCACAACGCTGATGTGGCTGGTGGCACCGACGTTTATCGGCTTTTTTGCCAAGGACGCCGCGGTGGTCGCGGCCGGCACCGGCTATATGCACAGTTATATTTTCGATGCAATCTTTGCCGGCATCCACATTTGCTTTAGCGGCTTTTTCGCTGCATACGGCAAGAGCTACATCGGCTTTGCGCACAACGTGCTGGCCGTGGCACTCATTCGCGTGCCCGGTGCATGGCTGCTGTCGAACGCCTATTCCGACACGCTCTTTCCCATGGGCATCGCGTCGCCGTGCGGGTCGATTTTGTCGGCAGTCATTTGCGTTGTCGCGTTTACCGTACTCAACCGGCGCGGGGCTTTTGACAAGCTGGCAGCGTAGCGGATCGTTTGTGTCATACGACGGCCGCGCCGCACGACCTCGGCGCCCCTTCCCCGCCCATTGAAAGGAGCGGTCCTGTGACCGACATGCCAAGTGAACATACTGAGGGCCTGCTCCGCATTGGCGAGGCGGCGCGCTTGTTTAACCTGAGCGTGGGCACGCTGCGCCATTACGAGCAGATGGGCCTTCTTGACCCGGCGCACATCGATCCGGCGAGCGGGTACCGCTATTACGGATCGCGGCAGCTCTCCACCCTCAATACCATCAGCCACCTGCGCGTTCTCGACTTGCCGTTGGCGCAGATCCGTGAGTTTGTGACCACGCGCGATGTGGACCTTATGCAGCGGCAGCTGACTCAGCAGCAGGAGCTCATCGAGCGCAAGCGCCACGAGCTCGAACGCGTGTCGCGTAAGATCGATAACCGGCTTGCGCTGCTCCACGATGCCCTGAACACCGAGCTCGACACCATTTGCACAATCGATGTGCCCGAGCTCCGCTGCGTCGTGTTGCGCGAACGCGTCAACCCTACCGATGCCTATGCGCTAGAGTGGCAAATTCGTCAACTGCAGAAGGGCCAGCACGAGACCTTTGTCTTCCTGGGCAACTTGGGCGTCGGTATTAGCGCCGAGCGCCTCGCCGCCGGCGACTTTGATGGCTACGACGAGGTCTTTCTACTACTCGATGACACCGATGATTACGTGGGCGACGTCGAGACGCGATCCACCGCGCGCTGCCTGGCCATAAGCTTTCGCGGCACGCACGGGCAAGCGGGCCCGCGCTATAAGCAGCTGCTCGGCTATATGCGCGAACATAACCTGACACCCGCCGGTCCATCGCGCGAGATTGCCCTGATCGACGACATCATCAGCGACGACCCCACAACATACGTGACGCAGATCACGGTGCCCGTATCGCTAGGCTAGACCGAGCCTCGTCTCTAACTCGGTCAACGCCTCAAAAGCATCACGAGACGCACCTGCCGAGCGCTCACGTTCCGCAATGCGAATTCGCGCCATCAGGTGCTCTTTTGCCTGCCCTTGGGCGTGCCTCGTGCGCCCTTCCGCCTGCGAGCAATTGCGATTCTCTATATCCATTACGCCACCGGCACCTCGCCGGTAGCCAGAATCTGCTCGAGTGCGTCCTCGTCCAGCACGGGCACACCCAGCTGCTCAGCCTTGGTGAGCTTGGAGCCCGCTTTGGGGCCGGCGACCAGATAGCTCGTCTTCTTTGACACACTGCCCGAAACCTTGGCGCCGAGCACCTTGAGCGCCGCGCCTGCCTCGTCGCGCGTGCGGTTGACGAGCGTGCCGGTGAGCACGAAGGTCAGACCCGCGAGCGGCTGTGCGTCGGCGAGCTCGCCTGCCACGCCAGCGTCGGCTGCGGCTTGCGCATGAGCGGCACCCAAGTCGACCTCGAGCGACAGGCCCGCCTGGCGCAGGCGCTCCAGCACGGCAAGGTTCTCGGGCACGGCCAGGAACTGCTTGACGCTCGCCGCAATCTTGGGACCGATGCCCTCGCACTCGGCGATGTCCTCTTCGCTCGCCAAAATGAGCTTGTCAATCGACAGGAATCGCTCGGCGATGACCTCGCCCACACTCTTGCCCACGTGGCGGATGCCCAGGGCAAACAGCACGCGACCGAGCGGCTGGCTCTTGGACTTGTTGAGCTCGGCGACGATCTTTTCGGCCGTCTTGAGGCCCACCGGAATGGGATCGCCCTTCTTAACGCCCTTTTTGCTGTTAGAGCTGGCGTACACGCGCCCCGTGTCCAGGCCGGCAATGTTGTCGACTGTGAGCTGATAGAAATCCGCGACGTCGTGGATCAGGCCGGCGGCGATCATCTTGTCGACGATCTCGTCGCCCAGGCCGTCGACGTCCATGCAGCCGCGGCTCACCCAGTGGAGCAAGCGCTCCTTGAGCTGTGCGGGGCAATCGATGGAGACGCAACGGTAAGCGACCTCGCCATCCTCGTGGACAACGGGGCTGCCGCACACGGGGCAGACCTCGGGCATGTGCCAGTCGACCGAATCGACCGGGCGCTTGTCGAGCACCGGGCCCACAACCTCGGGGATTACGTCGCCCGCCTTGTGCACGATGATAGTGTCGCCCTCGCGCACGTTTTTGCGGCGGATCTCGTCGATGTTGTGCAGCGTGGCGCGCGCGATGGTGGAGCCGGCGACCGTCACCGGGTCGAACTCGGCGACCGGTGTGAGCACACCGGTGCGGCCCACCTGGATGCGAATTTCGCGCAGGACGGTCTGCTTTTCCTCGGGCGGGAACTTAAAGGCGATGGCCCAGCGCGGCGCGCGGGCGGTAAAGCCCAGGTCGAGCTGCTGCTGGAAGCTGTCGACCTTTACGACCACGCCGTCGATGTCGTAGTTCAGGTCGCCGCGATGCTCGAGCGCCTGAGCGCAGAACTCGTGAACTTCGGCCGGCGTGGCGCAACGGGCCACGTTGGGGTTGACGCTAAAGCCGGCGCTACGCAGCCAGTCGAGGAACTCGCGCTGGCTGTGGACGTGCAGCGGGTCGGTATCGGCGATGGCATAGATAAAGGTGGCCAGGTCGCGGCGCGCCGTGACCTTGGGGTCTTTCTGACGCAGGCTGCCGGCGGCGGCGTTGCGCGGGTTGGCGAAGGGGTCGCGCCCCTCGGCATCGGCCTCTTCATTCAGACGCACAAAGCTGCCCTTGGGCATATAGACCTCGCCGCGCACCTCGATGGTGCGCTCGCGGTCAGCGCCCATGTGGGCGAGCGCCGGCTCGGACAGGTGCATGGGCACATCCTTGATGGTGCGCACGTTGAGCGACACGTCCTCGCCCGTGGTGCCGTCGCCGCGCGTGGCGGCGCGCACAAAGGTGCCGTTTTGGTAGGTAAGCGCCACGCCCAGACCGTCGATCTTAAGCTCACAGGTATAGGTGACGCTACCGGCACCGAGCGCATCCTCGGTGCGCTGGAGCCAAGCGTCGAGCTCGTCCAGGTCCATGGCATCGTCCATGGAATACATGCGTGCCATGTGCGTAACCGGCGTAAACTGCTCGCTCACGTAGCCGCCCACGCGCTGGGTATAGCTGTCGGGCGTCACCAGGTCGGGGTAGGTCGCCTCGATTTCCTGCAGCTCAACGAGCATTTTGTCAAAGGCGGCGTCCGTGATCTCGGGCGCGTCGAGCATGTAGTAGCGATAGGCGTGGTAATCGAGCTCGTGGCGCAGCTCGGCCGCACGCGCTGCCGCCTGGGCACGGGCATCGGTCGGCGCAACGGTATCCGTGCTCGTGGGCGTTTCGGTATCGATGTCCACGCCGTCACCAAACAGGCTCGATTGCTCCATAGCGGCACTCCTTCGCTCGATTTCAAACGGATACTAGAGTACCACCGGTCACCATGGCGCCGAATAACCCTTTCGAACCGCATCGAATCGGCAGTCGACGAACCGGGATGGATTGCGCGATTAAACCATGCCCTTATCAACTCTAAATGATCCATTTTCCTCCGTCCCCAACGGATCAATAAGAAAAGAGGGGACTGCCCCACGTTGATGGGACAGCCCCCTCTGGCCTCGATATACGCGATACGGCTCGCTAGTAGCCCTGACCGTAGCCTTGACCCTGGCCCTGCTGGCCCAACAGCTCCTCCAGATACTGGCGCAGCTGCTCGTCGGTAATACCGCCGTTGCCGGTGTCGGTCGCGCTGTCATCCTGCTGCTGGTTCTGCAGCTCCTCATCGGAGCCCAGCTCGACGGTGACCTTCTTCTCTTCCTTGCCGCGCATGAGCGTGATCTCGACCTTCTCGCCCACCTCGTGGCTGCGCAGGGCGATGATCAGGCCATCGGCACTCGTAATCTCGTCGTCGCCCAGCTTGGTAATGACATCGCCCTCTTGGATGCCAGCCTTGGCGGCAGGACCGTCCTCGACGACGCTTGCCACATACGCGCCGCTATCGGTGCTCAGCTTGTTGGTGCGGGCGTTAAGCGCATTGACGCTCGAAAGCGTAGCGCCCATGTACGGATGTACCGGCGTCTTGCCGTCGATAATCTGGTCGGCAATGTTCTTGGCGTAGTTAACGGGAATAGCAAAGCCCACGCCCGAGCTGGAGCCCGAATAGCTCTCGATAAGCGAGTTAATACCCACGAGCTCGCCGTTGTCGTTGACGAGTGCGCCACCGGAGTTGCCCGGGTTGATGGCGGCATCGGTCTGGATCATGTTGGCGTAGATGGTGTTGCCGCTGGTAGAGCTCATGGCCGTGGAGCGATAGAGCGCCGACACAATACCCGTGGAGACAGACTGCTCGTTGCCGAACGGCGAACCGATCGCCATGACCCACTCGCCCACGTTGAGCTTGGAGGAGTCACCGATCTCGATCGGCGTGAGCTTTGAGGCGTCAGCATCCTTGAGTTTGATGACGGCCAGGTCGCTCGAGGCATCGTTGCCCACGAACTCGGCCTCGTACGTGGTTCCGTCGTCCATGGTAACCACGTACTGGTCATAGCCATCGACCACGTGGTTGTTGGTGAGGATGTGGCCCTCGGTATCGAGCACAACGCCCGAGCCGACGCTGCCCGAGCCGTCCGACTCGTCGGCAGACTGCGAAAGCGAGCCATTCTGGCTGCCGCTCGAAGTGGCGGTAATGGAAACCACGGAGGGCAGGGCCTTGGCAGAAACGGCCTCGGCCAGCGTGGTATCCTCGGAGTCGATGGTGATCTTTTGCGCCGATGAACCCGAAGCACCCGCCGTCACGGCGTTCCTGCCGCCGCCGATATCGAGCGTGCCGCTCATAATGAGCGCGATGACCAGCAGAGCGCCACAGGCACAGCCGGCAAGCGCCGTAATAAAGATCGGCAGTTTTTTGGTCTTGGTCTTGACCACCGTGTGCTTGTTTACAACCTGCTGGCCGCCCAGCGGCTTGCCGGTCTGCGTGTCGTAGGCTTGCACGTAGGGAATGTTGCCGTCGGCAGGCGTCGACTCCACCTGTACGCGCGGCTGCTGCTGAGTATCGCCGGCATTGCCCGGATCCTGGGGGAGCTGGGAATCGTTCTCGCTCATAGCTGCAATCCTTTCGTCAAATAACCAAAGGCCCGCCAAACATGTGGCGGGCCATCATTGTTCACGTTGAGTTGTACCCCAATATGCGGGCGAACGTGTATGAGAATGCAATCTTTTAGGAAGGCTTAAGTTCTGCTGCAAACTCGAGAGGAATCCACGCATGCGGCAAAACCACCACAAAGGTGCCTGTCCCCTTTGCGGTGAAAAGCTAGTCCTTAAACAGATAGCCCACGCCGCGGACGGTGGTGATATGAGCCGCGATCTGCGGACCCACCTTGGAGCGGATGCGTCGGATGTGCACGTCGACGGTGCGCGTGCCGCCGCAGTACTCAAAGCCCCACACGCGGTGCAGCAGCACCTCGCGGCTGTAGGCGCGGTTGGGGTGCGTCGCCAAAAAGCTCAACAGCGAGTACTCCATCAGCGTCAGATCGATGGGCTCATCATCGAGCGTCACCTGGTAGGTGGCCAGGTTGATCTCGAGGTTGTCGATGTTGAGCACATCGTCGGCGGTGACGGTCTCTTCCTCGCCCATCAGGCGCTGCGCACGAGCCTTGAGCTCGTTGGGCGTCGCCGTGGGGCATACAAAGTCGGCATGCGCGTGATTCGGCAGGCGCAGGGTGCCGAGCGCCTCGTCGTCGACAATCACCAGCATGGGAACGCCGCCGCGATCGTCGAGCCACTTGGCAATCTGATCGATACGGTCGCTGCGGATGCCATCGGAATCGAGGATCAGCAGGTCAAAGTCGTGCGCTGCAGTCGGCGAATCGGGGGTTGCCAGGCTCACCTCGACACCCAGGGTGGTCGTCAGGCTGCGGGCAAACTCGTGGAAGCGCGTCGTGCGCGCCATGAACAGGGCACTCTTTTCGGACATATCGGCCTCCAAGGAAATGAGCTCAATCGTACTGGAACAAGCCAGCGTGATTAGGAGTTCGCCAGGTAGTGCTTGATCTCCCACTCGGTGATCGTGGACTCAAACTTATGCCATTCGTCGCGCTTCTTTTTGAGGAAGAAGCTGTGGATGTGCTCGCCGAGGGCATCCTTCATAAACTGCGAGTCCTCAAACACGTCGAGCGCCTCTTTGAGCGAGCGCGGCAGCGGCGTATAGCCGGCCTCGACCATCTGACGGTCGGTGAGCTTGAGCGTCTCGGCCGTGGCCTCGGGCGGGAGCTCCAGCTTGCGCTCGATGCCGTCCAGACCAGCCGCCAGCGTGACGGCGTTGACCAGGTACGGATTGGCCATGGGATCGGGACTGCGCAGCTCGATGCGCGTGGACAGCTGCTTGCCGGGCTTGTAGACCGGAATGCGGACCATACTCGCGCGGTTACGCAGGCCCCACGTGGCGTACTGCGGCACGGAGTCGCCGCCCGTGGTAATGCGCTTGTACGAGTTGACCGTGGGGTTGGTGATGGCGCTGATCTCGCGCGCGTGCGCCAGGATGCCGGCCATGTAGTGCTTGGCGATATCGGAGAGGTGGTACTTCTCGTCGTCCTCGCCCCAAAAGACGTTGTTGCCGTCGTGGTCGAATAGCGACTGGCACAGGAACATAGCGCTGCCGTCCTCGCCCGCCAACGGCTTGGGCATAAAGGAGGCGTGGCAACCGCTCTCGTAAGCCTGCTGCTTAATGATGAGCTTGGCCGTGGTGATGGCGTCGGACATGCTCAGGGCCTCGGCGTGGCGCAGGCTCATGCCATGCTGCGAGCGGCCGGCGGCGTGGAAGGTGTACTCCACGGGCACGGACATCTTCTCGAGCGTGAGGACCGTGTTGCGGCGCAGGTCGCGAGCGGCATCGCTCACCGAAAGATCGAAGTAGCCCACGTTGTCGAGCGGCTCGGGCGTGTGCTCGTCGGGAAAGTAATAATACTCCAGCTCGGCACCAACGTTGAGCAGATAGCCCGCCTTCTCGGCCTTGTAGAACATGCGGCGCAGAGCATCGCGCGGGTCGCCGGCAAACGGCTTGCGGTCGGGGGTGCACACATCGCAGAACACGCGGGCGACGCCGTTGTGACTCGGACGCCACGGCAGAATCTGGAAGGTCGAAGCATCGGGGAATGCGAGCATGTCGGCTTCCTCGGGCGTGGCAAAGCCCTCGATGGCGGAGCCGTCAAAGCCAATACCCTCCTCAAAAGCGACCTCGAGGTCCTCGGGGCTAATGGCAAAGTTCTTGAGGCGGCCGAGAATGTCGACAAACCACAGACGCACAAAGCGGATGTCACGCTGCTCTACGGAGCGGAGTACGTAATCGATGTTCTGCTGGTTCATGTCGCTCCCCTTTCTTTCGGGCGGGTTTCGACTGGTCTATATCGCAGATACTATCGCAGAAAAATGTTTCCGCAGGGTTAAAGCGTATCAAGCGCTCAAAAAACGTGCGCGAACAGGCCGTTGCGAACGAGCGGCTAGCGCGAAGTCGAAGCGCGGTGTTCAATGTGACCAGGAACCTCGATGCGCTTGGGGGCGAGCTTTGCGGCATCGCCCACCGTAGTGGTAACGACGTCGATGCGCTCGGATAGACGCTCGACTACGCGCTCGGCAATGGTAAGGGTGTCCTGCGCGGCCGTGGTCACGCCGCCAAAGAGCACATGGTTCCAGGGGTAGTCGTCAAACGTCGCGATCTTGAGCCCCGCCGGCAGCGAGGGACCAAGCTGCGCCAGCGCCTCGGTCAGGCGCAGGAAGACCAGGCCGTTGACAGCGATAAGGCCGAGTCTTTTGCCCGCATAGCCGCGGATGGTCTCGTCCAAGCGGCCAACGCCAGTGGCACCGCCATCGGCCAAGGTGACAACCTCGCCGGCAAGGCCGCGTCGCGACAGCTCGTCGGTAAAGGCCTCGGCGCGCTCGCGACGCACGGGGCTGTCGTCGCTCGCCTCGGTGAGCAGGCACAGGCGCTCGCTGCCCGCAGCAGCCAAGGCGTCTACCAAGCCAGCGACCAGCTCACGGTTGTTAGATGTCACCAAATCGATGCCGCCGTCGGCAACATCGCGGTCGAGCAGCACAACGGGCAGGCGCCCCGCTGCCGCGGCGATTGCCTCGTCGTTGCCTCCGCAGGTGTTGACGACCAGGCCGTCCGCGCCGGCATCGATAAGTCTGGTGAGCGACTCTGCTTCCTTAGCGGGATCGTTGCCGCTAATGGCCGTCATAAGCGAGCAGCCGCGCGCGGCGGCGCTAGCGGAAAGGCCCTCGAGCATGGCGCTGGAGAACGGGTTGGCGATGTCGGCCAAGATCACGCCGATGAGGTTGGTGCGTGAGCTGCGCAGATTGCGCGCGGCGGCACGTGGGCGATAGCCGGTGCGCTCGATAACCGCCGCAATGCGAGCACGGGTTTCCTCGGTCATCTGCCCGGGGCGGTTGTTGAGATAGCGCGAGACCGTGGCCGGACTCACGCCCGCCTCGGCGGCAATGTCCTTAATCCTCATCTGCGCCATAGCGCACCCCGTTTCCCAATTGTCAGCAGTCTGAGCCATTTTAGGCATTTTTTAAAAATGCCGGTTGCAAAACGCTGTAGGTGAGTATACTACAACTCGAAACGAAACCGATTTCGTAAACCGATTTCGGCAAGCGTTGGCACGGTGGTGCAAAGATGTACCCTACCGTCTTGGCACCTCCGTGCCAACGCCATATCAAAGGTGTACGCACGAGCAAGAAGGAGCTGCACGACCATGGATAAAACGGTTCTTACCTTCGGCGAGATCATGATGAGGCTCTCGCCCAAAGACCATCTGCGCATTGAGCAGGCGACCGAGTTTGATGTCCGCTACGGCGGCGCCGAGGCAAACACCGCGCTTTCCCTGGCTTACCAAGGCGACAAGGCCGCTTACGTCTCCGTTGTCCCGGCCAACCGTCTGGGCGAGTGCGCGCTGCGCTCGCTGAAGGCCTACGGCGTCGACACCACGCGCGTCGTGCGTCAGGGCGACCGTCTTGGCTCCTATGTGTTTGAGGTCGGCGCCTCGCAGCGCGGCAACGGCTGCGTCTACGACCGCAAGTATTCCGCCATCAACATGGCCAAGCGCGACGTCTTTGACTGGGACAAGATCCTCAAGGGCATCGATGTCTTCTATTTCTCCGGCGTGACCCCCGCCGTCTCCGATGAGATGGCCGCCGCCTGCAAGGAGGCACTCGCCGTCTGCCGCGCCAAGGGCATAACCACCGTGTGCGACGTGAACTATCGCGGCAAGATGTGGTCGCCCGAGAAGTCGCAGGCCACCATGAAGGAGCTTCTGCCGCTCGTCGACATCTGCATCGCCAACGACGAGGATGCGCCTGCCGGCCTCGGCATGACCTGCGTCTCTGGTTCCCTTGCCCACGGCATCGAGGAGCGCGACACCTATGTCGAGATGGCCCGTCAGATCTGCGCCGAGTACGGCTGCAAAAAGGTCGCCTCGGTCGTTCGCAACATCTCCTGCGTCGAACGCTCCATCTGGATGGGCATGCTCTTTGACGCCGAGAGCGGCGAGCACTGGTTCTCCCCCGCTCACGATGTGCACGTGCTCGAGGGCGTTGCTGCCGGTGATGCTTTCAACGCAGGACTCGTCCATGCCCTCATCAACGACTTTGACCCGCAGGCTGCCGTCAACTACGCCATTGCGGCCTCGATCCTCAAGCTCACCATCAAGGGCGATTCCAACCTGGTGACTGCTGACGAGATTGCCGCCGTGGCAAACGCCGCCGACGGTGGCACCCGCGTCGCCCGTTAATTCGCTCCCCATTCCGCGAGCTGCAGTTTCCCATACCAATACCCCTGCAGCTCGCTCCCCGCTTTCCCCGGCCAGGCAGAACCACTTAGTCCCATTCCGGTTTTGTCTGGCATTCCTTCACGACTGGCCTCGTAGCCGGTTCCGAAATTGCTTGTGACCCAAGCAGTGCCTCCGATAACCAATCCGGAACCGGCTCATGGCCAATCTTCTTTGGCAATTACGCGCACCCGCGCGCCTCACATCGAAAGGAACATCATGTTCGATCAGTTCTACACCACGCTTGAGTCCCTGGGCATCGTGCCGGTCGTCGTGCTCGATGAGGTCGAGGACGCCGCACCGCTCGCCCACGCCCTTATGGCAGCCGGCATGAAGTCCGCCGAGGTCACCTTCCGCACCGCCTGCGCCGCCGAGTGCATCGCCGCCATGGCCGAGGCCGAGCCCGAGATGTGCGTTGGCGCCGGCACTGTCCTGACCGTCGAGCAGGTTGAGCAGGCCCGCGCCGCCGGTGCCAAGTTCATCGTCTCCCCGGGTTACAACGAGAACGTCGTGAAGCACTGCATCGACATCGACCTGCCCGTCCTTCCCGGCACCGTGACTCCCTCCGAGGTCACCGCAGCCGAGAACCTGGGCCTCAAGGTCACCAAGTTCTTCCCCGCGTCCCAGTATGGCGGCCTAAACACCATCAAGGCCCTCGCCGCTCCGTTTGTCGGTCACCGCTTTATGCCTACCGGCGGCGTGAGCACCGCCAACGTCGAGGAGTACCTGAGCTCCTCCGCCATCATCGCCTGCGGTGGCACCTGGATGGTCAAGCCGGCCCTGTTTGCCGACGGCGACTTCTCCAAGGTCGAGCAGATCGCCCACGAGGCCATGGACGTCGTCAAGAAGGTCCGCGGCTAGGTTTAGCTCTCTATCGTGAAAGGGGGCGTGCCCTAGACCTCGCCCCCTTTCTTTTAAAACGGCTCGGAAGCGCGCCGTTTCCGTCACGAACAAGAACCAAAACCGTCTTGTATGCTGATAGAACGTGACGGAAGCGACACGCCCCCGAGCCGCTTTGCATACTCAGCTGGCAACCGCGCCCAGTTGAGCCACATCGACAAAAGCCGAGCCACCAAAACAGCTGCGGCGCCGTCTGGAGGAACGGACCCTTGCTTCCGGTCATTTTCTCCAAGCGGCGCCGCAGCTTTGTGCCCCGGTTACGCCCCAACGCAGTTGCGGTGAAATAGGGACTGTTTGCGCCACCTAGGCCGCAAAACAGTCCCTATTTCACCGCAACTAATATGGGGATTGATTAGATGAACGAGTCTTTGGACAGCTCAAAATAGTCGGGATGCAAGGCGATAACCGGACCTTGCTCTTCGGGCATCAGGTGCAGGTGTGTCTCTGCCAGATAGCTCGCCGCGTCGGTATCGCCCCTCTTAATGGCCTCGAGAATCCGGCGATGCTGCCGACGAATCGGCTCCCAATCCAAATCCTGCGACACCATACGCAACCAGTTGTATCGCTCAAAATGCGTGTTGATGCTCTTCATCCAATCCCACAACATGTGACGACCGGCAATCTCAAAACATGCCTCATGGAACAGGTTATCCAGGTCAAAGAAACGGCGCGTTTCGCCATGGTCGAGCGACTCGGACTCGGCAAGAATCTGCTCGAGCCGCTGCTTTTGCTCGGGCGAGGCGGCCGAACAGCATTTAATAAGCACGCTTCTCTCGAGCTTCTCGCGCAAGAAACAAGCGTTCTCAGCGCGTTCCATGCTGATCTTAGAGACGTAGGTGCCGCTTTTGGGACGCGTTTCCACCAGCTCCTGCTCGCGCAGACGCACAAAGGACTCGCGAATGGGTGTGCGCCCGATTCCCGTCTCTTTTTCCAGACCAATCGCCGAAAGGCGCGTGCCGGGCTTGAGCTCGGCATAGATGATCTTGGAGCGCAATGCGTTGTACGCCTGGTCTTGCAGGCTCTGATAATGCTGATGCTGTTCCATAAAGCCCTCGGATGAAGCCCACGGTTTGTCGAATACCACCATGCAATACTATCGCATCCCCCGCCCCCTCATAAGTTGCGGTGGAATAGTTCCTGTTCAAGGCCTTCAGCAGCAAAAACAGGAACTATTCCACCGCAACTACAGCCAACGAGTTGTTGCAATTAGGTGAACGTTCACCTTTTTATTGTTTTTCTCTTCGCAAATAAAATCCCGTCGTATACTTAGGCTCAAACGAAACCGATTTCGTTGAGCGTGGGCAATATGATGCTAAGACGCACCCTACCATCTTGGCATCTTATCGCCCACGCAATGCCATTTGCTTTCTTCCCGTCTCGTTGGACCTTTAGTCCCATTCCGGCACAGCGAGACACTTCCTAGACGACTGACCGTGGGGCCGGCTTTTCTGCTTTTGCAGCAGTGCCTCCGATAACCCTCTTTTGCCGGCCCGGGTCAGCTTTTTCACACAACCGAAAGGACGGGTAGCAACATGCGACCGCTCATCATCATGCATGGCGAGAACATCGACTGGTGCCATACCGTCATCAGAATGCTGATGTATCTGGTGGGCGTTGCAGTACTGGCACTCGGTATGAGTCTCCAGACGGCATCCGGCCTGGGCGTCGCCGCGCTCACGTGCTTTGCCACAACCCTATCCATGCTCACTGGCAAGACGCTCGGCTTTTGGATCACCGCAACCTACGTCGCCTACATCGTGGCGCAATTAGCCATCTTGCGAAGCGAGTTCCAGCCGCGCATCCTGCTCGAGTTGTTCTTCTCAACGCTGATTGGCGGCTTGACCGACCTCTTCATGGCGGTCAACCCACTGCATCCCACGGCACTCCCCACACAGATTGCGACCACGCTGCTCTCCCTCGCTGTCACCGCATTTGGCGTAAGTCTCGTCGTCAACATGGGCGTTGTCCCCAACGCGCCCGACGGCTTGGTGCAAGTCATTGCCGAAAAGCTTAAACGCCGCTTTGGTGACGTAAAAGTCGTGTTTGACTGCTCACATGTCGCCGCCTCGCTCGCGTTGTCGCTGATCTTTATGTACAACCTGGGCGGCTTTGGCGTCACGACCGCCATCTCGGCACTGTTCCTGGGCCATGTCATCAACGTCGCCAACAAACTGTTCGCCCAGCGCTTTATCCGCGCGGCATTCGGAAAATAGCACCACCGTAAGAACCCGCGAACAGCGCTATACGTTGCTATATCTCACTATACTTTGCTATATCTTGCTATATCTTGCTATATCTTGAGCAAAGGTGGCTCACATGCAAACAAACCCTTTTAAGCCCACAGCAGGTAAAACACCCCCCCCCACGATTATCGGCCGCGAAGATGTACTTGAAGAATTCAATGAAGGCCTCGTCAACGGGCCTGGTGCCCCGGGGCGCCTAATGCGCATAGCCGGCGTCCGTGGAACGGGCAAGACGGTCCTCCTTGACGAGTGCTCACGTTTGGCGCAAAGCCGTGGCTGGACGGTCATAAAAGAGGTCGCAACCGAGGGACTTTGCCCGCGCATTCTCGAACAGCTGCAGCCCAAATTCCAGGTCAAACACGCCAGATTTGAGCCCACCGTAGCTGGCATATCCATCGGCAGCATAGACATTGAGCGAATCGGCCCATCGCTACGCGACGCCATGAGACAGACAATATCCAAGAATGGAAATGGCCTGCTCATCACTCTCGACGAGGTTCAGGACGCAGAGCTCGATGAGGTCCGAACGCTCTCCATTGCGATTCAGCAGGTTATCGGCGAAGACCTTGATATCGCCTTTGTTTTTGCTGGGCTGCCTTCGATGATTGAAAGCATCATCAACGGAAAGACACTTACGTTTTTGCGCCGTGCCCTCCCCTTTGATCTGAAGGCTGTGGCAGTAACCGAAGTGTCGTACTCCCTCGAGGAAACCATTGAAGCGTCTGGCATGGAGTTGCAGCCAGGTGTTGCCGGCCAACTTGCCGAGGCAACGCAAGGCTATCCTTTCATGATCCAACTCGTTGGATACTACGCATGGCAGTTGGCAAGACGTGCACATACAGCGATTCTTGGAGAAGAAGAAGCCGAGCGCGGCATTGCAACGGCACGCGAACGCTTCTGCGCCATGGTGATTGAGCCCGCGCTGCGGCGCATTCCGCCCACGTGCATCGCTTATCTGCTGAGCATGGCGTCTTTGGGGCAGACGAGCTCGACCAGCATGGTTGCCGATGCCCTAAACAAAACGCCTCAACAGGTGAGCTCCGTCCGTAGCCGCCTGTTAAGAGAATCGATTATCGAGGCCCCTTCGTACGGCAAGGTCTCATTTGCCATCCCCTACATGCGCGACTACCTCTACGAGCACAAAGCCGAACTGGAAGTTGAACTGTAGAAACGGCAACTGCCCTGCAAGACGAAAACCGTTTTCGTACGGATTAAAGCAGACGTAAACGATTTTCGTCTTGATTTGCGTACGGAATTAAGACGTAAATTGCGCTTTCGTACGCTTATTACCAGACGCAAATTGTTTTCGTCCGGCCATGCGTCCCCAATCTAGACGAAAAGAACCCCGAGCTCGTATTGAACTGCATCCCAATTCTTGGACGGGCGCCGATGCCCTGATCTCTGCCATGTCGAGGTGCGAGATCAAATCCTTGGCGCGCTCGCCGGAGTGGTATGCCTTGTTCGGCGCCACCTTCCTGTAGAGCTTCTTGAGCTTCGTCTTCCCCTTGTTGCCCGGCGGCATCTCCGTCTCAGGTGGCAGCCCTAGGAAGGACAGGACGCCGGGCAGGTCGCACAGCATCACGTCCTCGATGTCGGCCTTGGCCGCCAGGTCGACGACTCTCTGCGCTGTCGGCGAGATGTTCGGGGTGCTGCTACCGCCCGCTGGTTCGGAAGCTGGCGGGCAGTAGCGGGCAGTAGCGGCAGTAGCGGTGTGGCTCGATAGGCCCGATTATCCGTAAGGAAGGTGCTCGCTCTCATATGTGCTGATATGCCTCGCCTCGCGAACCTTGGGATGCTTCCTGAGGTAATCCCTCAATTCGAGCCACTCTTTATGCTCATAACGCTTCGAAATCGTTTCCCCGTCGACAGTTTCCTTCACATAATGGTATGTTCGAACGCCTTCGAACTTGCCGAACCCGTTCTCGACGCTGAAGTTTCTGAACCAGCGCGAAAACCCATTCAGGTCCATGAAGTTGACTTGGGGATGCCTGTCTTTCGTTCGTTCGAATGAGTGGACGAGCGGAGTGCCTTTGACTTGTTCCAGGCCGAAGGCTTCCATTTCGCGGGCCTGCTCCTTTTTCCAGAATTCGAGATACGACGTCAGCGTCTCGCTTATCGAGATCCTCCGCACGCTTTTCTTGCTTTTGGGCGAGCGAACGCTTCGATCGGCCGCGAACTGCTGCTCAATGAGGATGCTTCTGTTCTCGACGGAGACATCGGACCACGTCATCCCGAGGGCTTCTGCCCTTCTCATGTCGGTGTCGAGCATGAGCATCACGCATGTGATGTGCGCGTCCGGTTCTCGATTGAGTAGGATGTCGAGTAGGCGAGCGGCGTGATGGTTCCTTCGCGGTTGTCGTGGAACTTTTTTGCGTACGAGCCGACGGTGTCCCTCGATTTTTGGACGTAGGTGCCGCTGTTGAGTTCTGCCTTGTAGGCTTCGAGTGCGGCGTCGACCTCTCGGCTTTTGGTGGTATGTATGGTCTGCCACGGCGAATAGCGGTATTTGCCCGTGACCGGATCCTTGCCGAGGCTGTGACGGTAGCGCCACGTGTATTTGTCGCGGCGTTGCTTCGTTCCTTTGCCTATGACGAGAGGTCGGTCGTTCATCGTGTTCCTTGCCTGAAGTGCCTGAGAATCGCGCTCGGTTGCGCGGAATGGCGCAAAGGGCTGGGGCGGGTGGGCATTACCCTTGGTGGTGGGCCCTGCGTGGGGTCACACCCCAAGGGTAATGCTCCGCCTGACCGCTTTCAAGCTCGTTGTGGGTCGAATTTGGGTCGAATTATTCCGCGTACTTTTCTTTCGTAAATCTATGAAAACATCAAATGACCTGGAGTTATATTGACTTCAATTTGGGTCGAAATGTCTGAATGAAACAACGTCGTAGCGACCTCATAACCCGAAGGTCGGTGGTTCAAATCCGCCCCCCCGCGACCATGAAACTTCAGGTCGGAAGCATAAAAGCTCCCGACCTTTTTCTTTGTCTAGGGGTTTCGGCATCTCTCGTTCTTTGGGTACCTCGAGGCGGGCAATCAGATAGATGCTTACGAGTATCATAGGGTCTTTTTACGTCGCGGTCGTGTCTCGTACTGGTGCGCCGCTCTTTGTGGGACGTGTCACTTTGCCATAGGTTGTCCGGCGGCGGGGCGCAGGTCGTTCCCCGTGGCGTCGCTCCTTTCGACGCTACGCTGCCTGGCTACTCGTTCCACTGGTGCTTTTTCATGTCGACGCAGCCGTTGTCTCGGAAGGCGACTCCTTCCTCCGTCAGTAGTGCTCGCTGGTCGGGGAAGTTTGGCGCGAGGCGTCCCGCGTGGTTGACGACGCGGTGGCAGGGATAATCGCCGTAGCGATCCGCCTCGCTCAGCACCGCTCCGACCAGGCGAGAGTTTTTCTCCCTGCCGATGAGGCGCGCTATCTGACCGTACGAGGCGACGCATCCCGCCGGAATCTCTGCCACGACGGAGAGAATCTCATAAACCAAATCTTCGTCCAGGACTTTTCCCATCGTATCGCTCCCGTGTTCGCTTTTGCCTTCGGGGGCGCGGCGCCGATCACCCGTGCTGCGATTTTCGCAGCTCCTCTTACCGAAGCATCGAGGGAAAGCGCGTGCGTGTCAAGGTTGTCTGGTCCAGTTGCTGGCTCGATGCCTCGAGATGTTCGCCTCAAGTGCGACCTGCCCCTATTGGAAAAGGATGCCGAAGATGTATTTGGTGATGGCGGAGCGGCGGATGACCCCCACGAGTTTGCCCTCGTCATCAACCACAGGAAGCTTCTTGAACTTCTTCTTCGCCAGCAGCGCGGCGACGCGGGCGATGCTCTGCTCGGGACGGGCACACACTACCTGGCGCGTCGCGAAATCCATGACGCAGCGATCCTTCAGGTCTTCGATGCGCTGCTCAAGGCTCTGATCGTCGAAGTACAGCATGGACGCGTCGCCGCCCGTGAAGATGGTGTGAGCGCGATGCTGCGCGATGGCTCCCATGACATCGCCGTCGGAGATGAACCCGACCACCTGGTTGCGCTCATCGATTACGGGCATGCTGCTCACCTCGTTTTCGGCGAGCATGCGCACCACGTCGGAAATCGTGCAATCCTGCGTGCAGGTGAACGGCTCTTCAATCATGATGCTCGAAACGGGCGTCCCCTCGAGCTCGAGCGGGATGCGCTCGGACAGAATCTCGGACATCGCTTATGCCTCCTTCGTTTTCGGTGCGGTTTTCTTGGTGCGCACGCTGAATATGGCGCAGATAAGGGAAACGAGGCCGATTGCCGCGCACACCTTGTAAGCGACGCCCGCGCCCACGGCGGTGGCTACTTGGATGCTCGCATCGACGCCGGCCGACGCGGTGACGCTTGTCATGACCGTGATGATGAGCGCCGTGCACAAACCGCCGGCGACCTGGCGGCCGGTGTTCGCGATGGCGTTGCCGTGGGCGATCATGTCATTTTTCAAGGCATTGACACCCCATGTGTTTACCGG
The DNA here is from genome assembly GCA_902494765.1 of uncultured Collinsella sp. Taxonomy (GTDB): domain Bacteria; phylum Actinomycetota; class Coriobacteriia; order Coriobacteriales; family Coriobacteriaceae; genus Collinsella. The sequence continues at coordinate 65,758 of CABUUK010000002.1, forward strand.
CATGTTCGCGAGCGACTGGCCGGCGGACTGCAGCATGCAGAACAGCGCAACCACCAAGATGGGCGTGTTTACCGTCGAAAGCGAGAGCAGGAACAGGGCGCCGGTCATGAGGGCCAGGCCGACGATCGAGATGGCACGCGGACCGAACTTGTCGAACACCACGCCGGAGATAGGGCTGATGATGATGCCCACCGCCGCGGCGGGAAGCATGGCCATGCCGGTTTCGAAGGCCGAAGCGCCAAGCGAGGTTTGCAGCAGCAACGGCAACAGCGTGTTGGTGACCAGGCATGCGGCGTTGATGAGCGTGACGATGATGGCGGCCACGCGGAACTCGCGCGTCTTGAGCGTGCCCAGTTGAAGCAGCGGGTCCTCGATTTTGCCCTGGCGTACGACGAACAGCACCAAGCACACGACACCCGCGACGATCGAGCCGAGCACCACGGGGTTGCCCCAACCCATCGACGAGGCGCTCGAGAACCCGTAGAGAAGTCCGCCGAAGGCGATGGTGGAGAGGACGACCGAGGGCAGGTCGAGCTTGGGGTTCTTCAGCTCGCCCACGTTTTTCAGCATGAACACGCCCAGCACCAGCACGAGAATTGCGAGGGGGACGATGGCGCCGATCATGGTGCGCCAGCCGTACGTGTCGATCACCGCGCCGCCTACGACGGGGCCG
>CABUUK010000003.1 GCA_902494765.1 uncultured Collinsella sp.
ACTGGAACACGAGCCGGAGGCAGGTAAGATTGAAGGGCCTGACCCCGGAGGAGTACCGGAATCAGGCCCTTGCGGCCTAGTCGCTATTTAGGGCGTCCAAGATTTGGGGCGCAGTTCAGTAGCGGCAGAGCTTTTGGAAGGGGACTTGGTTGTGAGGGCTCGTTAGGCGAGCTTGGCCTCGAGCGCAGCGATGCGCTTGTACGCGTCGATGGTAAAGCGGGTCTGCTTCTCCAGAATCATGGTGGTCATGAGGGTGTCCTGAGCGTGAGCCATGATGAAGGTCATCTCCATCTCGCCACCGCCGGCCTCCTGCGAAAGCAGCTTGGTCTGCGTGTCGTGGGCACCGATGAGCGCATCGCTGGCATCCTTGTGCAGCTGCTCGGCCTTCTCAAAGTCACCCTCGCGAGCAGCATCGAGCGCTGCAAGCAGATCGGTCTGGGCGTCACCTGCGTATGCGACAATCTCGAATCCAACCATCGAGATTTCTTCTTTGGTTGCCATGTTGCGTTCCTTTCACATATGAACCAATGGAGAGCATCGCGTCCGGGCATACGCGCTGCGTTGTGTATGACAGAAACAATAACATTCAAACAAAAAAGAACAGCGCAAAACGTAATTTCGAGCTATGAACGGTCACTTTTCGCCCGTGAACGGTTTTTAAACCAATGCGAACAATATCGAACACAATTAGCGGAAACCCAAACAGCCCCGCGCCCTAGCGTACATCGCGCACCGTATCGCCCTCGACGAGCACGCCCGGAAACAGCATGTGCTCCACACCGGGTTCAACGCCCTCGGCGCCGGCAATCTTGTCGACCGCCCACATGCCGACGCGCTTGTTGTCAAAGCGCACCGTAGTCAGGCGACAATCGGGCACGATGTCGCCCAGACTGTCATCAACACCCACCACGCTCACATCCTCGGGCACGTGCTTTCCGCGCGACTCGAGCCCGCGAATGCAGCCATATGCCATGGCATCGTTGGAGGCATAGATGGCAGTACAGGTCGAATCATCCGCCAGAGCCTGGCCTGCGGCATATCCGCTCTGTGCCGTCCAGTCGCCGCGCACGAGCTGCGAGGGCTCAATGCCATGCGCGCGCAATGTCTCGCGCCAGCCTTCCTCACGCCGCATGCCCGAAAGCGAGCGCTCGGGGCATGAGATAAAGTGCACAGTCTTGTGCCCCCGCCCCAGCAAGTACTCGACCACCTGGCGCGAGCAATCGAACTGGTCGTTATCGACCGTTGAACAGAGCGGGTGCTCCAGCATGGTAACGAGCACCGTCTGCATGCCAGGTAGCGGCTCGAAGGTGCCAAAGTCCGCCGGCATGCGATTCATGATCACAACCATACCGTCCACTGGCAGTGCGCTCATACGCGACGATGCGCTCTCGAGGGTATAAGGGTGTCCATCTACTTTAGTAAGGGTGATGGCATAGCCATGTTTGTCAGCCGCGGCGGCAAAGCCCTCCATACGGTCGAGGTTGCCGGTACCGGTAATGTTGAACATGGCAACGCCGACGGTCTTAAACTTGCCACGGCGCAGCGATCGACCGGCAAAATTGGGGCGATACCCCAGCTCGCGCATGGCGGCACGCACGCGCTCCTTGGTCTCGGGGCGTACGCTGGGCGAATCGTGCACGGTGCGCGAGACTGTCTGCTCCGAGACGCCCGCGAGACGTGCCACATCCTTGACGGATACCGATTTTTTAACAGCGGCCATAGGTCGATCTTTCTATGTCAACGATGCCATTGGTGGCACCTTGCGCAGTCATTTTTAACGCCTTCAAGTATATCCAACGCCTCCCCCACCATACGCTCACCACCCAAAACCTACCGTTCACCGACATTTTTGCTTCCCCGAACGGCTTTTGTCGACCAAATGTTAACGTTGCCATTGTGCAAACACAGAGCCACCGGGCGGCTCAAACGTTTACGCATAAGGAATCGACGGTTCGCAGGCACAGGAACCACCGGTTCGCGTCTTTTTTTGTGTCGCAAAATGGCAACGTCAACATTTTGGTAACCGAACGCCAAAAGCTACCATCGTTGCTAACCCACCGACTCTTAGGAGCATTGCATGGAGCAACTCATCGCCATCATCGAAAAGGGCCAGCCCTTTTTCAACGCGATCGCCCGCAACAAGTACCTCAAGGCGATCCGCGACGGCTTTATCTCCGTCATCCCCATCATCATCTTCTCGTCCATCTTCTGCCTGGTAGCCTCGGTCCCCAACATCTGGGGTTTCTACTGGCCCGATGACATCAACAACGCCCTGTGGAAGTGCTACAACTACTCCATGGGCATCCTGGCCATCGCCTGTGCCGCCACCACGGCCAAGCACTTCGCCGACGCTCAGAACCGCGACCTGCCCAAGAACAACCAGATCAACTTTATCTCGTGCATGTGCGCGGCCATCATCGGCTTTCTGCTCCTTTCGAGCGACACCATCGCCACGGACGCCGCCAGCGGCTTTAACACCACCTACCTTGGTTCCAAGGGCCTGCTGACCGCCTTTATCGCTGCGTTTGTGACCGGCATCATCTACAAGTTCTTCATTAAGCGAAACATCACCGTCAAGATGCCCGAGCAGGTTCCGCCCAACATCTCGCAGACCTTTAAGGACATCATCCCCTTCTCCGTCTGCATCACTGTCTTTTGGGTTTTTGACATCGTCTTCCGCGCTGCTTTTGGCTTCTGCTTTGCCCAGGGCGTCATCCAGGTGTTCCAGCCCCTGTTCACCGCTGCCGACGGCTATATCGGCCTCGCTGTGATTTACGGCGCCATGAGCCTGTTCTGGTTCGTCGGTGTCCACGGCCCCTCGATCGTCGAGCCCGCCATCGCCGCCGCTCTCGTTGCCAACATGACCGACAACCTAGCTGCGTTCCAGGCTGGCCAACACGCTTCCGCTGTCCTGACCCAGGGTGCCCAGTACTTCGTCGTCTGCATGGGCGGCACCGGCGCCACGCTCGTCCTGGTCTTTATGTTCTGCTTCCTGGCCAAGTCCCAGGAGATGCGCGCCGTCGGTAAGGCCGCCATCGTTCCCGTCTGCTTTGCCGTCAACGAGCCGCTGCTGTTCGCCGCGCCCATCGTGCTCAACCCCGTCTTCTTTGTCCCGTTTGTCTTTGCCCCGATCGCCAACATCTGGATCCTCAAGATCTTTATCGACTTCTTGGGCATGAACGGCTTTATGTACACCCTGCCTTGGACTGTCCCCGGCCCCATCGGCACCATCATGGGCCTGGGCTTCCAGCCGCTCGCCTTTGTGATGCTCGCCCTTATCCTGGTCGTCGACTTCGTTCTGTACTACCCGTTCTTCCGTGCCTACGACGCCCAGAAGTGCGCCGAGGAGGCCGAGATTTCCCAAGAGGAGCTCGCCGCCAAGAATGCCGAGAAGTCCGCCAAGCTCAACGATGCCTTCCAGGGCAAGGCCGATGCCAAGAGCGTTGCCGCCGGCGCTGCTGCCGAGGCCGTGAAGGCCGACGCTCCCGCCGTTGTCGCCACTGAGACAACGGCCGCCAGTGACCTCAACGGCAAGCGCGTGCTCGTGCTCTGCCAGGGTGGCGGCACCTCGGGCCTGCTCGCCAACGCGCTGGCCAAGGCTGCCAAGGAGCGCGGCATCAATCTTGAGACCGCTGCCGAGGCCTATGGCAACCACGTTGACATGCTTCCCGACTTTGACCTGGTCGTCCTGGCCCCGCAGGCCGCAAGCTACCTGGCCGACCTGCAGAAGGACTGCGAGCGCGTGGGCAACAAGTGCGTCGCCTGCCGCGGCAAGCAGTACATCGAGCTCTCCCAGAACGGCGATAAGTCTCTCGCCTTCGTCTCCGAGCAGCTTTCGAAGTAAGTAACGCTCAGGGCCAGCCGACCATCCAAGACCGGCTGGTCCTTCGATTTAAACGATTGGATCATCATGTCCGTTAACCCCGCTAGCGTCACCAACCCGCCTGCGCAGTTTCCCGAGGGCTTTGTCTTTGGCGGCGCCACCGCTGCCTACCAGGTAGAGGGCGAGACCCGCACTCACGGTAAGGGCAAAGTCGCCTGGGACGACTTCTTGGAGGCCCAGGGGCGCTTTTCCCCCGATCCCGCTTCGGACTTCTACAACCAGTACCCCGTCGACTTGGAGCTGTGCGAGGAGTTCGGTATCAACGGCATCCGCCTCTCCATCGCCTGGAGCCGCATCTTCCCCAACGGTACCGGCGAAATCAACCCCGAGGGTGTCCAGTTCTACCACGACCTCTTCGCCGAGTGCCACAAGCACCACGTTGAGCCGTTTGTCACGCTGCATCACTTCGATACGCCGCTGCCCCTCTTTGAGAAGGGCGACTTCCTCAACCGCGAGACCATCGACGCCTTTGTGGACTTTGCCACCTTCTGCTTTAAGGAGTACGCCGACCAGGTGACCTACTGGTTCACCTTTAACGAGATCTGGGCCGACGCCTCCAACACCTACATCGAGGGCACCTTCCCCGGTGGCGTCAAGGCGCATCTGGCCGAGGCTTTCCAGTGCGAGCACAACATGATGCTCGCCCACGCCAAGGCTGTGCTTGCCTTCCACAACGGCGGTTTTAAGGGCAAGATCGGCGTCATTCAGTCGTTGGAGTTTAAGTATCCGCTCAACGAGAACGACCCCGCCGACATCAAGGCCGCCAACAACGAGCACGTGCTGCAGAACCAGTTCTTGCTCGATGCCACCTTCCGCGGCGACTATGCGCCCGACACCCTCGAGTGCGCCAACCGCCTGGCTGCCGTCTCGGGCGGCACCATCGAGATCCTAGACGAGGATCTGGAAATCATGCGCGAGGCAGCGCTCTACAACGACTACCTGGGCGTTAACAACTACCAGTGCCGCTTCTTGAAGGCTTACGACGGCGAGAACGACCTGCACCACAACGGTACGGGCGAGAAGGGCACTGGCCGCTGGCGCGTTAAGGGCATTGGCGAGCATGTGAACAAGCCTGGTATCCCCACCACCGACTGGGACTGGATCATCTATCCCGAGGGCCTGTTCGATCTGCTCGTCTCCATTAAGCAGCGCTACCCCAACTACAAGCAGATCTTCATCACCGAGAACGGCATGGGCTACAAGGACCCCTACGAGGACGGTTTTGTGGACGACCAGCCGCGCATCGACTACATCGAGCAGCACCTGCGCTGGTTGCTCAAGGCCATGGAGGTGGGTGTCAACGTGGGCGGATACTTCCTGTGGAGCCTGCAGGATCAGTTCTCCTGGACCAACGGATACAACAAGCGTTATGGCTTCTTCTACGTTGACTTTGAAACCCAGAAGCGCACGCCCAAGGCAAGCGCATACTGGTATAAGCACGTGGCGCAGACCCGTCGTCTGGACTAGCGGCTTGCGACGAGCGGTTGGCGGAATTGCCCCGCTCACATAACCTGTCCCCATTTCTCAGCCGGGGGCGGCACGTCACACGGCGCGCCGCCCCCGGTCTTTTGTTTTGTTCGGCCTGGGGGCCGTTTGTCTCGATCTGTAACATCTAGCCGAGTTTTTTGGTCCTAGCTGTTACAGATTGAGACGAACAGGATTGCTCTTTCCGAAGAATCTAAATCTGTAACACGTAGCCCGCTTTTGACCGTCTACCTGTTACAAATCGAGACAAACGGAGTAGGACCTAACCCCGTATGTCCCTAACAGTCGAGCGTTCGACCAGCGTACTCGGCACATGAATCGCCTCGATAGACGAGCTCTCTCCAATCGCCGCCTCAAACGCAAGCTTACCGACACCGCGCAAATCAAATCGCAGCGTCGTCAGTCGATTGTGAGGAACAAGTCCCTCGAGTGCGTCGTCGATACCAACCACGCTCACGTCGTCGGGCACGGACAGGCCCGCGTTCTCGAGCGCGGCGATAACGCCCAGCGCCATCTGGTCATTTGCCGCAAGCACGGCAGTCGGCGCCTGCGACCCGCCGGCAAGCACCTCGGCCGCAATCCGCTCGCCCATGGCGTACCCACTGTCCGCACTCCAATCGCCACGCAGCATCGGAGCGGCATCGACATGAGCACGACCCAGCGTATCGCGCCAACCGGCCTCACGAAAACGCGAGGAAATCGAGTTTTCCGGACCCGCCACAAACCGCATATTCGAGTGACCATGTTCCAGCAGATAATTGGTCAACAGCTCGCACGAACCATACTGGTCGGAGTCGATCGTCGTGCAGCGCGGATGCGCATACATGGACAGGATGACCGTTCGCACTCCCGGCTGGGGAACAAACTCCTCAAAATCGGGAGCCATGCGGTTCATGTTGAGAATCATGCCGTCGACGGGTCGCTCGACCATGCGGCGCGAGGCATCGGCAAGTGTATAGGGCTTGTCGCCGCCCATCTCGATCATAGTGACGGCAAAATCGTGCTCGCGCGCCGCTTGCATGATACCCTCGAGCGTCGCCAGGTTACCGACACGTGTGATGTTGTACATGCACAGGCCAATAGAACGATACGACCCGCCGCGCAACGCCGCTCCAGCAAAATTGGGACGAAAGCCCAGCTCTTCCATGGCGGCCAGCACACGCTTGCGCGTCTTTTCCGTCACGTTGGGCATACCGTTGACCACGCGAGACACAGTCTGGCGGCTCACGCCAGCGAGCGCCGCAACCTCTGCCGCGCTCGCCGAATGACCATTCCTTGTCTGCTGAGCCATGCCTTCCACGCTAACCTGCTTCCCAACTATTCCCCGCGCCCATGGCGCATCGTACATACATCGATAACGTGCTCATGATACCCGAGCCATATACCACAACATGAAAACTTCTGTCAATCAAAACCGCTTACCGAACAAATACAACCGTTCGCGGCTGTTTGAAGTTGTTTTGTTTCTATACATCCCAGCCGGATGTTAACGTGCTCATTGTCAAATGCTCACGTGCTCATTTTGGTTCTAATCATTTTAAGATAGTGTTTATCGGGCTTTTTCACCGCTGAACGCTAACCATGGAGCCTCCTGAGCGCAAACGCACAATATCGAACAGCGAGACGAGAGGGTGTATGCATATGTCTTTGCTAAACCGCGTACAGCAGCTGCCGAAGGGCTTTGTTTGGGGCGCCGCAACCGCCGCGTACCAAACGGAAGGTTCCACGAAGGTGGCAGGCAAGGGTAAGACCATGTGGGACGATTACCTTGTCGCCCAGGGTCGCTTTTTGCCCGACCCGGCCAGTGATTTCTACAACCGCTACGAGGAGGATATCCGCCTTTCTGCCGAGCATGGGCTCAACGCCATCCGTGTGTCCATCGCCTGGACCCGCATCTTCCCCAACGGCGACGATGCCGAGCCCCTCGCCGAGGGCGTTAAGCACTACCACGAGCTGTTCGCCTGCTGCAAAAAGTATGGCGTCGAGCCCTATGTGTCCCTGCATCACTTTGACTCCCCCGCCGCCCTGTTCAACCAGGGCGACTGGCTCAACCGCAAGACCGTCGACGCCTATGTGCGCTATGCCGAGTTCTGCTTCCGCGAGTTCCGCGAGGTCAAGAATTGGTTCACCATCAACGAGCTCATCAGCCTCTCGCACTCCCAATACATCCAAGGCAACTTCCCGCCCAACCATCACTTTGATGTGACGAGCGGCATCCAGAGCCAGCACAACGAGCTCGTTGCCCACGCCCGCGCCGTCAACCTGTATAAGGATCTTGACGAGACCGAGCACCTGGGCGGACGCATTGGCATGGTCAACGTCCTGACGCCGGCATATCCTGCCACAGACTCGCCCGCCGACCAGCACGCCGCCGACCTGTACAACGCCTTCTACACCGACTTCATCATGGACGGCGCCTTCCTGGGTCACTACTCCGCGCGCACCCTCTCACTCATCAACGAGATTCTGCGTGCCAACAACGCCACGCTTACGGTTGAGGACAGCGACATGGAGGAGCTCGCCAAGGCGGCGCCCCGCAACGATATGTTCGGCCTCAACTACTATCAGTCGGCGTTTATCGCCGCATACGATGGCGAGTCCACCAACAGCTTTAACGGCACCGGAGACAAGGGCACCTCGTGCTTTAAGTTTAAGGGCGTCGGGCAGCAGGTCGATATGCCGGGTATCCCCACCACCGACTGGGATTGGCTCATCTACCCGCAAGGCCTCTACGACACGCTCAAGCACATCAGCGCCACCTATCCCAACCTCCCCGTCATCTATATCACCGAAAACGGCCTGGGCCACAAGGACCCCGAGCCCGACGCAAACGGCATCGTCGCCGATCCCGAGCGCATCGACTTTGTCGACCAGCACATGGAGAAGGTGCTCCGGGCGCGCGCCGAGGGCGTCGACGTCCAGGGCTACTTTATCTGGAGCCTGCAGGACCAGTTCTCGTGGGCCAACGGCTATAACAAGCGCTACGGCCTGTTCTACATCGACTTCGACACGCAAAAACGCTACATCAAGCAGTCGGCACTCTGGTACAAGGAGCTCGCCGACACTATGGCGGACGCGCAGTAGCGCATCGCCTCGCTTTCCCCCGAGAGGGGAGCGGCCCTATGCGATACAAACCCAGCCGCTCCCCTCTCTCCCCCTGGGACCGACCCCGCCTGCACCCGGGCTTTTAGCAAGCGGGAGACCATATAGGTTTTCAACGTCCATGCCATTAAGATTTCATGCAAAGAGGAGCGTGAACTATGGAATCGATCGTTAAGTTCTTGGAGAAAGGTCAGCCGTACTTCGACAAGGTCTCTAAGAACATCTACCTTCAGGCCATTAAAGACGGCTTTTTGGCAGCAATGCCCATCATCCTGTCTTCTTCTGTCTTCCTGCTTATTTCGACCCTGCCGGGCGTTGTCGCCACGGTCGGCGGCTTTACGCTGCCCGACTGGTGGAACGTCGACGTCGTGAACTTCTGCAACAAGGTTTACAACTTCACGATGGGCGTCGTGGGCATCATGGTCGCCGGCACCACCGCAAGCGCGCTGACCGGCTCCAAGAACCGCCGCATGCCTGCCGGCAAGGCCATCAACGCCACGAGCACCATGGTCGCCGCCATGTGCGCTATGCTCATCTTGGCCGTTACCCAGACGAGTGCCAAGATCGACGGCGCCGATGTCTCGGTGTTCTTTACCGACAACATGGGCACCAAGGGCCTACTGAGCTCCTTTGTCGCCGCATTTGCCACGGTCAACATCTATGCCTTCTGCATTAAGCGAGACATCACCATCAAGCTGCCCAAAGAAGTCCCCGGCGCCATCGCCCAGAACTTCCGCGACATCTTCGCCTTCAGCTTCTCCATCCTGTTTGTCGCCGTCATCGACGTTATCTGCCGCACCTGCTTGGCCGTCCCGTTTGCCAACGTCATCTCCACGCTGGTGAGCCCGCTGTTCGCCGCTGCCGATTCCTACGCCGGCCTCGCCCTCATCTGGTTCATGATCCCGCTGTTCTGGTTCATGGGCATCCACGGCCCCTCGGTCGTTAAGCCTGCCCTCAACGCCGCGCTGTTTGGCAACATCACCACCAACCTCGCCACGCTGCAGGCCGGCGGTCACCCCGCCCTCGCCCTGACCGAGAACTTCGGTAACTACATCGGCGAACTCGGCGGCACCGGCGCCACGTTCATTGTCCCGATCATCTTCCTGCTCTTTATGCGCTCCAAGCAGCTCAAGGCCGTCGGCAAAGCCTCTGTCGTACCCGTGATGTTCGCCGTCAACGAACCGCTGCTGTTCGCCGCGCCCATCATCCTCAACCCGTACTTCCTGATCCCGTTCCTGTTTGCCCCCGTGGCCAACGTCCTCATTGGTAAGTTCTTCATCGACTTTTTGGGCATGAACGGCTTTATCTATGCCATGCCGTGGGCACTCCCCGGACCGATCGGCACCTTCATCGACACCAACTTCCAGCCGATCTCTCTGGTCCTGGTTGTCGTCCTGCTGGTCGTTGACTTCTTAATCTACTACCCGTTCTGCAAGGCCTACGACAACGTCCTGTGCAAGCAGGAGGCCGAGACCCTGGCCGAAGAAGAGGCCGAGGAGACCAAGGCCGTCAAGACCGCTGCCGCCCCCGCCGTTGAGGCTCCTGTTGTCGAGACCGCTTCTGCCACTGAGGCCTCCGCAGCTCCGTCCGCCCTTAAGGGCAAGGATCTGAGGGTTCTGGTTCTGTGCGCTGGCGCCGGCACCTCTGCACTGCTCGCCAACGCGCTTAAGGAAGGCGCCGACGAGCTGGGCATCGACATTACCGCCAACGCCGGTGCCTACGGCAGCCACTACGCCATCATGGACCAGTACAACGTCATCGTCCTGGCTCCGCAGGTTCGCACCTATTACAACGAGATGAAGGCCGACACCGACCGCCTGGGCATCACGCTGCTGTCGCCCAAGGGCAAACAGTACATCGACCTCACTAAGGATCCCAAGGGTGCCGTCGCCTGGATCGAGGAAAACCTCGAGGCATAAGACGCTGACGCCACCTGCCGCCCGCAGAAAAAAATGGCCCGTGCATCGATGCGTGATGCGCGGGCCATTTTGTTTAGACCGCACCCGTCCTCCTGTTCATCTTAATCTGCAACATCTAGCCGAGTTTTTGGGTCCCAGCTGTTACAGATCGAGGTGAACGCACAGGCCAAGCCAAAAATCTCAATCTGTAACATGTAGACCACTTTTGACCGTCTAGTTGTTACAGATCGAGACAAACGGAATAGGCCGAGCACGTCTACGCCCGCAAGTCCTTTACGCTGGAACGCTCGACCAACACGCCCGAGACGAGCGTACGGCTTCTGGAGCTCGGAGCTTCCAGACCCGCGACGACCTCGTTGAGCGCACGGACGCCCAGCTCGCGGTGGCGAAACTTCACCGACGTCAGAATCGAGTTGGGAATCGTCTTATAGAGCTCATCGTCGAAGCCGATCACGGACACATCATTGGGCACACTGAGCCCTTTGTCACGTAGAGCCATCATCACGCCGTTTGCCATGCAGTCGTTAGCAGCGAGGACCGCCGTGCAATCGGGCTTATCGGCAAGCACAAGGCCCGCGGCATAGCCACTATCCGCATTCCAATCGCCTTGCAGAGGCTCGGGCGGCTCAATGCCACGCGCCTCGAGTGCCGCACGCCAACCTTTCATACGGCACTGGCTCGACAACGACTCTTTCTTACCAGAGACGAAGTACACGTTTTTATGCCCGTGGTTCAAGAAGTACTCGCACGCCATGCGCGCGCCGCCCTCTTGGTCGTCACTGACGGTGGAGCAGGTAGGATGTTCCATCGGTGTGATAATCACCGTCTTGAGGTCTTTCGGTGCCTCAAAAGTATCAAAGTCATCGACCATCTGACGCAGGTTGAAGATCATGCCATCAACAGGCAGCTGCGACATCCTACGCGCCGCTTCGGCAAGGGTCATCTTCTCCCCCGCCCGCTTTTTGATCATCGTGAGCGCAAAGCCGCGTTCTTCGGCGGCATCTGCGATACCGTCAATCATGTCCACGGCACCGCCCGACAAGTGGAACAGCACCACGCCAATGCACCCGTAACGGCCCAACTTGAGCGAACGCGCGGCAAAGTTGGTTCGAAACCCGAGCGCCTCCATTGCGGAATGAACCTTATCGCGTGTCGACTCTCGCACGCTATCGGGCTCGTTGATCACACGCGAAACCGTCTTGAGAGAAACACCCGCAGCAATCGCCACATCGTTCATTGAGACATTTTTCTTGTCCATCGTTGCCACTACTTCTCCAGTCGGTTTTGCATCGCTTGCTTTTTGCGTTCTAGCATACACTACCTGCCCGACTGACAAATCAACCGTTTACCGGACAATATCGACCGCTCACCCGTATATCCTTGTTGCTCTTCCAAAAATGTCTTACGTTGTCATTAACGAAATGACAACGTTGTCATTTCGCAATGCCTTCCTTAAGCAGGAAGGTTTCCGGGCAGTCCTGACCATCCATCGACGACCAGTTCCATCCACATGCATCGCGCATCAAGTAGCAAAGGAGCTCTATGGACGCCATCGTAAAGATGCTCGAAAAGCATCAGCCGTTCTTTGAGAAGATCTCGAGGAACATCTACCTCCAGGCTATTAAGGACGGATTCCTTGGGTGCATGCCCATCGTCCTCACCTCTTCGATCTTTCTGCTGATCGCCACGCTTCCCGGCGTGGTCGGCATCACGCTGCCCCAGCCGCTCATCGACTGGTGCAACAAGCTGTACAACTTCACCATGGGTGTCATGGGCATCATGGTTGCCGGCACCACTGCCAAGAACTTCACGGCATCCATGAACCGTCGCATGCCCGCCGGCAAGGTGCTCAACGACGGCTCCACCATGGTGGCCGCCCAGTGCAGCATGCTGCTGCTCGCTGTTACGCAGTTCACCACCAAGTTCAACGGCTCCGAGCTTTCGGTCTTCGATTGCACCAGCATGGGTACGCGCGGTCTGTTCTCGGCCTATATCGCCGCGTTCATTACCGTGTGGGTCTACAAATTCTGCGTCTCGCGCGATCTGACCATTAAGCTGCCCAAGGAGGTTCCGGGCGCCATCGCTCAGAACTTCCGCGACATCATCCCCTTTGGCGGCGCCGTCATCATCTGCGGCATTATCGATGTCGTCGTGCGCAACCTCATGGGCGTTCCGTTCTCCGAGCTGCTTATCAAACTGCTCTCCCCGCTCTTTACCGCTGCAGAAACCTATCCTGGCCTTATCCTTATCCAGGCAGCCACCGCGTTCTTCTGGTTCATCGGCGTCCACGGCCCCTCGATCGTCCAGCCGGGCATCGACCCCATCCGTCTTGCCAACCAGGCCGAGAACCTGCAGGTTCTGCTGGCCGGTGGTCACCCCGCCCATTCCCTCACCTTCAACATGTCGCTCGTGGGTGAGTTCGGCGGCACCGGCGCCACGTTCATCGTGCCGCTTCTGCTGATTCTCTTTATGAAGTCCAAGCAGCTTAAAGCCGTCGGTAAGGCCTCGATTGTTCCTGTTGCCTTCGCTGTCAACGAACCGCTGCTCTTTGGCGCGCCGATGATCCTTAACCCCTACATGCTCATCCCCTTTGTTGCCGCCGGCTGCGTCAACGTGAGTGTTGCCAAGTTCTTTATCGACAACGTGGGCATGAACGGCTTCTCCTTCGTGGTGCCTTGGGCTACCCCTGCCCCCATCGGCATCTTCATCACCACGAACTTCCAGCTTATCGCCCTGGTATTTGTCGCGATCATCATCTTGCTGGACGCCATCATCTACCTACCGTTCTTGAAGGCATACGATAAGCTGCTCTGCGACCAGGAGGCCGAGCGCGCCGCCGAGCTGGGTCTCGAGTCCGATGGTGCTGCCACCATCGCCGCCAACGCCTCTGCGCCCGCTATCGAGCAGACTACCGTCTCCGTCGAGCCGACCGCCGCTGCCGCCGACAGCAAGCCTGTCGCCGATCAGCCCGAGCCCGCCGCCGACGCATCCGCTAAGAAAGATGTCGACGGTCTGAAGGTCCTCGTCCTGTGCGCCGGCGCCGGCACCTCTGCCATGCTTGCCAACGCCATCAAGGAAGGTGCTGCGCAGACCGGAGAGAACATCGCCTCCTCCGCAGGCGCCTATGGCCAGCACACTGCCATCATGGATCAGTACGACGTTATCGTGCTTGCCCCGCAGGTCCGTAGCTACTACAACGACATGAAGGCCGACACCGATCGCCTGGGCATTAAGCTGCTCGCCCCGCGCGGTAAGGAATATATCGACCTTACCCGCGACCCCGCTGGCGCCATCAAGTGGCTCCGCGAGAACCTCGACTAGTTCCTCCCTCTGTTGGTGCCCGGATCCCCAGTTCGGGCACCTCTCCCTATTCGTATCCCACAGAAAGGATGACTCATGACCAACCCCATGCAGTTCCCCGACGGCTTTGTATTTGGCGGCGCCACCGCCGCTTACCAGGTTGAGGGCGAGACCCGCACGCACGGCAAGGGCAAAGTGCCCTGGGACGATTTCCTGGCAGCTCAGGGTCGCTTCTCCCCCAATCCCGCAAGCGATTTCTACAACAAGTACCCGGTCGATATCGACCTGTGCCAGCGCTTCGGCATCAACGGCATCCGCGTCTCCATCGCTTGGAGCCGCATCTTCCCCAATGGCACCGGCGAGATTAACCCCGAGGGCGTCGCTTTCTATCACGAGCTTTTCGCCACCTGCAACAAAGCTGGCGTTATCCCCTATGTCACGCTCGATCACTTCGATACGCCCGAGGCCTTTTACCAGAACGGCGACGAGGGTTTCCTGACGCGCACGACGATCGACGCCTTTGTCGAGTACGCCAAGTTCTGCTTTGCCGAATTCACCGAGGTCAAGCACTGGTTTACCTTTAACGAGATCCCCGCGACCGCCGAGGGCAGCTTTATCGTCGGCAACTGGCCGCACGGCGAGAAGTATCGCCTGGATAAGGCCTTCCAGCTCATGCACAACATGATGCTGGCCCATGCCAAGGCCGTCGTCGCTTTCCACGAGGGCGGCTTTGAGGGCGAGATCGGCATTGTCCAGAACCTGGAGCCCAAGTATCCCCTCGACCCCAACAACGCCGCCGACTGCGAGGCAGCTCGCATGGCCGACGTCATCAACAACCGCTGGGTACTCGACGCCACCTTCCGCGGCCACTATGCAGCCGATACCATGGAGGCTGCGACCGAGCTGGCCCATATCGCCGGCGGCGAGCTCGACGTCCGCGACGAGGACATCGCCGCGCTGACCGCCGCGCTCCCCTACAACGATTGCCTGGGCGTCAACACCTACAAGTGCCAGTTCCTGCGTGCCGCCGAGGGCGAAAACGACATCAACCACAATGGCACCGGCGACAAGGGCTCCTCGCGCTGGTTCCTCAAGGGCGTGGGCGAGTCATGCGTGCGTGAAGGCGTACCCACCACCGATTGGGACTGGATCATCTATCCCGAGGGCCTGTACGACCTGCTGCTGCGCATTAAGAACGATTACCCCAACTACAAGAAGATCTACATCACCGAGAACGGCATGGGCTATAAGGACGACTTTGAGGACGGCTTTATCGACGACGCCCCTCGCATCGACTACATGCGTCAGCATCTCGCGTGGATCCTCAAGGCAATCGACGGCGGCGTAAACGTCGACGGCTACTTTGTGTGGTCGCTGCAGGACCAGTTCTCCTGGACCAACGGCTACAACAAGCGCTATGGCCTGTTCTACATCGACTTTGAGACCCAGAAGCGCTATCCCAAGGCGAGCGCGTACTGGTACAAGAACGTCGCGGAGACCGGCCTGCTTATGGCCTAGTTTCAGTCACATACCCTGTCGGCCGCATGTGAATCCCCCACGGGCTCGCATGCGGCCTTTTTGTTTTTTGGTGAGCCCGAGCGGATCATTCGTCTCGATCTGTAACATCTAGCAGGGATTTTCGGCCCCAGCTGTTACGGATCGAGACAAACAGAACGCCCGAGCAGAAATGTCTAAATCTGTAACACGTAGCCCACTTTCGACCGTCTACCTGTTACAGATCGAGACGAACGCGCGGGCCAATCCATTCAATCTCAATCTGTAACATCTAGACGACTATTTCACCCCTATCCGTTACAGATTCAGACAAATGGAATCGGCCAGGCAGAAAATCTCGATCTGTAACATCTAGATGAGCTTTTCTCCCCTAACTGTTACAGATCGAGACAATCGGATGGTAGAATCCAAACTATCCAATCAGCTATGGAGCGCAGCCTCAAGTTTTCGGTATCACGAACGGGCTTTCGGTATCATTTGGTGCTGATATGACACCAAAAGCCCGTTCGGCTATGCGAGAGAATCCGGTGCGCCAGCTCGGCCAAACCACAGGCCCACAAACTTCATTTACCCGCAGAACGTCACTGCATCCACGTTTGCGTGTCAAATCGCGTCACATTGACACGTAAAATGACACGCAAATTTTTTCGTGTCATAATTTTGACGCGTAAAATGACGTGTAAAATTTTACGTGTCATTTTTCACGTCAAATTGAAGCGAAACGGAGCAACACGATGCAAGAATCCAAAGATCTTGAATTCAAGGAATGCGTCACCAATTCGTTCCTTAAAACCGTCTCCGCTTATGCAAATGGCACGGGAGGACGCGTTCTATTTGGAATTAACGACGACGGAGAAGCCGTTGGCCTCGATGATCCCAAGCAGACCTGCCTAGATATCGAAAACAAGATTAACGATTCGATCATCCCCCAGCCTGACTACTCCCTAAAAATCAACGAGCTCGATGCAACCGTAGAGCTTACGGTCTTTCCCGGCAGATCGAAGCCTTACCTATACCGCTCGAAGGCATACAAGCGCAATGACACCGCGACCATACCAGTTGATACCCTAGGCCTTTCGCGTCTTGTACTCGAGGGTCAAAACCTCTCCTTTGAACAGCTCCCGGCAAGCAAGCAAGATCTATCTTTCACCGTTTTAGAGAATCGCCTAAAAGCAAAGCTCTCACTTCAGTCATTCACAACCGATACTCTCAAAACCCTCGGCCTGCTCGATGAGACCGGAACCTACAACAACGCGGCAGAACTGCTCGCGGACGAGAACGATTTCCCAGGTATCGACATGGCGGTGTTTGGCGACACCATCAATCTCATTAAGCAGCGCAAAACTCTCGAACATGCATCGGTTTTAACGGAGATTGACGGCGCTCTTGAACTATTTGAAACTCAGTACTGTTACGAAGAGATCAAGGGAATGGAGCGGGTCCGCAAGGAGCTCATTCCGCTCGAAGCATTCCGCGAGGCCATTACCAATGCAATCGTTCACAGGACTTGGGATGTACCCGCGCACATTCGCATCTCGATGTTCGACGACCGCGTGGAAGTCGCCTCGCCCGGCGGCTTGCCAGCAAGCATGACTGTCGATGAATACCTGTCCGACATGCTATCCGTTAGACGCAATCGTATTCTTGCCGAAGTCTTTTTGCGCCTGGGTCTTATCGAAGCCTTTGGAACGGGCATCATGCGAATTCGCGACACCTATAAGGACAGCGTCAGAAAGCCCCGGTTTCAAGTTTCGGATAACGCCATTGTGGTCACACTTCCCCTGCTCATGGATAACCCGGGGCTCAAGGGCGACGAACTTATCGTATTCGAACTGTTGAGTAGCGCACATCCTCAATCGACAGGTGAGCTTGCAGCCAAAGTTAGCTTCAGCCGCTCGAAGCTCAATCGCATCCTCAAAAAACTCGTTGAGACAGGCCTGGCGACAGTTGAAGGCACCGGCAGGGGGCAGAAGTATCGCCTGCTGCGTTAGCTAGCAGATGACCTGCGTATGTTCCTCGATGGCGGCACGATCTTCGGCGGAGATGCTCGGCTCACATACCACGGCGTCCAGGCTGTCCAGGCGGCAGAAGGTGTAGAAGTCGCGCTTGCCGATCTTGCTGGAGTCGGCGATCAGATAGCGCGAGTCTGCTTTGCTAAAAGCGAGCTGCTGGATACGGCCCTCGTCCATGTTGGACGTAGATACGTCACCGTCCAAGATGCCGTTGGCGCCGATAAACGCCGCATCGATGCCCAGCGCACGCAGGGTATCCTCAGCCGTTGGCCCCACAAAAGCGGCGGTGCGGCGACGGTACATACCGCCCACGAGGCACAGGTCGCAATCTTCGCGCGCCTCGAGCAGGTTAAACACCGAAAGCGAATTAGTCACGATGCGCAGGCGAAACGCCGGCAGCATCGAGGCCATCTGCTCAACCGTGGTGCCCGTACCCAAAAAGATGGTCGAGCCCTCCTCGATAAGCTCCACAGCACGGCGCGCGATCTGCAGCTTTTCCTCGGCATGCTTGGTGCGCTTTTCGCTGTGCGAATACTCATGGCGCAGCATAGCGTGGGGGCGACCCTGCGCACTACGGGCTCCACCGTGCACGCGCTCGATCTCGCCCAGGTTCGCAAGTTCCTCAAGGTCGCGACGAATCGTCATATCCGAGACACCTAACGCATCCGAAATCTCCTTGACCGAGACCGTGCCCTGCTCTTCGAGCAGCTGACGAACCTTATCCTGTCGCTCTGCCTTAATCACGATGAATCCTCGCCGTTCTATGCGTGCATATCATTCAAACAATAACGAACAAATTGTATCAGACTCGCGCGCGTCAAAAATGAACGCCCGCACAGCTCCAATCATCACTTTTTTGAGAAAAATACCCCCTGCTTTAGTGGGGTGTAGTGATAATCTCGCCTGTTCGCGCTACAGTTTGTCGGAAATACCTCGATGTTAGGAACCAAATGATCACTTCCGAGCTTTTCGGCACCGCGCCGTGCGGTACCCCCGTTCATCGTTACACCCTCAACGGGCCCGAGATCTGCGTTCGCATTATGGACTATGGCGCCACCGTGCTGGGTATCGATGTGCCCGACATTCCCGGCAACGTGCGCGATGTGGTGCTGGGCTTCGATAAGCTCGAGGATTACTTTGACAACCCCGCCTGCTTTGGCGCAACCATCGGGCCTGTGGCCAACCGCACTGCAGGTGCCACGATCACCATCGCCGGCACGGACTGGCATATGCCGGCCAACGAAGGCGCCAACAACCTACACAGCGATCTTGAGCACGGCCTGCACAAGCGCGTGTGGGACGTTGAGCTCGACGAGGTCCACAATGCCGTGCGCATGACCACCTCGCTTGAGGATGGCGAGCTGGGCCTTCCCGGCAACCGCACCTTTACAGCCGTGTTTACCGTGACGCGTACCGGCTGTTTCCGTATCGAATATGGCTGCGAGAGCGACTGCGCCACGTACGTGTCCATGACCAACCACACGTACTTTAACCTTGCCGGCCATAACGCCGGCATGGACTGCGAGCACTTCTTTGTTGCTAACGCTGCCCACTACCTGCCCATCAACGAGCAGAATATCCCCACCGGTGAAATCGCTCCGGTCGAGGGCACGCCGTTTGACTTCCGTGAGCTGCGCCCCGTCGCGCCCGGCATGGAAGCCGACGACCCGCAGATTAAGCAGGCCCGTGGCTACGACCACTGCCTGTGCATCGATGGCTATCAGTACGGCCGTAATCTGCGCCGCGCGATGCACGTCGAGGAGATGTGGACCGGTCGTGAGTTGGATTACTACACCACCGCCCCGGGCGTGCAGCTCTACACCGGCAACTGGCTGGGCGACGAGCACGCCAAGGACGATGCCAACTATGGCTGGGGCGCTGGCTTTGCCCTCGAGGCAGAGATGTACCCCGACACACCGCACCAGCCGCTGTTCCCGCAGGGCATTGTGGGCCCGGGTCACCCCTACAGCAATGTGATCGAATACCACTTTATGAGGCACTAAGCCCACAACGCAACATATCGCACAGCAGCGCCCGCCGGCACCACTGCCGACGGGCGTTTTTCTACCTAGTCATTGGGGACGTTCTTAAATGACTAGTCATTGGGGACAGTCTTTAACGGGACTGCGGACAAAAAGTTGGACCATCAGGTCCGGTTTGGAGTCCGCATGACATACAGTAGAGCCGTAGTAGAGAGGGCCGGGGAGCTACGCCGCTCCGGGCTCTCGTGCAGGGAGATAGCCCGGGAGCTCGACGGGCCGAGCAAGAGCGCCGTCGCGCGCTGGACGAGGGCCGGGGCCGCGGGCGGAACCGTCGGGAGGGCGGTCGCGAAGATGGATCTGCCGAAGGTCGTCGGGGACGGTCCGGTGTACCCCGACATCGACCCGGACGACAAGGACGCCCTGATAGAGCGCCTCGTCCTGGAGAACGCCGTCCTCAGGGCGGTGAACGACGTTTTAAAAGCCGCGAGCCTCGACGGGATGTCGAACGGGGAGAAGACCCTGGTGATAGACCGCCTGAGGCCTGCGGGGAAGTGGTCCTTGAGAGAACTCACGAGTTCCTTGGGGATATCAAAGAGCTCCTATGAGTACCAGCACACGGCCATCGCGAGGCCCGACCGGCTCGCGGCCCTGCGCGCGCTCGTGCGCAGGGTATTCACCGAGGACGGCGAGGGGGCGCGGGGGTACCGCTTCGTGACGGCGCGCCTGCGCGAGCTCGACGAGCCCGTGCGCGCCTCGGAGAAGGTCGTCCTCCGCATCATGCGCGAGGAGGGCCTGGTCCCCAGGTGGATGAGGAGGAAGAGGAGGCCCTACAGCTCCTATGCGGGCGAGCCGACGCCGGCCCCGCCGAACCTCGTGCGCCGCGACTTCCGCTCGGCCCTGCCGAACTTCCTGTGGCTCACCGACATCACCGAGTTCAGGCTGCCCTCCGGCAGGAAGGTCTACCTGTCGGCCATCAGGGACTGCTTCGACTCCTCGGTCGTGGCGTGGAGGGCCGGCGAGAGGCCGGACGCCGCGCTCGCCAACTCGACGCTCGAGGACGCCTGCGCGCTGCTCGCGCCCGGCGAGCGCCCCGTCATCCACTCCGACCGCGGCGGCCACTACCGCTGGCCCGGCTGGATCTCGATCTGCGAGGGGCACGGCCTCGCCAGGAGCATGTCCGCCAAGGGCTGCAGCCCGGACAACGCGGCGATGGAGGGCTTCTTCGGCCTGCTCAAGAGGGAGTTCTGGCACGGCAGGGACTGGTCGGGCTGGACCCCCGCCCGCTTCATCGAGGAGCTCGGGGGCTGGATCGGCCGATACAATACGGAGAGGCGCAGCGATGCGCTCGGCGGCCGCACGCCGGCCGAGTTCCGCGCCGCGCTGGGAAGGGCCGCGTAACGGTCCAAGAAATCGTCCGCAGTCCCAACGTTTGGCGAGAAGGACTGTCCCAATCTGCCGACACTTGGGGACACTTGGGGACGTTCCTAAAAGGCCGGCACATAAGGAACGTCCCCAAGTGCCAAGGGTGTCCCGTTTGACTAGTCATTTAAGAACGTCCCCAATGACTAGTTGGATGGGGTCGGGATTGGAGCTGGGGAGGTAACGGATTTCTAGCTCTATGCCGAGTTCTTGTAGCTCTTTGAAGGCAGCGATGTCCGTATCGTCTACGGCGACTGCGGGCGTTATGGGGTGCTTGCCCTCCCCCGCCTGCATATGGCCAATGCTGATCTTGGTGATCGGCACACCACCCTTAACCAGCGCGAGTGCATCCGTGGGCGACGCCACCATGATGAGAATCCTTTGGCGCGGCGTTGCGGTATGAATGATGTCGACAGTCCTTTGCACCGAGAAGAACCGCGTCCAGACACCCTCGGGTGTCGCCACCCTCATAGGGGCCCACTTGCGCGAATCAGCCGCAATCTCATCGTTGACGATTAAAACAAGGTTGGAACCCACGACTTCGTTCCACAGCTCAACGTCTTGCCCGTAAATAAACCGGTCATCGATGCGTGTGAGAAGAATCTTGGGTTGAGCCATCGCCACCCCATTCTGTTTGAGACCCGTAAGAGCAAGACATCACGTCTCCAATATTAGTGCATTTAAAGTGAGAAAAGCCGTCAGAACACTTGCGCGGATTTGCGATGTCCCGTATCATAGACAGCCGTTGACGCCTCAGTTGCGTCATCACATGGCCGCCAGCGTAGCTCAGTTGGTAGAGCACCGCTCTCGTAAAGCGGGGGTCACCGGTTCGAGCCCGGTCGCTGGCTCCATTGCACAAGATAGCCGCCTTCGGGCGGCTTTTTTGTTGCCGATTTCGAGCGCGCATCCGCCAATCCAAGCACAACGCCGTCGGCAACTCCCCTACTCAACAACAAGCCCCGCCAACCGCAATCCCCAAGGGGACCGCGATCAGCGGGGCTCAAACGCGTTCCCCAAGGGAAATCACGCTAGCTCACGAGCAGTTCGTTACTCTTCCCAGTAAGCATCTGCAAGCAGCTTAAAGCAGATCTTCTTGACCGGCTGCGCGCCATCGCCCGGGAACTCGAGCGTGGGCATGTGAGGCTCGCCGGCAACGAACAGCGCAAACTTGTCGTCAGCAAGATCGCCGGCGATCGAGGCGTCGGAATCGACCAGATCGTAGTCGTCCTTCTCGTCAAACTCCTGAACCAGCGTCAGGCTGCCCGTGGCGACCTTAAAGGCCTCGCGACCCTCGACGTCGATCTGCAGGTCGTGATAGCGCTGATGCGTCTCATAGTGGGCCTCGGCCTCCGGACGCGTCGTGGGAGCCATGACGTTCGCAAAGACCTTGTCGCCCAGAATCGGATGGCTGCCGACCTCGAGCTCCGCCGGGTCGTTCTCCTCGAGCCAATCGATCAGCACGTCGAGGCCCTTGAGCATTCCGCGGTATTCCTCGATATCGCCCAATGCACCGTAAATCATCTAAATCCCCTTTCGGATCGTTTCTTTGGCGGCTACTCGGTAAACGCGTTACCGACGCTGTTGCCACCCACATACGTCTCGACCAGGGTAAGGTCGGGATTGAACACGACATACCCGGCGTCGCGCCCCGTCATAATGCTACCGCACTTGTCGTCGGCTCTAGCCACAAGCAAACAACCGATGCCGGGGCCGCAGCACAAGCTCCTACAGCTCGGTCACGACAACGCCGTTGTAAACCTCGTCCCAACGATCCATAACCAAGTGGCCAGTCATGGGATCCATGGCATTGAGCTTGCCGCAGGTGTTGGCGGTACGCAGCACCGTCTCGTCGTCGGCGCCGGCAGCAATCGCATGTGCGAAGCCGGCAATGGTCGAATCGCCAGAGCCCGTAGCGTTAACGGCGGGGATATCGGGGGTTTTGGCGCGGAACGCACGGCCGTTATGGAAACCAACGGAGCCGGCAGCGCCCATAGATACGACGACCCAGGGGATATCGGAGAAGCGGGCGTCAGAGGCGAGCGCGGAACGGAGCTCGTCCACATCGTCGGTGGTAAAGCTCGTGCCCAGAAGACCGTTGATCTCGGTCAGGTTAGGCTTAACCAGCTCAGGCTTGACCTTGGACTTGAGCGCAGCCTCGAGCGAGGCGCCCGAGGTATCGAGCAGCACCTTGGCGCCGGCGTTCTCTGCAATGCCCGTGATCTTGGCGTAGTAGTCTGCCTCGACACCGCGGGGCAGAGAACCCGAAATGGTGACGACGTCGGCCTTGCTCGCAAGCTCGGTAAACTTGGCGGTAAAGGCATCGAGCTCCTCGGGGGCAATCGTCGGGCCGCTCTCGAGCAGCTCGGTCTGGTTGCCGGCGTGGAGGATGTTGAGGCAAATACGAGTCTCGCCCTTGATGGGTACAAAATCATTCTTAATGCCGTTGGCATCCATGAGCTCAGCCATGTAGGCGCCCATGTGGCCGCCGAGCAGACCGGTCGCCACAACGTCGTCGCCCAGCTGACCCAGCACACGGGCCACGTTGAGGCCCTTGCCGCCAGCGGTCTTTTCGGGCGTCACACGGTTGACGTCGTCGATAACGAGCTCATCGAGCTGATAGCGCGTATCGACAGACGGGTTCATCGTAACGGTGAGGATCATTTTTAGCTCCTTATCTCGCAGGCTCCTTGTGCCTCGCGATACGAGTCGACAAAACGGAATTACAGAATCTCAATCGTGAACGAGCGAACGACGGTCTCCTTGGGCTTGGCGACAAGGCAGCCGCGCTTATGCTCAAGCACGTCGTCCTCATCGGAGCAGGTCGAAAGGCCGCCCCAGGGCTCAACCGCCACAAAATCGCCCTCGGGCTTGCTCCACACAATGAGATATGGGAAGCCCTCAAAGCTCAGGCGGACGCCCTTGTCCTCGCCCTTTTTGGAAAGCGTGACCTGACGGCTCTCGAGCACATCAAAGATGGTCTCCGCAAAATCGAAGAGCTCATGCGACAGAGGCAGTGTCTTTCCCACCATGGGGTTCTTGGAGCGGTTGGTAACGTCAATCAAGCCAGTCGAAGGGACAGCGGTGCAGAGCTCCGCAGCCTCGTCCTTCTCAAAGCGCAACTCGTAGTCCGTATAGGCCTCGCCCTCATCGAGCGGACACCTAAAGCCGGGATGACCGCCGATAAAGAACGGCATGTCCTCGGTTCCCTCGTTGGTCGCCTCATAGGAGACGCGCACGGCAGCGTCCTCGAGCGTATAGCGGGCGACAAGCTTAAACGGGTACGGATAATCGCTCAGCAGCGCGGCGTTATCCTCCGAAGCCAGGCACATCGCCAGCTCGTTCTCGCTCTGGCTCAGCAGCTTCCACTCCTGTTTGCGCGCAAACCCATGGCGAGCGAGCTTTACATGATGCCCGGCAAACGTCATGGCGTTGTTATCGCGCAAGCCTCCGCAAATCGGGAAGCAAATCGGTGCCTGGCCGGACCACACGGCGGGATCGCCCTGCCACAGATACTCGCGACCTCCGGCCTCGATCGAGGTAAACGAACCACCAGCCGTGGACACCTTAATAGAAATCGAATCGTTGGAGAGAGCGTATTCCATTGCCCATCCTTTCGAACAACTGCTTTTTGCTCGCAAGTACCTGTCTCGGCCCTGACCAAAGGACAAACCCGCGCGTTCATCGATGCGTCCGGTATCCCAGCCATGTAACGGGGTACCATACAGACATTGATGCAATTACAGCTGAAAGGCCTTCTTATGCGAACCATCATCCTCTACGCCTCACGCCATCACGGCAATACGAAAAAGCTCGTGGACGCCATCGTCGAGGCACACCCCGAGATCGATACCCTCGACGTCAAGACGCTCGGTAAAAACGAGTACCCCGACCTGCACGAATATCATCTGATCGGTGTCGCCACGGGCATCTATTACTCCGAGATCGACAAGGACATGGCACGCGTGCTCACGAACGTGCTGCAGCCGCAGGACAAGGTGTTTGGCCTTATGACCTACGGTGGCAAAAACAAGTGGTACGGCAAGGATATCGATGGCATCTGCCGCATGAGGCAGGCCATCTTTATGGGTGTCTACGGCTGCCCCGGCTTTGATACGTGGGGGCCGTTCAAACTCGCCGGCGGTGTCCAAAAGGGACACCCAACCGCTGAGGAAATTAAGGGCGCCGTCGACTTCTTCGACAAGATCGAAGACGAGTATGGCGACATCATCGTCGAAGAGTACGCCAAGCGCGAGAAGCGCCTAGCATACGAGAAGGAGCATCCTGCAGGAGGCCTGGTGGCCGGCGTCAAGCGCACGGCAAAGAAGATCGCTAACAAGCTGTAACTGTGAAGGTGCTTTTGAGCGTTTAACCCATACGGCGGGTCCGAGCAGATTCGGGCCCGCCGTCTTTTTCTATCGTTACTCGGTAAAGGCGTTGCCGACGCTCTGGCCGCCAACATACGTCTCGACGAGGGTAAGCTCATGGTCGAACACGACAAAGTCGGCGTCGCGACCCGGCATGATGCTGCCGCACTTATCCTCGATGTGCGCGGAGCGTGCCGGCACCTCGGTTGCCATGCGAATGGCGATATCGGCGCTGGCGATGCCCCAGTCAACGATGTTCTTGACGCCCTGGGCAAGCGTGAGCACCGAGCCGGCAATGCTCTTGCCGTCGGCGAGCCAGCACAGGTTGTCCTTCATGATGACGTCCATGCCACCACTGGTGTAGCTGCCCTCGGGCATGCCGCCGCAGCCCAGGCAGTCAGTGATGAGCACCGTGTGTTGCCAGCCCTTTGCCTGCAGCAGCGCCTTGATGGCGGCAGGGTTAACGTGCTTGCCGTCACAGATGATCTCGGCGTAGGTCTCGGGCGTGGACATGGCAGCGCCCACGACACCGGGCTCACGGTGATGCAGCCCGCGCTGGCCGTTATAGGTATGCGTAAAGCAGCTGGCACCGGCGTTGATGGCGGCGATGCACTCATCGTAGGTGGCGTCGGAGTGACCGATGCTGGTCACCACGCCCTTGGCGTTCAAAGCAGCCGCATAAGCAGCGGCACCGTCGCGCTCGGCTGCCATGGCGCTCTTGACGATGCGACCACCCGCAGCCTCCTGCCACTGATCGAAGACCTCCTCGGAGGGATCGATCAGGTAAGCGGGGTTCTGCGCGCCCACGTGCTTCATGGTAAAGAAGGGGCCCTCCAGGTAGATGCCCTGAATGCGAGCACCGCAGAAGTCGGGGCCGCGACCCTCGTCCGCCTGAGCGATGGCGGCGCAGGCGTCCTTGATCTGCTCGACGCCATCGGTGAACGTCGTGGGCAGCCAGCTGGTGGTACCGCGACGGGCGAGCTCGGTCGAGCTGATATCGATGCCCTCGGGATCGTTATCGGTAGTTGAGTGGTTGTAGAAGCCATGGATGTGAGTATCGACCATACCCGGTGCGATCCACGATCCCGTGTAGTCCTTAATCTCGCAAGAGGGCTCGTCGGCCTGCCAGGCGCCAAAGACGCCATCCTCGACCATAAGATAGCCGCCCAGTTGCGGGCCTGCCGGCAAGAAGAACTTGTCAGCCTTAATTGCGTACGTGCTCATATGCACTCCTCGCTTCTAAAGCAGTTGACTGTGGTGATGCTTATACCCAGCTCACGTAAAACAAAAAGCGCCCGCCCGCCGTTATGAGCGGACGGGCGCCCTTACAGGGGGACGCGATTAAGCGATGAAGGGGTGAATCGTCACGCCCTTAACCACGCGGTTGACCGTGCCAGTGGGGCTCGGCGTGTCGGGCGTGTTGCCCACGCGCACGGAGTTGAGCAGGCTGATAGCCTGGGCAAACATCACGAACGGCAGAGCAAGGTAGCCCTCGGGAAGTGCCTCGTAGCCCTTAAAGGTGAAGGACTCGCCCTCGTAGACGGTGGCACCTTCCTGCTGAACGGCGATGGTGTGCTGAGCGATCTCGTCGCCACCGATCTCGTTGAGGATGTCGATGTCGTACTGACGGGTGTAGGCGTCGTTATTGACGAACACGAAGACGAGCGTCTTATCGTCGACGAAGGACTTAGGTCCATGACGATAGCCCATGGAGGTGTCGTAGGAAGTAGCGACCAGACCGTGAGCGAGCTCGAGGATCTTGAGCTGGCTCTCCTGGGCAAGGCCACCGAAGGAGCCAGAACCCAAGTAGGTCACGCGGTTGAAGTCGCCAGCCAGGTAATCGGCGATCTCGGGCTCACGGGAGATGACCTCCTCGCCCATCTTGGCAATCGTCTCGACCCACTCGGCCTTCTGCTCATCAGAGGCAGTGTCGAAAATAAGGGTAGAGAGCAGGGTCATGCAGGAATAAGAACCGGTCATGGCGAAGCCCTTGTCGTTGGCGCGCGGAATGAGCAGCGTCAGCGCGTTGGGATCATCGGCAGACTCGACGGCGAGCTTGCCCTCGGGAGCGCAGGTGATGTTGAGGAACTTGACGTTGTGGACGAGCTCCTTGGCAACGGCAACGGCGGCAAGGCTCTCGGGGCTGTTGCCAGAGCGGGCGAAGGAAACCACGAGCGTGGGATCCTCGGCGCGCAGGAAGTCGCGCGGGGCGCTCACGATGTCGGTCGTGGCGATGGGCTTAAAGTCGTAGAGATCAGTGTTGCCAGCGTGACGCAGGTACGGGGCGCAGGTATCGCCAACGTAGTCGGACGTACCGGCACCGGTGAAGACAACGGACAGACGACCCTCGCCCATAGCGCGAGCCTCGGCCAGGAAGGCCTCGATGGCCTCCTTGTTCTCGCGATAGATGTTGAGCGTATCACGCCAAAGCTCGGGCTGCTGAGCAATCTCGGCCGTGGTGATCTGGGCGCCGAGCTCGGTGAGCTCCTCGACACTCTTCTCGAACATTTCTAATACCTCTCTCTAGAAGTAATCCTCTGACGTGCAATTATACACTTCGGTTGGTTATCTGGTAGTAACCAGTTAAATGCAAAGAATCATCATATGGAAACGATGCGAACACTAGTCGCTACGCTGGTGGTAAACCTTGTATTTAAACTGATCGGCACGAGCAACCGAGAGTGTGTACTCCACAACCTCGTTTGACTCGTTATACGTAGTCCTGACCAAATCGAGCACAGGCGAGCCCTCGACAATTCCCAAAAGGTGGGCATCGGTGGGACGGGCTATGCTCGCATAGAACTCCTCTTCGGCCACGCGTATCTTTTGCTGAAAGTCTTGCTCAATCACATCGTAAAGCGGCTTACGCTCCAGCAGCGGTCGCTTTAGGGACAGAAATTGACGAACTGGTAGATAGCTGCGTTCGACCATCATGGGCATGTTGTCGGCAGAACGAAGGCGCTTAAGCTTAAAAATGCGATCACCGATACGCAATCCCATATGCTCGGCCAGATTTTTATCGGCCTCCATCTCGCAAAATTCGAGAATCGTGGTCTCGGGGTCGCGACCCATCGCGCGCATCTGCTCGGTAAAGCTGTAGGACTGCATGAGATTGGTTGCCTTTGCCGAACGGTCGGTCACAAAGGTACCGCGACCGTGCTGCCGAACCACCAGTCCTAAACGCTCCAGTTCCTGCAGAGCCAGGCGTACCGTAGTGCGCGAGAGACCATAGCGCTCCGAAAGTTCGCGCTCGGAAGGAATCATGTCACCGGCGCGATATTCATGGTCGATCTTTTCGGTCAGAATATCGACCAGCTGATCGTACAGCGGTTGCTTACGCGCTCCGATCGCCATCCTATCCTCCCTTTTGCTCGAATTCGGCTAACTACCTAGGGTGTTTAGCATTATCTGTCTGCCACACCCGAATCATCAAGAAAACAAAAGCCGCGCGCTCTTTCGAGCACGCGGCTTTTAACATACACATGGCTTAAGGGGTCGGGGTGTGAGCCGCGTAGGGACACACCCCTCAAGCTAGAGCCTTACCAGATGCTCGGCCAGAGACCAAGCGGGCCAGCGCCCAGGATGCCAAGGACGAAGAGCAGGAGAATGCCCTTGGTCGGGGTCCAGCTGTGCTTAGCGAACATGTAGTAAAGCAGCAGCGTAAGCATAAGCGGGACGAGCTTCGGGATGATGGTGTTGAGGGTGTCGGCAACAGAGAAGTTGACCGGATCCTCGGTAACGGTGCCGTAGGTCACGGACTCCATGCCGTTACCCAGATCGGTGACGCCGCACTCGACAGCGTTGCCGTCGGCATCGGAAGCGGTAAGGGCGTTGCCGTCCTTATCGGTCATGGCGATGGTACCGGCCTCAGCGGTCTCGGTATCGATGCCCTCCATACCGGTGAAATTCTCGGCCTCCTTCTCGGAGACGATCACGGTAGTGGCGGAGAGGCCACGGGTGGTGCCGTTGGGGATCTCGAGGTTGATCTGGGTGCCACCCATGGTGACGACCAGGCAACCGACGACGAAGACGCCCATGATGGAAGCGGCACGCGTGAAGGCCTGCATGTTGGCGGTCAGAGCGTCAATAGCGCTGGTGCCAAGCTTGTAGGACCAGTTCATAAGCCAGAAGCGCAGAGCGAACTGGACGGCGTTGAAGATCACCAGGAAGATGATCGGCGCAGCAGCGTTGCCGTTGATGGCCATGTTGGAGGTGATGCCGGCCGTGATAGGCACGAGCGTCAGCCAGAACAGGGCGTCACCGATACCACCGAGCGGGCCCATTGCGGCGACGCGGACGGCGCGGATCGTGGGGATGTCAACCTTGTTCTGCTCGAGCGAAAGCACGATGCCCATAACAAAGGTGACGAGGAACGGGTGGGTGTTGAAGAACTCCAGGTTGTGGCTCATGGAAGCCGCGAGGTCGTTCTTGTTGGTGTGGATCTTCTCCAGACCGGGGATGATGGAGTAAAGCCAGCCAGCGGCCTGCATGCGCTCGTAGTTGAACGATGCCTGCAGGAAGCAGGAGCGCCAAGCCATCTTGTTGAGGGTCTTCTGGTCGAGCTGCGGAGCAGGAGTGAGATCCTCGTAGTGCTCCGGGATCACATACTCATTAGATGCCATCTTCGAAGTCACCTCCGTCAGAAACAGCTGCACCCTTCAGCTCGGTCTGCTGCTGGAAGTCCCAGAAAGCGATGCCGAAGCCGATGAGAGCGAGGATGAGCAGAGCAGGGGTTGCCAGCGAATCGTTGGCAACGGTGATGAGCGCGAGGCCGAAGCCCATGAGGAAGAAGCCCCACATATCGCGGTTCATCATAACCTTGAGCAGGACGGCGAAGCCGACGAAGCGCATCATGCCGCCTGCAGCGGACAGACCGGTCTGCAGCCAAGTCGGGATGGCAGAAGCGATGGTCTGACCGATGGTAGCGCCAGCGATGAAGAACAGGGTGACGACGACAGCGAAGATCAGGCCGAGCAGAGCCATGGCGAAGTAGTTCAGGCGCTCGATGCCCTTGGTGTCCGCGTTGTGAGCCATGTTATCGGCCGTGGACATAAGCGGGGACATAAGCGTGAAGACCAGGGTAACGCCAAGCTGGCCAAGCAGAGCGAACGGAATGGCGAGGCCGACTGCCGCGTTGGGCTCGAGGCCCGTGGCGATAGCGAGAATGGCTGCCATGATGCCGCCGATGACGGCGTTAGGCGGCTGAGCGCCTCCGATCGGCATGTTGCCGATCGTCATGAGCTGATAGGTACCACCCACGAGAAGACCGGTGTTGAGGTCGCCAAGGATAAGACCGATGACGGCGCCGGTGACGATGGGCTGATAGAGAGACTCGAGGAAGTCAAACTGGTCGATTGCCGCGATGAACGTGACGACGAAGACCAGAGCGATCTGGATGATCGAGTATTCCATCTTGCTCCTCCTTTCAAAATGAATGTACGCACTTTGGATATCACGTACAGAACGTCAGGGTTTCACTCCTGACAACGTGGATCACGAGGATTACGAGAAGAGCTTGCTCGTGTCCTCAACAGGCGTGCTCGGAACGCGCCTGATCTCCAACTCCACCCCCAATTCCTGCAGCTCTTTAAACGCAGCGACATCCTCGTCGTTAACTGCGACGGAGGTGGCGACTTGGCGCTTTCCTTCCGACATGTGCATGTTGCCGATGTTTACCTTCTTTATAGGCACACCGCCCTTGACGAGCGTAAGCACGTCTTCCGGTGTTTCGGCCACGATGAAGATCTTCTGGCGCGGGCTCGCCTTGCCAATGACGTCGATGGTCTTCTGCAGGGAGAAGAAACGCGTAGCGACGCCGGCGGGAGCGGCCATCTTCATGAGGTTCTGGCGCATGGTGTTGGACGCCACGTCGTCGTTGGCGACGAGGATGAGGTTGGAGCCCAGAGTGGAGTTCCACTGGGTGGCAACCTGACCATGAACCAGTCGGTTATCGATGCGGGTAAGAAGAATGTTGGGTTCTGCCATGTTGATCAGCTTCCTTTCGATATTTGCTGACGACAGTTACTTGATCTCCTGAATCGCGTAACGCGAAACATCTACGACGGCTCCGGATCGGACTTTGATCTGGACCTTCTCGCCTTCGATGCCTTTGACGGTTCCGTAGATACCGCCGGCGAAAAGAACCTCCTGACCCGGCTTGAGCTCGGTGTGCAGCTCCTTGAAGTACTTCTGCTTCTTCTTCATGTTGATTTGCGACCAGATGGTGTAAATCAAGCCCATGATGACAAGCAGGCCTAAAAGGGCGACCGAGGAGCTCAGGACGTTGGCTCCGAAATCGGCCATTAGATGCCGTCCTCGTCGCCGAAGATATCCTCTTCCTCGGAGCCGGCAACGGATGCGACCGTCTGAGCGGTGATGCCCGTCTGGCCAACGGTCACGGCCTGCTCGCCAAGCTCGGCGAGCGTGGCATTGCCGCGGAGGAACAGAAGCTCAATAACCATGGGAAGGTTGGTGCCAGTCAGAACCTCGACGTTGTCGACATCCTGGGCAATCATCATCGACTGGTTGAACGGGGTACCACCGAGCAAGTCGGTAAAGACGAGCACGCCATCGCACTCCTCGCGCATGGCGGTAATAGCGGCGCGGAGATCCTCACCGTAGGATGCGGCCTGGTCGCCCTCAAAAGGAACGACGGTAAAAGCAGGCTGGTCACCGGCAACCATAGCGATAGCGCTTGCAAGGCCGGGTGCGAACTGTCCATGACCGGTAAGAATAAAGCCAACCATTCAAATTTCCCTTCCGAAGGTGTGTACGATCTGAGTCCGATGATTTTCGGAAGCCAGCGGGCGCTCGCCCTTAAAGCTTCTTAGAAAGCGTTCTTTGAAGACCAGTGGTTTCTAAACTGGTAGTAACCACGTGACGTGTTGTTGTCACTATATCACCCCAGAAGAGGTCGCTTTCGTTGATTCATACGGTAAAACGTTTTTGCACCGCTCACGGTGATATTTCGACCGTTTACCGGTCGTTAACACTTCTACCTGCGGTTTTGAAACCGTTTCGAAATGCTTTGGCAAAAGATCAGAACTCTTTTCGTGTCAATACGAGGCAGGGCGGCTAAAAAAGCGTAAAGAAAAATTGCAGGTCATTGTGAAGATATGTGAATTGGTCTTTTTGACTTAATACCAGTTAGAACCAGTTTTGAGATTATCGGTGAACGGTAGTTTTCGACCGTTCACCGGTTATTTGCAATCGTTTGCAGTTGTTTTCCCAGATGAATTAGGGGAACCCGATGGAGCGCTTGCGCGATCACGGGAAGTTTTGGCATTTATCCTCATCCCCCGCGCGCCAAACTCCGGCATCCAAAACGAGCTAATAGCTCACGCTAATCGTTTTCAATCATTACTTGCTCAGTATCCGTAATTATTTATCGTTTATCGTTAATTCTGATAAGATCCAAGTATCATCCAAAACGCCGATTGGAGGGGTTATGGTCCATCGAAACGCGTCTATATCGAATGACGCCATCAGCCGCGAACAGACGGTAGCCAAACTGAGGAAGCTCGCTCGCATCTGCAAATGGGCCACGATCTGCATTACCACCGCGCTCGCTCTGGGGCTCCTCGCAGTCATTGCGATTGACCTTCTACTCATATGCCTGGCCTCTCCCAAGGCTCGTGTCTCCAATCCGTAGAACTTCAAGCCGGCGAAGGGCCGTGCCTTGCTATCGTCGGCACCGATGCGCAGGCCCCACTTATGCTCGTCGCACACGATGGTCACACTGCCATAGGGAGCCTCTTGATGACATGTCTCGCGCTTACCATCGCGCTAAGCGTGCGCAGGCTTTTCTTCAACATTGAAAAGGAAGGCAGGCCCTTTGACCTTGAATGTAACCAGACACTTCGTCGAGTAGGACATTTATTCCTTATCGGCGGCGTTGCCGTGAGGCTTCTTGGTGCCGTTATCACGGGAATGATACTCTCGGGATTTGGCGGCAACTTTACCGATGCGTTCGTCGGCCAGTTATTCGAGCCCTCCATGCTCTTTGCAGGCCTGATTATTTGCCTGATTGCCAGCATCTTCCGCTACGGGTATATCCTGCAAAAACAAGATGACGAGTTGCTCTAGGGGGAATCCATGATTATTCTGCGGCTTGACCGCATGCTTGCCGAACGCAAGATCTCATCCAAAGAGCTTGCGGAACGCGTGGGCATCTCCCAGGTCAATATGTCGCGCATCAAGACGGGCAAGGTTTCTGCCGTGCGCTTTTCAACTCTTGATGCGATATGCCGGGCACTCGACTGCCAACCGGGCGATGTGCTGGAATATATGCCTGACGATGAAGCCGATAACCTTTTTGGACTTAAAGATTCATAGGCATAATTTAGCCACCAGCGCCTAAACGCAAATAGCCCGCTAGAACAACATCCGTTCTAGCGGGCTATTCAGATATTTCGGCTACGCGCTCGGTGGCTCAGACAAATCTTTACGCAAACAGGCCGTAGATGCTGATGTTGGCCTTGGCGTAGAGGCCGTTCGCATACTCGGTCCACTTGGAGCTGGCGCTCGAAGCCTGCGAGGAATACTGCTGGTAGGCGGTGTAATAGGCGGTCATGGCTTGCTTATAGGTAGCGCTATCGGCCGTAAAGGCATCATCGGCAAAGGCCTTGGCATAGGTGCTGTCGGCATCCTTCCAGGTGCCCTTCTCGCTATCCCACTCGTCGCCGGCAAGGTTGATGATGTAATCGGCGTAATCCTTGCTCGCGGTCTCCTCGTTGCCGTCAGCAGGCTCGGTCGGGGCGGTCGGCATGTTTGCGGAGCTATCGCCCACCTTCTTCTTGTAGAGCTTCTGCAGCGTCGCGGACTGGCGGACGATCTGCTTGGCCTGGTCCTTGGACACGCCATACTGCGTGGCCATGGTCTTGTAGTCGGAGGTGCCGATGGAATCCTCGGCGTACTTCTTCATTTCCTTGGAAGAAACGGTAATGCCCTCGTCCGCGGCAGCATCGAGCAGGATCTTGTTGCGCACGTAGGACAGGATAACGTCGGCAGACGGAGCGGTGTAGTTGCCATCGCTATCCTTGACGGTGTCGAGGCTGTACTGGCTCTCGATAGCCTCGCGCGCGGTGATGTCGCTCTTCTTGCCGTTGTAGCTGTAGCTTGCCACGGTCGAATCGAGTTGGTCCTCGGTGAGAGTCGCCGAGCCGACGCCCTTGCCGCCAAAACCACCGTTGCCGATAAAGAAACCGACCACAGCAGCGATCACGATAGCGACCACAAAGGCGGCAATCATCGTCTTCTTGTGCTTGGATGCATGGTCGTCTTCGTCGGAACCCAGGATATCGTTGTCCTCGTCTTGCTCCTCGGGCATCAGATTCTCGTCAGCGGCATCCGCGGCAATCTGAGCCTCCAGGCGGGCGTCCTCCTCCTCGGCAGTCGTGCCGGCAGCAATGTGCTCGGCAGACGTACCGGCGACCAGATCGATCTTCTCGTCCTCATCACCGTCGGGGCCTTCGCCGCGCTCGATGATCTGGATGCCGTCGATCTCGTCCTTCTCGTCCTTCTTTTGAATCAGACCCATATCAGTTACTCCTTGTTAGGAAACATAGTCCGCAATAGAATACGCCCGACAGAGCGCCGGGCGTATTGATTCTCAGGTTATACGCAAACACTTAAGTACTATTTAGGCGTTTGCAGTCTGCATGCCTTAGGCCAGGTGCGCGATAACGGCATCGGCAAAGGCCTGCGTGCCCACAGCGCCCTCAACGGAGCCGGTCTGGGCACGACGAACGTCGCCGGTAACCTGCTCACCCTCGTCGAGCGTGGCAGAAACGGCGGCGCGAATGCGATTGGCCGCGTCGTTCTCGCCCAGGTGATCGAGCATCATAGCCGCAGACAGAATCTCGGCCGTGGGGTTGGCGATATCCTGGCCAGCGATATCGGGCGCGGAGCCGTGCGTCGCCTCGAAGATGGCGCAGTCGGCACCGATGTTGGAGCCGGGGGCCATCCCTAGGCCGCCCACCAGGCCGGCGCACAGGTCGCTCACGATGTCGCCGTACAGGTTGGGCAGCACCAGGACATCGAAGTCGTTGGGGTTCTGGACCAGGCCCATGCAGGTGGCGTCGACAATCTTGTCGTTGAACTCGATATCGGGATAGTTGGCGGCCACCTCGCGCGCAACGCGCAGGAACAGGCCATCGGTCGCCTTCATGATGTTGGCCTTATGCACGGCCGTCACCTTTTTGCGGCCGCAGCGGCGGGCATACTCAAAGGCATACTCCACAATGCGGCGGCTCTTGGCGATGGAGATGGGCTTAATTGAAATGGCGGAATCTGCGGCGAAGGTCTTCTGACCCGAGCGCTCGACAAGCTGCGAGAGCTCCTCGACCTCGGCAGCGCCCTCATCGAACTCGATGCCGGCGTAGAGGTCCTCGGTGTTCTCGCGCACGATGACCAGGTCGACGTCGCGGAAGCGCGAGCCGTCGCCCGGCTGCGACAGGCAGGGGCGCACGCAGGCGTACAGGTCAAAGTGCTTGCGCAGGGCGACGTTAACGCTGCGGAAACCCGTGCCGACCGGCGTGGTGATGGGGCCCTTGATGGCAACCTTGGTCTCGGCGACCGCATCGAGCACATGTTGGGGCAGCGGCGTGCCAAACTCGTCCATGACGCCGGCACCGGCCTCCTGGACGTTCCAATTGATCTGGACACCGGTGGCCTCGACCACGCGGCGCATGGCCTGCGTAATCTCGGGACCGATACCGTCACCGGGAATCAGGACTACATCGTGCGCCATAATCTGTTACTCCTCGTCTTCGGCGGCCTCAGATTTTTTAACGCTAGCACGCTTCTTCTTTTTGGAGAGATCCAGGCCAAAACGTTTAACAAGCATTTCGCAAATCTCACTCGAACGGGCCTTGAGATAGCTGCCCTTGCCGTTCTCGGCGTCGAACTTAAGGCGCAGCGCGAGCTTCTCGGCGACCTCGGCGTCGATCTCGCCCTGGCCAAACTCATACAGGCAACCGAGCATGTCGCGATACTCGAGGTCGCCGTGGTAGCACTGGATGGCCTCGTCCAGGATCGGCCAAGCCTCGCGCGAACGCTCGACGCTCGTGGCGCCCCACACGCACAGCAGGCGGAAGGCGGCATAGCGCAGCGTGGACGAAAGCTCGTCGAACAGCGCGGTCTCGGCGCCCTCAAAGGCATCGCCCAGCTGCTCGGGGCAGGTGGTGGCGAGCGCCGCAAGGGCATCGAGGGCCTCCCAGCGGGTCTGAGCCTCGGGGCGGTCAAGTGCCTCGATCAGCGCGGGCACGCAGGGCACGACGCGCTGCGGATCGCGCTCGGCAAGCAGGTGCAGCACGCGGGCGGCAAACTGACGGATGCGGCGCGTGGGGCAGCCGAGCTCCTTGACCAGACGGTCGACGGCGTTCTCGTTCTCCTCTGCCAGCTGAAGCTGTGCCAGCTCCTCATCGGTGAGCTGTTCTTCCTTGTTTTCTGCCATAGTTACCTCTTCTTACTATTTCTTAGCGTGCTTGCCAGCACCCTTGCTGTCATCGGTGACCGAGATGAGCTGTCGGTCGGCCGCGCCATTGCGACGCGCGCGGCGGCGCTCCTCGGCGTCGCCCGCATCGGCGGCGGCGCGGTGAGCCTTGTTGACGTTAAAGACCTCGTCGTGCTTGCGCCACGGGCCGACGGACTCGCCAAAGCTCATCTTAAGGCCGGCGATAAAGCCGCCGAGCCAGCCGATCGGCGCAAACTGCACCAGCGGGAACAGCGAAAACACCCAGGTTAGCAGGACGACTGCCGCCGCACCTGCAAAATTGGCGATCCAGTAGTCGCGCTTGGTGATGACGCGCTTTTCGCAAGCCCACTGGCCGCACAAAAAGCCGATGTAAATCGCAAAGAGAAAGAGCGCCAGCGCGAGCACCACGAACGTCCAGCTCATGGGCGCTACTCCTCGTGATGATGGCCGCAGCAGCACTCGTGGCCGTCGTCATGGCCGTGGCCGCCGCAGCACTCGTGGCCCTCGCCGTGGTGGTGGCCGCAACCGCACTCGTGGTCATCGCCGTGCTCGCCGCAACCGCAACCTTCCTCGTGAGCACCGTGCTCCTCGGGACGATACTGCGACCAGTCCAGACCGGCGGCGATGGCGTCGGCCTCCTCCTTATAGAGTACCGTGATGGCCTGGGTGCCCAGCTTGGCACCACCGATGGCGTCGAGCATGTCGTAGAGCGTAAAGGCGACGTCGGCGCCGGGCAGCGCGAGCTCGCGGTCGTCGGCGTAAGCAAGCGCCAGGCGCAGGTCCTTAATGAAGTGCTCGACCATAAAGCCGGGCTTGTAGTCGCCGTCGAGCGCCTTGGGCGCCAGGCTCTCCATGGCGCCGGACTTGCCGGTACCGCCCAGGATCATCTGGCGGGTCTTCTCCAGGTCAAGGCCGCTCAGCTCGGCAAATGCCATGGCGTCCGCCATGCCGACCGTGCAGGCGCCCAGCGACACCTGGTTGGCGAGCTTGGCAGCCTGGCCCTTGCCGGCGCCGTCGAAGCAGCAGATGTTTGCCGCAAAGGTGGAAAGGATATCGCGGACCGGCGCGATGTCGTTCTCGGTAGCGCCCACGATAGCCGTGAGCGTGCCGGCGATAGCACCCGACTCGCCGCCGGTGACAGGGCAGTCAAACGCCATGCGACCAGAAACCTGGGCGGCCTCGGCAATGTCACGGGCGAGCTCGGGCGAGCTCGTGGTGAGGTCGATCAAGACCGCGCCCGGCTTAGTGCACGCGAGCAGGCCGTCGCCCGCCAGGTAGAGTTCCTCGACCTCGGAGGGATAACCCACCATGGTAAAGACGACATCGGCGTTCGCCGCGGCATCGGCCGGCGTATCGGCCCAGGCGGCACCGCGCTCGATAAGCGCTGCGGCCTTGGACTCGGTACGGTTGTTGACCGTGACGGGATAGCCGGCATCCAGGATGTGGCCGGCGATGGGGGCACCCATGATTCCGGTGCCGATAAATGCGACAGAGAGCTTGTTTGCCATGAAACCTTTCCTTTTGGGTTGGGTGTTGTTACCAGGTTGAATACTCGGTGCCAACGTTTGGGCTGTGAGTCGAGGGCGATTACGGACGCAGCGCTTGCCTACTGACCGCGCACGCGGCGGGCGATACGGTCGGAAAGCGACGCCTTGTCGGCGCGGTTCTTACCCCAAAACGCGCAGCCCACCATGCCGGGGCCCACGTGCGAGCCGATGGTGGGACCCACGGAGCCGCGAATGATCGTGACGTCGGCGCAACCCTCCTCCTTGCGGATGGCGGCTTCGAGCCAGTCACCATCCTTTTCGGCATCGGCCGTCATGATGGCGATGGGCATGGTGCGATCGGGCACGTAGTTCTCGCGGAACGACTTGAGGATGGACTTGAGCGCCTTCTTGCGGCCGCGGTTGACGCCGATCAGCGACAGCGAGCCGGCCAGGTCGTAGGAGAGCTCGGGCTTGACATCGAGCTTTGCCGTGAGCTGCGCCGCCGCGGGCGGAATGCGGCCGCCGGCAGCCAGTGCGTCGAAGCTCTCGAGCGTAAAGTAGCCGTGGACGTAGGTCTTTGCCTCGTTTGCCCAATCGACCAGCTGCTTGGCGGTCAGTCCCGCCGAACGCTGGCGCACGGCCTCGAGCGCCAAGAGCGCGCCGGTCGCACAGGGCAGAGCGTTGTCGACCACGTAAAGCTCAAAATCGGGATACTCGGCGCGCACGGCATCTGCCGCCTGGCACGCGGAGTTGTAGCTCGACGACAGCGCCGAGGTAAAGCACAGGTAGACCGTGGGCGTGCCCTCTTTGGCGCACTCGGTAAAGAACTCGATATAGCGACCGAGCGACACAGCCGAGGTGGACACGCGGGCACCGGCGCGCATCCGGTCGTAGAACTCCTTGGGTGTGATGCTCGACCAGATGTCGTCCGTGCGCTCTTCGCCATCGATAATGAAGGGGAAACCCAGGATATCGACATCGAGGTTCGCGGCGACCTCGGGGCTAAAGTCGCAGCAGGTATCGACGACGATGCGGCAACGGTCCGAATGACCGGCGGATGCGGCCTTGTCCATCAAAGCGACTCCTTACGTAAAAAGGCGGCCACCCGCATGGGATGGCCGCCAACCGTTAACTCATGCAAGTTAACGTATTTTACTCGTCAAGTGTTTCGATGCGGGGCTTGATGATGCCATATCCACCATTCTTACGGTGATACACCACATTGATGAGGCCAGTCGTCGCGTTCTCGAACACGTAGAAGTCGTGGCCGAGCAGATCTGTCTGCACCAGCGCCTGCTCCTCAGTCATCGGGGTGACGTCGATAACCTTCTCGCGGACGAGCAGGTCGTCCTCTTCCTCGGGCAGCAGCAGGTCGGCCAGATCCTCAACGCGCTCGACCGGTGCGACATCCGCGGCGCTGGCACCGCCCTGGCGGTTGTCCACAACCTTGGTCTTGAACTTGCGCAGCTGGCGGGTGACCTTATCGGCGGAGAGGTCGATGGCGGCGTACATATCTGCACCGTGCTCGGCAACGCGAATCACCGAACCGCGGGCACGAACCGTAACCTCGACGATTGCCGGGTTGGGGTTCGAGGGGTTCTTCTCATAGCGAAGTACAACGTCGACCGTCATGGGCTCGATATCGAAAACCTTGAGCGCCTCGCCGATCTTCTCATCCACATGCGCACGCAGAGCATCGGTTACCGTCGTCTTGCGTCCAGAAACCTTGATATCCATACGTGGCTCCAATCTGCCTCGGGGACTTACTGTACTGGCTATGTACCCATTGCCGTGTATTTAATCACGCGGATTCCTAAAGACCCGAATAACGATTGCTTTGTACCGCATACCGAAGTCTCGTACTTTTCCATGGCAAAGTGCGCTATGGGAGGGCTTCGGCGACTTTGTATTTGGTCCCGAAAATTGGCTTTGACCTGCTGGTTTTATAGGGATGAAAAAGCCGGGCTCCCCTATTGGGGAAGCCCGGCAGTGCGTGTTGAAACCGTGAAGAGGTGTCCTTTCCAACGTATAGGAGACACCACCCCTAGCAATAACTAGCTATTGAGTTTGTTAATGTCGTCGTCAGTGATGGTGCCTTCCTGGCTGGACGATTTGTCCTCGGAGGATGCGGTCTCATTGTTGGAATCGGAAGACTCGCTGCCGGAGGACATGGTCTCACTGGACTCAGAGTCGCCCGGTTGCACGTTAGCGCCCGAAACCGTCTTAGTGGTGAGGTCGTAGGGCATCGTGCCATACCAGACGCAGTGGACTGCCTCGAGCGTGCCGTCGGCCGTAATACCGTCGAGGGCATCGCTCACGGCACGGCACAGTTCGTCATTGGACGAGAGGCCCGCAACACCAAGCGTCGAGGGCGCCTCGAGCGCACCGACATAGGAGATCTCGCTCATCAGGCGTGCAAGGTAGCCGCCGGCCGTGGAGTCGCAGATCACATAGTCGACTTCGCCGGACTCGAGCGCCTCAAAGCACTCGTTGATGTTGGGGTAGGTCTTTTGGTTGGCGGTGATGCTCTGCTTAGCAAGCGCCTCCTGCGAGGCCGAGGACATCTGGACACCCAGGGTGGACGTGTTAAGGGTATCGGTGGAAACGCTTAGCGACCCACCATCGCTGGTTCTACCGAACACGGAAGCGGCGTCGTACAGGCAGGTGCCGAGCGAGCTAACGTCCCCGTCCGTGGAGTTGATCTCGCCGATAAAGATATCAGCCTTTTTGTCGCCGAGCACGGAACCTGCCGAGGACGCATCGACAAAGGCGACCTTAAGGCCCATGCGGCTTGCGAGGGCGCGGGCAGCGTCGACTGCATACCCCGTGAGCTCGCCGTCGGCGCCCTGCATGGCCTGCGGCGCATCGGAGGTATCGAGGGCAACCGTCAGGGTACCGGGAGTGACCAGGGCATCATCCGACACCGTGGGCGTGACGGTCTCGTACTCGATCTGGTCGATCGTGGGAGTCGTGAACGTAGACAGCGGGTTGAACGCGCATCCGCTCAGGCCCAAAACGGCGATGACCGCTGCGGTCCCAGCACCTAACCGAGCCGCGTGCATCAAGCTGCCCCTCACCATGTCCACTACCCTGCCTTCTGTGTCGTATACGATCCGTGCGTTGCGCGGAATATCAGATTGTTCCCACCAGCTGACCTGGTATTTGACCCCACACTTGCGCACCGGGGTGTTTGCTCGGGAGGCCGCAGCCACCTTCACGACTGGCCCGCTCGCCCGCGAGGCGGTATTGCCCCAAAGAAAGTAGAACGGACGGTGCGGCTTACATCTAGGACGCGCCATGATCGCGCCGCGCGCACGCGGTCGCTTACGTGGATCCCTTTGACCGCGTCTGTCTTGGACTAGGACGGGCATTTCGTCCGTCCGCAACCACAGCCTGGTAGGAACGTAGCGCATTATAGCTAAGTTCAAGCTAAAGTTTAAGGTTAGGGGCGTCATTCGCATCGCGAGTACAGATTTCGCAGGTCGAAGCGGGCCGTTCGTGGCCCCGTGAAGCCCGGAGCTCCCCTGCGGGGAGCTCCGGGGCACCCGTCTCAGGGTGCCGTGTGCAAAAAACGGCAAATATGAGTACTGTTACCAATTTAGTAGCAGCGTATTACCGCCTCACGAGCCCTTTTTGAGTTCCGCACAGCCTGCTTGGCGCCAAGATATTCCACATTCGTTTATTATCTCTTCGCTGAATCCAGATTATCGGCCCAAGTTTCTTTGTTTTTGCTGTCACTAATCTAGTAACAGTACTCATATTTGCCGTTTTTTGCACAGAGCATATAAACAGACCCCCTATAAAGCCATAGTTTTACTCTGGTTTGAGCCCAAAGCACGCTCGGAGCGTATTCAGCAGAGCATCTTGCCTCTTTCGACGAGCCTCTACGCGATTCTGATATCGCTTACCCATACGCTGGTGGATGCGCCATGCGAGTGCTTCCATCGCTTCCATGTCACAGAGCATTTCGTTGTTGACCGTCGCGACCTCGATTCCCATAGTAATCAAGCCCGTGTTGCGCTTTTCATCATGGATACGTCCCCTCCGGGAGGAATGACCCAGCTCACCGTTGTATTCCAGGTCAAACCGGGCTGCTTCCTGATACGCATCGCAAACTGCATGCGGCATCCCCGAGATTGCCTGCGCGCGGTCATCGAACTCAATCTTGTAGTCGGTCTTAAAGGGACCGCAGGCAAATCCGCCATAGGAAAACGGAAGCGAAAACAGAGCGAGCATGATGCACTCCATGGGCGAGCGCAAGTTTTCTGACAAGTAGGGACACAGACGCTGCAGTTTTTTGGCCGCATTCCCCTTGCATACCGCGAGGTAATCTGCCAGACGATCGGGCGTCAGCACCGGCTCAACCTCAAAGTAGCCCACGTCTGCTGGCTGGTCCTTGTCCTTTGCAAATTTATTCGTAACAGGCGAGGTGTAGGGAGGCAGATACTTCCCGCGGTCGCTCAGTGAAATCTTAGAGCACAGCTCCTGGGCCAGGGCAAACGCCTGGATGCAGCCGACCTCGCGCGCAACGGCAACACAAAGGGCCTCGGGAGATAGGCTGTACACCCCCGGTTCCACCTCTAGAATCGAGCCGGCGGGCAACCCGGAACACACGGACCAGCCTACGCCAGGCATGCGGCGGCGCTGCGCCGCAGATCCCACCAGCAAGCACAGATCTTCTTGCACCTCGCCACTTTTGGCTCCAATTCGCACCAAGTCAGGAAGATAGATATCCTCGGTCGAGGGCGACGACGTGCGCAGCACACGGCGCTCTTCATCGGGATCGAGGTCCCTCCAGCTGATGTAACCCATTTGTCGGCGCTCGGCGCGCATCATTCGTAGCGCCGAGGCGCCTGTTAGGATTACGGAAGCCGCTAGCTGCTCTTTTGTCGGTTTGTTGCACCGCCTGATTGTTACCGCCACATGAATCACCCCTACCAAACGCGTGCGATAGCGAGGCCATCGACTGCTGCGGCGCCGGCGCGCTTGAGTTCCGCCGAAGCCGCTGCCATCGTCGCGCCCGTGGTGATAACGTCATCGATAAGCAGCAGGCGCTTGCCCCGCACGTCCTCAACCGTCTCGTACATGCCTTGGGCACGCTCGCGGCGCTCCTCACGACCGAGTTCGCGCT
This sequence comes from uncultured Collinsella sp., assembly GCA_902494765.1. Taxonomy (GTDB): domain Bacteria; phylum Actinomycetota; class Coriobacteriia; order Coriobacteriales; family Coriobacteriaceae; genus Collinsella. The sequence continues at coordinate 43,076 of CABUUK010000003.1, forward strand.
GGTCGCCATGCCCGTACTTGACGAGAGCATCGAGCAAGGGAACACCCGACAGCTCGCAAAATGGGCGCGCAATGGCCTCCATATGATCAAAACCACGCCGCCGAAACGCTGCCGCCGTCGCAGGCACAAACACCACCGCATCCGCACCGGACAGCACGCCTCCGTAGCGATCGGGCGCTACGACCTGGGCATGCAGGGCGGTGTCGTAGAGCAGCTCCGCCAGATACGGAGCCAGACGTCGCTCGCCCGCATCCTTGTACGCTTTAATGATGCGCGGCAGCGGATGCGCATAGACGGCGCACGCCAGGCAGCGGTCGAGCGCCTCCGCCATTGCCGAGGACGTGCCCTCGACCGAACACTCAGTGCACAGCAAATCCCCAAACGGGGCGCCGCATCGGGTACAGCTATGACGTGGGTCGATGAGCGTGAGCGCGGCCAGGCAGTCTTGGCAAATAAGCGCATCGGCGCGTTCGCAGCCGGCACATCGTGTTGGCGACAATGCCTCGAGCGCCTCGTACGTCGCGCGCTCGGCAAACGGTAGCAATTCGTCCGCAAACGGTAGGGCACCGGCACTCTGCAGACGGCTCAATATGTTCAGATGGCTCTTCAAGACACAACCCTCCCTACGCTCGATCGCAGGGAGGGTTGTTGATTCGGCGCTATGATACCCCGATGCGCTCGGGGCAAGGCGGGTTAAATCCGCTCGCGGGCGTTATTCGCCGGCGGGCGGTTGTGGTACGGACGAAGACGGGGTCGAGCCCTCGCCACCATCCTGGCGCGGCTTGCGGGAACGACGACGGCGACGGCGCTTTTGACCCTGGTCGGCCGAGCCCTCGCCACCGCGATTCTCGCGCGGCTCGCGCTCGTCGCGAGCGGCGCCACGCGAAGCCTTGGCAGCCGCTCCCCCGCCATCCCCGGGACGACGGCGCGTGACCTTGACCTCGCCATCCGAGACCTGATCGGCCACGGAGGGCACTGAGGGCTTCTGTTGCGTGCCCGAGGAATGGCGACGGCGCGGACGCGGCGCGCGCTCATCCTCGCCACGTGACTTGCCGCCCTTGTCGGCAGGCGCATCGGAACCCGAGGGACCCTTGGAAGCGGCACCAGCCTCGCGAGCAGCTGCCGCGCGGAAGGCATCCTCGCGCTCCTCGCTCGACAGGTGACGGCGGCGACGGCGCGTGGGGTTCATGCCACCGCCGCGGTTTTGCTGCTGAGGCTGCTGAGTCTCGCGCTCGCGGGAGGAGTTCTTGTCTGCAGCTGCAGCCTCGCCGACATCGCCCGAGCCCGCGCGCTTGCGACGACGACGGCCACCGGCGGCCTCCTCGGCCTCGGGTGTCTCGGCCTTACCACGGCCCTTTCCGCGGCCACGGCCCTCGCCCTGGCTCTGAGCAGCGCGGGCATCGGAATCGGCATCGCGACGACGGCGCTTGGGCATCGACGTGCCGGCAAGACGGTCGGCGCTCGACAGGCCATCGCCCACGTCGACGCCGTTCTCGCGGTCGAGCTCCATGAGCGCCAGGCGCATCTCGGGCGACTCGATGCGCTCGAGCACGTCACGCGTCACGCAGTCGGGGCGGCAGTTGCAGCCCTGCTCGGCAGCCTTCTTTTTGCAGCTCTCCGAGCACGTCATATCGGCTAGGTTGACCTTAAAGACCTTGCCGTTCTCCAGGCGCAGCACCAGCTGCTCACGCGGCGTGTCATACTCCTGAATACGCGCCTTGCCGAGCGGCGTATCGATGAGCGTCTTCTTTTTGGGCGCACGGCTCTTAAAGTCCTTGTACGCCTCGAACTCGTAGCGCAGGCAGCACATCAGGCGGCCGCACACGCCGCTGATCTTGGAGGAATTGAGCGGTAGGTCCTGCTCTTTTGCCATGCGGATCGAAACGGGCTCAAACTGTCCGCCAAAGCGCGTGCAGCAGAGCTCCTGTCCGCACTGGGCATAGCCGCCCACCAGGCGGGTCTCGTCGCGCACGCCGATCTGGCGCATGTCGACGCGAATGTGCAGCGTCGAGGACAGGTCCTTGACGAGCTGGCGAAAATCGACGCGCTCCTCGGCCGCAAAGTAGAACACGGCCTTCTCGCCGCCAAACAGGTACTCGACGCCCACCGGCTTCATCTCGAGGTCGAGCTCTTTGACCAGACGGCGGAAATCGACCATCGCCTCGTCGCCCTGGATGGCAAGATCGTCGGCAAGCTGCAGGTCGATGTCGCTCGCCACGCGCAGCACGGGCTTGAGCGGCTGACCGATCTCGTCTTGCGGCACCTCGAAGGGATCGGCCGTGACCAAGCCGATCTCGGTTCCGCGCTCGGTGGAGCAAATGGCATAATCGGCCTCGAGGATATCAAGGTCCTGCGGGTCAAACCACAGGTCGCGCGAGGCGTAGGTAAACTTAACGGGTACGACTAACGGCATTTCAGTGCCTTCCTGATATCGAACAGCATGACCTCGATGGCCAGCTGGGGAGTAACGTTTCTGGCGATGTTGTGCTCGGCGGTTGCGACCGCCTCGAGCGCCTGGGTGGCACCCGCAACATTCGTCGCAGCGGCAAGCCGACCGATCGTGTCACGCACGTCTTCGTTCACCACGTCGGCCGCCTCGTCCTGAAGTGTCAGCAGCACGTCGCGCATGAGCGTCCGCGCGCTCGCCAGCGCTTCCATGATACCCGAACGCTCGCGCGCGTTGAGTTCGCGCTTGTTGCGGTCCTCAAGCTGCTTCAATGCTCCACGCGACAGGTAGTCGGCGTTTTGCTCGAGTACCTTTTCCTGCGTGGACTTGACCTCGGCAAGCGGCGCCTTGACGGCGACGATGAGCGACTTGGCGCGACTGAGCACGTCGGCCTCGTCGGCGGCAATGAGTGAGTCGATGGCACGGACCATCTGACGGCGGGCGTCCTGGCGCTCGGCGCTCTTAAGAAACTCGATGCCACGCGTGGGGCTTCCCGCCACGGCGACGGCCATGCGACAACGCGCGATATCCTGACCGGTGGCGCGGCTCACGGCCTGCGCGGCGACGGCGGGCGATACCAGCCGAAACGGCACGCACTGGCAACGACTCACGATAGTGGGCAGCATCACGTCGGCCGAGGTGCCCAGCAAGATAAACATAACGCCCTCGGGCGGCTCCTCGAGCGTTTTGAGCAGTGCGTTGGCGGTGTTGGCACGCAGTTGCTCGGCACGGTCGATGATGTAGACCTTGGCCTTGGCACGGATGGGCGCCAGTGGCACGTCATCGAGCAGCTCGCGGGTCTGGGCAATGAGGTAACCCGTGGCGCTCTCGGGCGTGTAATAGTGCACGTCGGGGTGCGTATGGCGGGCGACGCGCACGCAGCTATCGCATGAGCCGCAGCCATCCTGCTCGCACAGGAAGGCTTGGGCGAGCGCCCACGCGGCGTCGAGCTTGCCCGCGCCGGGCGCGCCCAAAAACAGGTAGGCGTGCGATGCGCGACCGCTAGCGACGGCATTGGTCAAAAAGTCACGCACGCGCTCTTGGGTGTCGAGCTTGGCCAGCAGGCTTGCCTGAGCGGGGGCCATGTTACTCGGCCTCCTTGGCAAGCGCGGCGGCGACGGCTTCCTGCGGAATGTCGAGACCGTACGCGCGAACCTGCTCGACCGTCTTCTCGAAGACTTCCTCGACGGTCGTAGTGGCGTCGATGAGCTTTACGCGGTCTGGCTCCTCGGCAGCAATTGCGCAAAACCCCTCGTAGACACGCTCCTGGAATGCCATGCCCTTAGCCTCCATGCGATCTGCCGCGCCACGGGCTGCCATGCGCAGCGCCGCCTGCTCGGGCGTGATGTGGTAGACGAGTGTGAGCGCCGGGTGCGTTCCCGCGACGGCCAGGTTGTTGGCGTCGCGCACCATCTGGCGGTCGAGCCCATCGGCAAATGCCTGGTAGCAGGTCGTGGAATCGTAGAAGCGATCGCACAGGACCACCTTGCCGGCAGCGAGGGCGGGCGCGATGACCTCGTGCACCAGCTGGGCACGCGCAGCCTCGTAGAGCAACAGCTCGCAGGTATCGCCCATCGTCGTGTTGGCAGGGTCGAGCAGCAGGGCGCGAATCTTTTCGCTGATGGCAGTGCCGCCCGGCTCGCGCAGGCTCACAACCTGATAGCCAGCGAGTTCGAGCACGCGGGCAAGCAGGCGCGCCTGCGTGGACTTGCCAGCGCCATCGACGCCCTCGAGCGTGATAAAGCTATGTTGAGCGGGCTCAAAAGCCATGAGCGCAGCCCCTTCCTACAAGGCGCGTAAATGCAGATATATCAACCAAGCCATGATACCCCAGTGCTCGGCGCGTCCCCAATGGCTAATGGTGCCTTTCCAAAGTTGCGGTGAAATAGGGACTGGTTGAAGCCCTGAGACCGCCAAACAGTCCCTATTTCACCGCAACTTATGATGGGGAATTTTGGACGCTGGGTATAATCGTCGTATTGCATTGAAATGTGGCGAAAGGAGTGGCAATGTCTCGGTATTGCGCCTCGTGCGGCAAACTTCTTGCAGATGATGCCAAGTTCTGCACCTCATGCGGTGCACCCGTTGAGCAGACAACCGCAAGCAATGGCCAACCCGCGTTTGAGCAGACCGGCTTCCTCGATACGCCGCAAGCTAAGCCGGACGACCCCCTCGCCTATCGCCCCGACCCCGCCGCCAGCCCCGCAGCGGTCGAAACGACGCAGCGCATACCCGTCGCGGACACCCCGCCCCAACAGCAACCGGCATCTACGTACGCGCCTGATTCACCGCAGGCCCCCGCCGCCAAAAAGAGCAGCACCAAGGCGCTTATCGCCGTTATCGTTGTGCTCGTGGCAATTATCATCGCCTTGGTCATCTTTTTTGTGATCAAGCCTTTCGACAACGCCGCCACGCAAACGACTGCCGAGATTACTAAGCTGCACCATGATGTCGACTCCGACGACCTTAAGCCCCTTGGCAACCTCAATAGCCTTTACGACGATGACGACGATGATGATGACGGCGAAGCAACCCTCTCCGAGCAAAACCTCTACCGTCGCCTGAGCGAATACTACGACCTGCTCGAAGATCTCGATAGCCAGGTCCGTGCCTGCGCAGAGGCGTTCAATGGCGGTTATCTGGAAGAGGACCGTACCGCCCGTCAAAATCTCGCTGATGTCGCCGAGCGCACGGAAGACACCATCGAACAGTACTACGATATCGTCGAGGACCTGGACGTCCCCATGAGCTCTAAGAACTACAGCTCCTGGAAAGACATCGTCGCCCTGTATGACGACCTGGACCACCGCATCGACGCGATCTGCGATGCCTGGGAGATCAGCCTAAAGTACGCAAAGCCCGCGGACCATAAGGACGAAATCGTGGCGCCGCTGTCGCGCGACAACGTGGCGGGCACCAATGACAACAAGTACCGTCAGGACTTTGAGGACCGCTATCCCGGCGCCAAGCCTGTCGAGGTGAACTAGTCGCATGCGACGTTCTTAAACAGCTAGTCATTAAAGAACGTCCCCAATGACTACGCAAAAAACGAGCGAGGATCATGGGACCCTCGCTCGTTTTTGTTTTAGGCGATGTTTCGACCGTGCGGCTACTTGTCGGCAGCGGTCTTTTTGGTGGTCGACTTCTTCGCGGTCGTCTTCTTGGCGGCAGTGGCTTTCTTAGCCGTGGTCTTCTTTGCCGCCGTGGTCTTCTTTGCCGCGCTCGCCTTGGTCGCAGTCTTGCGGCCGCGGGCGGGCTTCTTCTCCTTGGTCGGGCAGTCCATGTTGACGCAGATACGCCACGGACCGCGCGCCGTGTTGACCACCACGATGGGAGCGCCGCACTCGGGACAGGTCTCGCCCGTCGCTTCGAGTTTGCCGCGCGCCGGCAGCGGATAGCTCACGCCGCAATCGTCATAGTTGGTGCAGCGGATAAAGCGCTTGCCGCTCTTCTCGCTCTTGTGTGCAATCAGATCGCCATGACGTCCGGCCTCGGCGCACACCTTGCACTCGCCCACCTTAAGGTCGGGCTCGTAGTTAGTGGGGCATGTGGGGTTCACGCAAATCTCGAAGGCCTTCTGGCGGAACGGCTGGCACTTAATGCGCGGCGCACCGCACTCGGGGCACACGGCGGCCTCGCCCTCGAGCGGGCTTACCTTGACGCCGCTCGGCACCGGATAGGTCACATCGCAGTCGGGCCAGCCCATGCAGCCGATAAAGCTGCCGCGGGTCTTGGCGCTCGTCTTCATAACCAAGTCCTTGCCGCACTTGGGGCAGGCGCCCACGCGCGCATCAGCCGTGACGGCGTCGCTGATGGCGTCTCCCAGCTCCTGCGTATGCTTGAGCAGCTCGTCGAGCACACCGGCCAGCAGCGCGCGCGAGTGCGTCACGACATGCTCTTCGGTGTCCTCGCCGCGCTCCACGCGAGTCATGTCGCCGTCGAGCTCGCTGGTCATATCGGGGCTCGTGATGCGCGGGGCAAACTGCGACAGTGCATCGATGATGGCGATACCCAGCTGACTCGGCTCCACGGGATCGTTTTTGAGGTAGCGCACGGCGTACAGGCGCTCGATGATGCTCGCACGCGTGGACTTGGTGCCCAGGCCGCGCTTTTCCATCTCCTGCACGAGCTTGCCCTGGCTGTAGCGCGCGGGCGGCTCGGTCTGTTTGGCCTCGAGCTTAATGTCGAATACGTCGACCATATCGCCCTGCTCCAGCGGCGGCATCTGCTCGTCGCGCTTAAGGCCGTACGGGTATGCCTCGCGGAAACCCGGGGTCACGAGCACATCGCCCGAAGCCACGAACGGCTCACCGTTCACATCGAGCTCGAGCTTGGTGTTCTCGATGGTCGCGGGACCCATGAGCGTCGCCAGGAAGCGGCGGGCGATGAGGTCGTAGAGCTTGCGCTGGCCGCCGTCGAGCGTGGACGGATCGCCCTCGCCCGTGGGATAGATAGGCGGGTGGTCGGTGGTCTCGACCTTGCCGCGCGTGGGCTTCATGGGACCGGCGAGCACCTTTTTGCATACGGGCGCCAGCGCCGGATTGATCTTTGCCAGGTCGCTCACCACGGCGCCCAGATCGAGCGTCGCAGGGTACACGGTGTTGTCGACACGCGGATAGCTGATGAGACCGGCCATGTAGAGGGACTCGGCGATGCGCATCGTACGCGCAGGCGAGATGCCCTCGGCCGCGGCGGCAGCCTGCAGCGAGGTGGTCGCAAACGGCGTGGGCGGCTGCTGCTTACGCGAGCGCTTGGTCACCGCGGCAACGGTCGCCGTCGTAGCGCCGTCAACGTGGCCGTACGCTGTCTCGGCAGCATCCTTGTCGGTAAAGCGTGCCGTCTTGTGCGCAATCTTAAAGCGGTCGTCCTCGGCAGCACCCTGTGCGGCGCCCATGCCGCGGATCTGCCAATAGTCCTCGGGCACAAACGCCATGCGCTCGCGCTCGCGCTCGACCACCAGGGCAAGCGTCGGCGTCTGCACGCGGCCGGCAGAGCGCACGTTGCCAAAGCCGCCAAACTTGGCGAGCGTCAGGTAGCGCGTGAGCACCGCACCCCAAATGAGGTCGATGTGCTGACGGCTCTCGCCCGCGTCGGCCAGGTTCTGGTCGAGCGAGACGAGATTATCGAAGGCCTGCGTGATCTCGGCCTTGGTAAACGAAGAATACTGGGCGCGGGCGACCGGCAGGTCGGGCGCAACCTCGCGCACCTTGTTGAGGGCGTCCGAACCGATCAGCTCGCCCTCGCGATCGAAGTCCGTGGCGATGATGACGCTGTCGGACTTCTTGGCAAGGTTCTTGAGCGAGCGAATGAGCTCTTTCTCGGCCGGCAACTTAATGACGGGCGCCCAGGTGAGATAGGGCAGGCTCTCGAGCTTCCAGCCCTTGATGGAGATGCCATCGGCAAGAAACGGCTTGCGCTTGGTATCGTAGGGCGGACGCGCCAGGCCATCGGGTATGTCGGCCGGCAGCATCTCGCCGTCCTCGGTGACCGAATACCAGCCCAGCTTTTTATCGAACAGCACACTGTCGCAAAAATCGGGCGCAAGGATGTGACCGGCAAGGCCGATCGTCACGCACTCCTCGCCCTTCCACTCAAAACGGTAGATGGCGGTGTTGTACACCTTGTCCTTTTTGGGCTTGCCCGTGGACAGACGCTCGGCGATCTGACGCGCGGCGTCGTTTTTCTCGGCGATGATGAGCTTCAAAAGAGGCTCCTATCTCGTATCTCTGCGGCTACGACCGCCCGTATGGCGGCCGACTTACGCCCTTGCTTGCTCAATCTGCCCGATGAGCCAATCGCACCAGGCATCCATGCCCTCGCCCTTGCGCGCGCTCACGGCAAACCGCGGCGCCTGCGGATTGAGGTCATCGAGTGTCTTAGTATACCTATCCATGTCAAAATCGAAAGCCGGGGCCACGTCAACCTTGTTGAGCAGCTGCGCGCCGGCGTGTTGGAAGATGCCCGGGTACTTGATGGGCTTGTCGTCGCCCTCGGGCACCGAGAGGATCATGATGGACAGGTTCTCGCCCAGGTCAAAGTCGACTGGGCAGACCAGGTTGCCCACATTTTCGATAAAGATGACGTCGATGTTATCGAGCCCAACGGCCTGGTCGAACGCGTCAACGGCCTCCATGATCATGTTGCCCTCGAGGTGGCACAGGCCGCCCGTGTTGATTTGGATGGCGGGCATGCCGGCTTCCTTCATGGTGATGGCGTCGACGTCCGAGGCGATGTCGCCCTCGATGACGGCGCAGCGCAAGCCGGCCTTGTCGCGCAGGCGCTCGTTGGTGCCCAGAATCGTAGTGGTCTTGCCCGAGCCGGGGCTCGACAGCACATTGATCACATAGGTGCCTGTCTCTTTAAATCGCTGTCGCAGCTGATCTGCCAGGCGCTCATTGCGCGACAGAATTGGCGATGCGATATCAATCGTTTTCTCGGCCATACTCGGCGCTCCTTACTTCTACCATTTATACCCCGTCCCCAGGTTGCTGGCGGGCTAATCGTCGGGGGTCTCGATCTCGATACTGGCGATGTCGAGCTCGCGGCCGTGCAGCAGACGCACGTTGGCGCCGCCACACTGGGGACAGCGGCAATGGAAGCGGTCGTGCTCAAAGACCTCGTCGCAGTCCAGGCACTCGCTTTGTGGATGGACTTCCTCCACAGCAAGCTCGCAGCCGCGCGTGAGCGGGTCCTCGTCGCGAAACGTCTCCCAGGCAAAGTCGAGCGCCTCGCGCACGACCTCGGTCATATCCCCGATACGCAGCGTCACCAAAACGGCGCGCGAGGCCCCCGCCCCACGCGCCGCGCGAATCACTGTATCGAGTATGCCGTTGACAATGCCAACTTCGTGCATACCGTTTTACTCCTCGTCGTCCTCGTCGTCCGAGAACAGGTCCAGACGGCTCACAAACAAGCCCTCCTTGCCCTCGCGCGCGGTAATGACCACACGGGCGATGGCGAGCGAAATCTCGTAGAGCGAGAGCAGGGCGCCATACATGAGACCCAGCGTAACGGGCGAGCCGTCGGGCGTGATCACAGCCGAACCCACGAGCAGGCCAACGTATACATAACGCCAGGCACCGCGGAAAGCAGCGTAGGACACGATGTGGAAGACGGACAGATAGAAGATGATGAGCGGCAGCTCAAACGCCACGCCAAAGCCGATCATAAAGAGCAGCTCCATGTTGACGTAGTTCTCCAGATCGGGCAGTGCCGTAGCGACGGCCGAGGTCTCGCCGATGAGCCACTCAAAGCCCGCAGGAATGATGATGAAGTAGCAGAAGATGGCACCCAGGAAGAACAGCACCGTCGAGGCGAGCACCGTGGGCACGACCCACTTGCGCTCGTTGGGGCGAAGCGCCGGCAGGAAAAACGCCAGAATCTGCCAGATGATCATGGGCGTGCACATGACCACGGCCATCTTGATGGCCAGCGAGAAGCGCAAGCCAAAGCCGCCGAGCGTGGTAGTGATGTAGAACTTACCGTCCGGCACAAAGGAGCGGATGGGATCTTCCAGGATGTCGAGCACCACAGGCGTGGCGAAATACAGCACGATAGCGGCGGCGAACACCGACACGACCACGATGGTCAGGCGGCGACGGAGCTCTCCCAGGTGATCGAAGAGCGGCATACGCGCAGGTCCGATAGGCATTACTCATCGCCTCCCTTCGGGGCGTCGGCGGCAGCGGCGTCGTCCTCGGCCTCGAGCTCGCGAGCGAGCTGGTCGACGACAGCCTTGCGCTTACGGGGACGACGGGCGTAGAGGTCAGCCGTCGTGGGCTCTGCCGGCTCGGGCTCGGGCTCCGGCTCTGCAGCAGGCTCGGGCTCGGCTGCGGCAGCAGCAGGCTCGGCCTTGGCGGGCTCGGCCTCACCAGCAGCGCCTTCGTCCTCGGTGGCACCCTCGCTCGCGGCCTTCTCGGCGGCAAGGCGGGCACGGCGCTCGGCAAAGGTCTCCTTCTTTGCGGGCGCAGCCGTCTCGACGGTATCCTCGTCCGCATCGGAATCATCATCGACGGCAGCCTTCTTGGGCTTGACCGGGGCCGACGCGGCTTCGCTTACCGGATCGATGATCTCGGACTGAACAACGGCCGTCATCTTTTCCTGCGTCTCGCGGAACTGACGGATGGCACGGCCGATCGTGCGGCCCATCTGCGGGAGCTTATCCGGGCCAAACAGCAAAAAGCCGAAGACCACGATGATTGCCAGCTCACCCTCTCCAATACCAAACACACATACCTCCAAGGCTCGATGTGAGTCGAGCCCGCACCGCGCCATTCGGCCGGAACTCGTCTATTCATTCGGTCAAGTATAGCGCCCGGACGCCAAAACGTCCGAGCGCATCACAAACATATGCCAAACGGCACGCCCTTTTGGGGGCAAAGATTATGCCGCCGTGATCGAAATCTCCTGGTCGACGCCCAGCAGCTGAACCACGCGCATCACCTGGGGCTGCACATTAGTGCAGCTAAAGCGCTTACCGTGGTCGACCGCGTGGTGCGCGGCGCCCACGAGCACGCCAATGCCCGTCGAATCGATGTAGCTCACCTGGGCAAAATCGAGCTCAACGGCCTCAGTGGGCTGCTCGAGCGCCAGGTCGATAGCATTGCGCAGGCTATCGGCGTTAGAGATATCGATCTCGCCGGTTACCTTAATGGTGTAGATCTCCGGCGTGGGGTTGGTGGAAATACCCAAATCCATGTATACGCTCCTTTACGTATCGAAAGTGCGGATAGTACTGGGCGCGGACTTACGGGGCCCTAGGCGTTAGGCGCGCTCGGCACGAGCAAGCTCGGCAGCGACAAGCTTAACGGCCAGCACCAGCACGTCGAGCGCGGCCTCCAGGTCATCGACCGTGGGATAGCTCGGCGCGATGCGGATGTTGGTGTCGCGCGGATCCTTGCCATAAGGCCAGGTAGCACCAGCCGGCGTAAGCTTGACGCCCAGGTCGGCACAAAGCGCTGCGACCTTTTGGGCCGAGCCCTCGGGACCATCAAAGCTCACAAAGTAGCCGCCGCGGGGATGCGTCCAAGTGGCGCAACCCGTATCGCCCAGGCCCTCGGTGAGCTTACGCTCAACGGCCTCAAAGCGCGGGCGCAGGAACTCGGCATGCTTTTTCATGTGCTCCTTGACCGCCTCGATGGTGGGAAGGAAGCGCACGTGGCGCAGCTGGTTGAGCTTGTCGGCGCTGATGAGGCCGGCCTTCAGGCGCTTGGAGAACTCGGCGATGACCGCGGGGCTCGCACCGATGAAGCCGATGCCGGCGCCCGGGAAGGTAATCTTGGACGTCGAGGCAAAAGCCACCACGCGGTCCTCGGTGCCCGCCGCGCGAGCGAGGTCGAAGATATTGGCGAGCTCGTCGGTCTCGTCGTACAGGTCGTGCACGCAGTAGGCGTTGTCCCAGAAGATGCGGAAATCGGGCGCGGCCGTGGGCATCTCGACCAGGCGACGCACGGTGTCCTCGCTAAAGGTGATGCCCGTGGGGTTGGAATACTTGGGCACGCACCAGATGCCCTTGATGGAGTCGTCGGCGGCAACCAGACGCTCGACCTCGTCCATGTCGGGGCCGTTGTCGGTCATCGCGACGGGGACATTCTCGATACCCAGGTCGGCGGTGATGCCAAAGTGACGGTCGTAGCCGGGAACAGGGCACAGGAACTTGACTTTCTTGCCGTCGTGCGCGGCCTCGTAAGCCTCCCAAGGCTCGCTGCCGCACGAACCGCAGCGCCAAAACATGCCGGCGATATCGTGCTCGATCAGAAGGCTCGACGAACCCAGTACGAGCGTCTGCTCGGCAGGGCAACCCAGGAACTCCCCCGCCAGCTTGCGTGCCGAGGGAATGCCCTCAAAGCAACCGTAGTTTGAGCAGTCGACGTTGCCGTCGTGCAGATCGGCATCGGCATTGAGGATATCGAGCATGGGTCGAGAGATGTCCACCTGGGAGGGCGACGGCTTGCCGCGGGCCATGTCGAGCGCCAGGCCCTTGGCCTTGACCTCGGCGACCTCGGCTTTGAGCGCCTCGATGGCGGCATCGAGTTCGGTGGTTTCCATCTTCTGGTAGATCGTCTGCATGGGTGCGACCTTTCGCGAAGCGGGACGTTGCAGTTCGTCTAAGTATAGACCGCCACCGCCGCAACGGCATGAAGCCGTGATAGATTAAGTTCATCGCAATGAATTATGAATCGCCGCGCATGCCGGCGTGGGGCGCCCAAGGAGGCACTATGGAATACGGATCGTTCCAGGCCGAGGAATTCGGCGACCTGCAGCGCCTGGTCGACGGGCTGTTTTACGACCGCCGCGCCATCGACCGCCTGGATCTCATCGTACAGGCCGAGATCTTGGACCTGGCGCCCGATCTCATGGAAATCGTCAACCTGCTACCGCCCGGCTATTACGACCGCCAGTCACTTTGCGACCAGCTCAACTCCGCCTTGGCCGCCCACGGCTGGGGCGCCGTCTACGGCACCGTGGAATAAACCTAGTCATTTAAGAACGTCCCCATTGACTAAAACGCCGCTTGTGATGGTGTCCACAGGCGGCGTTTTCAAACTTGTATATGCTTTTACTTGTCTTTGGGCGCGGGGTGTTTGCAGACCACGCTCATGTAGATCATACCGAGCACGGCAGCGGTGACCGAACCGGCAAGGATGGCGGCCTTGGCGGCCAGGACCTCAAACTGGGCCGTCGGGAAGGCAAGGCCGCTGATGAGGATCGACATGGTGAAGCCGATGCCGCCCAGAATGCCCACACCGGCAATCATGTGCCAGTTGACATTGTGCGGCAGCTCGCAGACCCTAAACTTAACCAGGGCAAACGTCATGCCAAAGATACCAATCGGCTTGCCCAGCAGCATGCCAAAGTACACGCCGAGCGTCACCGGATCGGTGAGCAGCGTGCTCATGTCCACGCCCACTAGGCGAACCTGTGCGTTCACGAACGCAAAGATCGGCAGAATCACAAAGTTGACCGGCGTGGAGATCAGACGCTCCATGCGGATGAGCGGCGGGGTCACGCGGTGCATGACGCGCTCGACCCTGGTGGTCGAGACGGTAAAGTCATGCTGGCCCAAGATGTGCGCCTCGTCGTCGTAGCGGTCATCGAGCAGCGGCAGGCACTCGCCCAACCAATCGGTGAGGCTATCGAGCTTGACGCCGCACTTGGCCGGGATGGTAAAGGCCAAGATGACGCCGGCAAGCGTGGCATGTACGCCGCTCTTGAACATGCAGAACCACAACAGCAGACCCAGTACCGAATACGGGGCAAGGCGGTAATGCTGCGTCTTGTTGAGCCACACGAGCGCGCAGGTCACAAGCGCAGCGGCGCCCAACCAAAACGGATTGGGGCTCTGACCGTAGAAGATGGCGATGGCGGCGATGGAGATAAGGTCGTCGGCGATGGCGAGCGTCGAGAAGAACACGCGCACGCCGTTGGGCACGCGGTTGCCCAAAAGCGACAGCACGCCCAGCGCAAAGGCAATATCGGTTGCCATGGGGATGGCCCAACCGTTGCGGGCGCCGGTATGGTTAAAGATCAGGTAGATGCAGGCGGGAACGACGACGCCGCCCACGGCCGCCAGCATGGGAAGCATGGCCTGACGCGGATTCTTGAGCTCGCCGACCGTCATCTCGTACTTAAGCTCAATGCCCACCAACAAAAAGAAAATCGCCATGAGGAAGTCGTTGACGAAAAGCTCAACGGTAAGACCGGCCGTAAGGTTGCCCAGACCCACATACAGCGGGGTCTCCAAAAAGTGATGGATGGCCTCGTAGGCATCGGTATTGGCGCAAATGACGGCGGCGATGGCGGCGATGACCATAACCGCGGCGGAAATCGTGCCGTTCTCGGCGATGCGCTCCCAAATGTCGTGGCGTTCAAAGCGCTTGCGCTCACGGACGTTGAACAGCTGCTCGGTTGCTGCCATGGGCGGCTCCTTTCACGGGAAAGCTCCCGTCTTAAAAAAGCACGGCCCGCCCAAGTGGCGGCGCCGCGCTCTAACGTATTACGCTTGCATCTAGCCTACCCTGCACGACAAGCACGCAGGCGTGGCCGAAAAGCGGAACCACAGGTTGAACATTATTTGCTCAACGGCACGGGCACGCCTGTCCAAGAGACGACGCGGCGCATGCACAAAAAACGACCGGAGCGCGGGGCGTCCGCGATCCGGTCGTGGCGTTCGGTCAACTAAACCTAGCAGGCGGCCATGATGGGGGCAGCGACCTGCTTCTTACGGGAGAGGACGCCCGGCATCCAGACGCCGTCGTGCTCGTCGGCAATGCCCAGGCCCTTCTGAGCAGCCTCGGTCTCGCCCTCGAGCAGGACCTGCGAGCCCTCCTCCATGATATCGGTGATGCACAGGACAATGCCGTCAGCACCCTTCTCGGCGGCGTAGGCGCGCATGGCCTCGCGGATCTCGTCAATCATGCCGAGTGCGCGGGTCTTGTCGACAGTCTCGTACTGGCCGATGAGCAGCTTCTTGCCGGCGGGCTCGAACATCTTGATGTCGTTGCCGACCATCTCGGCTGCGGTGAAGGAGCCGGACGGACGGGTAAGGAAGACCTCCATGCCAAACTTGACCGGGTCGACGCCCACCTGCTCGCCGAGCTTGGCGGCGACGGCGCGGTCGACATCGGTGGTGGTGGGGCTCTTGAGCATGAGCGTGTCGGTCATCATGGCCGAGAGCAGCAGCTTGGCCTGGACATCGGAAAGCTCAACGCCGAGCACGCCGGCGAGCTTGGTGACGATGGTGCAGCTGGAGCCCCAGGGCAGGCAGATGTAGTGCAGCGGGCCGGCGGTCTCGAAGTCGCCGATGCGGTGATGGTCGACAACACCAAAGACCGTGGCGTCCTTAAGGCCGGCGACGGACTGGGCGGACTCGTTGTGGTCGGTGAGGACGACGAGCTGACCGGCCTCGACGGACTCGATCACGCGGGGCTCGGCAATGCCGGCATCGGCGAGCAGCTTGGCGGACTCGGCCGGAAGCTGGCCCAGAGCGCAAGCCTCGTAGGTGTTGCCGGCATACTCAACCTGGTTGAGCAGCTGGGACAGGACGACGGCACTCATGATGGCGTCGTTATCGGGGTTCTGGTGACCAAAGACAAGAACGTTTGCCATGGATATCCTCCACTTGATATGTGTACTTGGACGTAGCTATGGTAGCACGCTGGCGCCGAGCCTTCGCAGACGGAAGGGGCACGGCATATTTTGGGGCAGGCATGGGGGCCAAGTCTGTCCCTTTTGCACCGTGTTGGTGCAAAGCAACTTGACCCCCTTGCAGCAGCTATTTACCGGCGGCGCGCAGGGCCACGTAGGCGGCACCGATGATGCCGGCGTCGTTTCCGAGCGAAGCGACCTTTATGGGCGTCTCGCGCGAGGCGGAAAGCGCGTAGCGCTGGAAATGCTCGCGAACGGCGTCAAGGTAGACATCGGCCGAAGCGGACGCGCCGCCACCGATCAGGAACATCTCGGGGTCGACCACGTTGGCGATAAGCGCCAGGGCGCGGCCAAGGTAGTCGGCCATGGTGTCGGCTGCGGCCAGCGCAAGCTTGTCGCCCTCGCGGCAGGCCTGGAACACGTCCTTGGAATCGGAGGGACCGGTGAGCTCGATGGGCTCGACGCCCGCCTTCTTGCACTCGGCCAGGTAATTGCTCACCACGCCGGTGGCACTGGAATACTGCTCCAGGTGGCCATGGCCGCCGCAGCCGCAGGTGCGCTCCTCGGCCGGGTTCAGGCACATGTGGCCAATCTCGCCGCCGGCACCCACAACGCCCGACACAACGTCGCCGTTAACGATAACGCCGCCGCCTACGCCGGTGCCGATCGTAACCATCACCACGTTCTGCACGCCCTTGGCAGAACCGAGCCAGGCCTCGCCCATGGCAGCGGCGTTGGCATCGTTCTCATACTTAACGACCGCATCAGGGCAGTGCTCCTGGATGGCGATCTTGAGCTCGGGCAGGTTAATGGCAATGTTGGCCTTGACCTTGGCATCGCCCGACGCCGGGATGGGGCACGGAACGGCCAGGCCAATGCCTGCCACAAAGGCGCGCGGAATCTGCGCCTTAGCGACCACCTGGTCGATAGCCTCGGTCACCGCGGCAAAGCCCGCAGCGTCAACGATGGGAGGCGTGGGCACGCTGGCCTTGGCCAGCAGATTTCCGTCCTCGTCGAACAGGCCCTCCTTAACCGAAGTGCCGCCGACGTCGATGCCGATGTAGTACTGCTTGGGTTCCATGGGGGCCCACCTTTCTCGTTTAAACATTGCCTGTATGGTACCGCTCCCAAAGCAAAAACCTACCAAAAAGGGACAGGTTTGTTTTGGCAGGTTTTATCTGGGGTAACGCAATTGGCTGCCCAACAGGCCGCGCAAGACCATCCCCAAAAATAAAGGCGCCGGGAGGCGGAGGCTCCCGGCGCCCGTCAAAGGGACTATGTTGTCTGTTGGACCGCACGGTCCGTCGCGGCGATAACGCCGACTAGGCCTGAAGTGCCTGCAGCTGCTTGTGAACCTCGATGAGCTCCGTCGCCATGACGCGCATGGTCTCGGTGCCGGCCATCTGGTCCTCGGCATGCAGCAAAATCAACGGGGCCTCGCCGTTACGTTCGCCGTTGGCCTCCTTCTTCAGAAGCCCCATGTGAACATCGTGGCCACCGTTATAGGCCTCGTCGCCCTGCTTGATAAGCTCCTCGGCGGCGTCAAAATCGCCCTCCTTGGCCTTTTGCACGGCATTGATGTACACGCTCTTGGCGGTACCGACGTAGCTGATGATCTCAAAGCAGGTCATCTGCAGTTCGTTCATATCCTCCATGCAGAGCACCTAGCCCATCACGCTGACGCAGTGGTCGATGATGCCGGCAGCGTTCATGCGGCCGTAGTCGACCATGTTGATGACCTCGACCGGAAAACGACCGGCGGCCTCCTTCTCAAAATCGCCCTTGGTGTAGCCGATCTGCGGACCAAGCAGCAACATGTCGCACTCGTCCAGGTGATCGTGGGCCTCGTTCATGGGACGAGCCTCGACCTCAATATCCAGACCACGGTTTGCAACCTCGGCCTGCATCTTCTGGACCAGCAGGCTCGTGGACATACCGGCATTGCAGCAGAGCATGATCTTCTTCATGGTTTCCTCCTTATAACTGCGCGGCGCGCAGACGACAACTGGTTTTATTCCTTGCGGCTATTGTGCCCACCCCCCTGCATCTTTACACAAGGGAGAGAGCTGCGGGCACCGGCGCCGCGTACCGGCGCCCGCAAAGGTGAAAGGGACGAACGTTAGGCGTTCTACTCGGCGAGAGCCTCCTGCTTGGCGATTGCCTTCTCGGAAATCTTCATAAAGGGCAGGTAGACGGCCATGCCAATGACAATCTCGATAGCCTGCCACACGCCAGCGCGCCAGTCAAAGCCCGTAGCGAGCAGGGCATTGATGACGGGAGGCATGGTCCAGGGCACCTGGGCGATGCAGGGGCTGATGATGCCTGCGCAGGTAAGGCCATAGGTGATGCCGATGAACAGGTCGGGAAGGAGGACAAACGGGATCATGAGCGGCAGGTTGTACACGATGGGGTAACCGTAGATAACCGGCTCGTTGATGTTGAACAGACCAGGCAGGATAGCCATCTTGGAAACGGTCTCGGAAGCCTTGTTTTTGGAGAACAGGAGCGTGTCGAGCAGGAGCATGAGGGTGCAGCCCGAGCCGCCGATGAGGGCGAAGCTGTTAACGATCTGCATGTTCATGTAGTGATCGGGCTGGATGGTGCCACCGGCGGCAAAGGTAGCCATGTTGTCGACGATGAGCATGGTCAGGATCGGCTCGACGGTAGCGCCAGAGATGGTGGACTGGTGAATACCGACGCAGAACAGCAGGTTAGCAAGGGTGTAGATGAGGATAACAGCCCACGGACCAGCGTTCATGATGCTCTTGAGCGGGTTGGAGATGCACGTGGAGATGATGGTGCACAGATCGGTGCCGGCGCACACGGCGAGCAGGGCTGCGGCAAGAGCGAAGACCGCGAGGTTAAGCAGCATCGGAATCATGACGTTGAAGGAGTTGGAGACCGCGGGAGGCACGCCCTCGCCCAGCTTAACCTTGAGCTTCTCGACGCCAGAAATCTTGATGAAGAGCGAGACGGAAAGCAGGGCGATGATAATAGCCGAGAACAGACCGTTGGTGCCGGTGTTGGCAGTCGAAAGGGCGCCCGTGACCTCGGCGGAGGTGATCTTGTCGGTGAGCAGTGGGCTCGTGGCGGCAAGCGTGGCGGTGATCTGCTGCGGCATCATGATGACGAAGGCAGAGATAGCGACGACCATGCAAGCAAGCGGATTATCGAAGCGCTTGTTCTTAGCGAGGCTGTAGCCAATCAATCCGGCCAAGATAATGGCAGAGACGTTGAGGGTGCCCAGCGTAATCGCCGAACCCCACGTCTGAAGGTTGGCAAGGCCCGCCGCATCGAGCGGGAACAGAGGGAACACGACGTTGTTAATAAGAACCGCGATACCCGCAAGGATATAGAGCGGCGTGATGGTCGCGAAGGCGTCACGCAGGGAACGCAGGTGAACCTGGTTTCCCACCTTCGCAGAGACCTCGGCAAACTTGTCGAGGAAGCTCTTTCCGTTGTCACTGGCCATGATTGCTCCTAACTTTCAAATCCGGCCTTTCCTATGCGCACGGTGGTCTGTCGCCCTCTGCCACCAGATGTGCCATGTGTTGCGCGCGGCGGCGCGCGGTCTGGACGTTCGTCCGGTCGCTAATCAACCACGTGGGTCGTGGCGACCTGTTTGAGCCAGGCCGCCGACTTCTTAAGACGGCGCTTATAGCCATCCATCAGATCGACCTCGACAAAGCCATAGCGATTCTTAAAGGCATTGGCCCAAGACCAGTTATCGATGACGGCCCAATAATGGTATCCGCGGCACTTGGCGCCCTCGTCGATGGCCTTGGCCACCCACTCCAGGTGCTGACGTACAAAGTCGACGCGGTAGTCATCCTGGATGGTTCCTTCGGCGTCACGGTTCTTGTATTCGTCCATGATGCCGATGCCGTTCTCGGAAACGAACCACTCAAGATCGGGGTAGTTCTTAGCGCAGTCCATGCCAAAGTCGTAGAGGCCCTGCGGGTAGATCTCCCAGCCGCGGCTCTCGTTCATAACGGCGTCGGGCCATACGTACTCGTCGGCAAAGTGCGGCAGGCCGTACTGGTCGACCTTGCTCGCCGGCGCCTGAACACGCGTGGGGTGGTAGTAGTTGCAGCCTAGCCAGTCGACAACACCCTGCTTGAGGATCTCTTGGTCGCCGGCGCGGAACGGGAGCTTAACGCCGCCCTCGGCCAGGCTGTCGAGCACGTCGGCAGGAAGCTCGCCCTTGGTGATGAGGTCGAGCCACCAGCGGTTGTTGATGCCGCTGGTCATGCGCACGGCCTCGAGGTCCGCCTCGCTGGGGTTCTCCTTGGTGTAGACCGGGGTAAAGCAGTTGATCATGCCGATCTTGGCATCGGCGCGAATAGCGCCCTCGTCATAGGCGCGACGATAGTTGGCCACGGCCAGCGCGTGCGCCAGCGAGATGTGATACTGCACGGTGCGGGCGCGGTTGAAGTCGTGGAGCTGCGGGAACCACACGCCCTCCTGATAGCGCTGCTCGGGCTCGACGATGGGCTCGTTAAAGGTGAACCAGTACTTAATCTCCTGGCCAAACTCGTGGAAGGCGACGTCGGCGTAATGTGCGTAAGCCTCGACAACCTCACGGCTCTCCCAGCCGCCACGGTTAAAGAGGTAGGTGGGCATGTCAAAGTGGTACAAGTTGACAAACGGCTCCAAGCCGGCTTCGCGAGAGGCGCGGAACAACTCGTGATACCACGCGGCACCTTCCTCGTTGAGGTTGCCGTCGGCATCGAGCAGACGGCTCCACTGGATGGAAGTGCGATAGGTATCCAGACCCAAGTCCTTCAAAATGCGAAGGTCTTCCTGGTACTTGGCCATAAAGTCATTGCCGGCGTAAGAGCCAACGCGGTTGTAGAACGAACCCAGATCCTGGATGGACCAGGTGTCCCACAGGTTCTCGAGCTTGCCGCCCTGGTTCCACTGACCCTCAGTCTGCGGGCCGGACATAGCAGCGCCAAAGAAGAAGTCGTTGGGCAGCTGATACTGTGCCATCAAAGTCCTCGCTTTCGTGTTCTAGAGCTTCCGGTTGGAGACGGGTTTGCTTTGGCAGGTTATCCGGCGCGGGCGCGCACAGGCCATACCGATATCCAACCCGCCAAAACAAAACCGTCCCCAAACGGTCGATCCTGTTGTGCGGAAGGATTCCGTTCGTTGCTTAAACTATAGCGCTCTAATTTTAAAAGTAAAGCGTCTTTTTCTTTTTTCTTTCTCGAACTTCTTAGATAAAAGTAATATGGATGCCCTGTTGAGGGTTATACTTACTTTTTGTATTCATATATGTCGGAAAGGAGGTTCCATGATTCCCAAATACGAGGCGATAGCTGCAGATATTCGTCGAAGTATCGAGGATGGCGCTCTTAAACCGGGCGACAAGCTTCCCACCGTCGTTGAGTTCTGTGAGCTCTATAGCGTTTCCAAAATCACCGTCAAACGAGCTATCGAGCAAATCACCGAGGAAGGTCTTATTACCAGCCGGCGCGGATCGGGCACCTACGTTAAGGACGCGGCGGGACTTCCCGGCCAGGCGTTTTTCCAGGGCAAAAACGACCGTGCCCAGGGCTTTTCGTATGAGCACCGCGGGGAAAAGGTGACCTCGGTGGTCTACGATTTCTCGATTGTTAATCCACCAGCGGACATCGCAGCCCAGCTGGGAATTGCCGAGGATGACTTTGCCTATCAAGTCGTGCGCGTGCGTCAGGCCGATGGGAAGCCCATCGTTATCGAGTACACCTACATGCCCCTCGAGCTGATTCCGGGGCTGAAAAAGAAGGATCTGTACGGATCGGTCTACCATTTCATCCGCGAGCAATGCGGGCTGAAAATTTCGAGCTTCCACCGTACCATTCGCGCCGTGGCAGCAACCGAGGAAGAAGCCGAGCGCCTGGACACCAAGCCTGGCTCTCCCCTGCTCGAGCTCACCCAGATTGGCTTTTTGGACAGCGGCGCCGCCTTTGAGTATTCGGTCTCGCGCAACGTTGGCGACCGCTTTGAGTTGCACAACGTAACGTTGGCATAGGTTTTTGCAGTCATGCGGGCGCTCGTTTTGAACAGTTTTACGCAGCGCCCGCGCAACACAATGAGGTATGAATATGTCCGATTTGATTAAACTGACGCCGATCTTCCACGAGAAGATCTGGGGCGGTCGCCAGCTCGAAACCGTATTTGGCTACGACATTCCCGATGGCCCCATCGGTGAGTGCTGGGCCATCTCGGCCCACCCCAACGGCGACTGCCAGATTGCGGAGGGCCCGTATGCCGGCCACACGCTGTCGTGGCTGTGGGCCGAGCATCGCGAGCTCTTTGGCAACTGCGAGGGCAAGGAGTTCCCGCTGCTCATTAAGATTCTGGACGCCAAGGACGACCTTTCGATCCAGATTCATCCCAACGACGAGTACGCTGCCGAGCACGAGAACGGTAGCCTGGGCAAAACCGAGTGTTGGTATGTGCTGGACTGCGAGCCCGACGCCACGATCATCGTCGGCCAGCGTGCCAAGGACCGCGCCGAGGCCGCACAAATGATCGAGGAAGGACGTTGGGACGACATGCTCAACGTGTTGCCGATTCACAAGGGCGACTTTTTCCAGATTGATTCCGGTACCGTGCACGCCATCAAGACCGGCACGCTCATTTTGGAGACGCAGCAGTCGAGCGACGTGACGTATCGTCTGTACGACTACGACCGTCCCGGCACTGACGGCAACCTGCGCCCGCTGCACATTGAGCAGAGCCTCGACTGCATCGACTTTGATGCTCAGGCTCCGACCGACGGCACGGTGACCGCGCCCGAGGTGGACGGCGTGACCGAGCTCGAGTCCAACCCCTGCTACACCGTCGATCGCGTGCGCGTCAACGGCAGCAAGACCCTCGACCAGCGCTGGCCCTTCATGTGCCTGTCGGTCATCGACGGCGAAGGCACCGTCTGCGGCGACCCCGTCCACAAGGGAAGCCACCTGTTGGCCCCGAGCACCGTCAGCTCCATCGACCTCGAAGGCAAGATGGAACTGATCATCAGCCACCTGTAGGCCACCGGTCCCCAAGCGCTCGCCGGGACGGGGCGCGGGGTTTGGTCGCCTGCTCGGACAGTCCTGCTCGCACGGAGAGCACATTAAGTGCTCTCCGGCTCGTGCG
>CABUUK010000004.1 GCA_902494765.1 uncultured Collinsella sp.
CACGTTGCCTCCACGCAGCACGCGCGCCGTGCCCTCGGTAGAGCAGATGTCAAAGCCCAGGTAGCGCAGGATGCGCGCGACCGAAAGGATATGACGCTTGTCGCGGTCGCACACGCTGATGAACACCTTGCCGCTGCTCGGATCGGGCAGGTTGTAGTCGATCGCCAGCTGCGTCTTGGCGTATGCCTCGGGGTAGCTCTTGGCGATACCCATGACCTCGCCCGTCGACTTCATCTCGGGCCCCAGGATAACGTCGGCGCCCGGGAAACGGCCCCAGGGCATGACGGCCTCCTTCATGCAGAACCAATCGAGCTGACGCTCGTCGCTCGGCAGGCCCAAGCTCGCGATGGAATCGCCTGCCATGATACGTGCGGCACACTTGGCTAGCGGCACACCGGTGGCCTTGGAGATAAACGGCACGGTACGGCTTGCGCGTGGGTTGGCCTCGATCACGTAGACGGTCTCGCCCTTAATGGCGTACTGCACGTTAACCAGGCCGCGGACGCCCAGCGCCATCGCGATGCGGCGCGTGGTCTCGCGGAGCTTCGCCTGCAGGCTCTCGCTAAAGCTAAACGGCGGGATGCAGGTCGCGGAGTCGCCGGAGTGAATACCGGCTTCCTCGATATGCTCCAAGATACCGCCGATGTAGACCTCCTCGCCGTCGCACAGGGCGTCGACGTCGGACTCGATTGCGCCCTCCAGGAAGCGGTCCAGATACACCGGGTAGTCGGGGCTAATGCGCGCGGCCTCGGCCATGTAATTGCGCAGATGCTCGGCATCGTAGGCGATCATCATGCCGCGGCCGCCCAGCACGTAGCTCGGACGTACCAGCAGCGGGTAGCCGATGTGCGCGGCCACGGCCTCGGCCTCCTCAAACGAGGTTGCCTGGCCCGCCGGCGGATACATAATGCCCAGCTTGTCGAGCAGGGCGGCAAAGCGCTCGCGGTCCTCGGCAAAGTCGATGGCATCGGGCTTGGTGCCCATGATGTTGACGCCACTCTCCTCGAGCATGCGCGCCAGCTTAAGCGGGGTCTGGCCGCCGAGCGTTACCACGACGCCGTCGGGACGCTCAACGTCGATGACGTCCATGAC
Organism: uncultured Collinsella sp.; assembly: GCA_902494765.1. Taxonomy (GTDB): domain Bacteria; phylum Actinomycetota; class Coriobacteriia; order Coriobacteriales; family Coriobacteriaceae; genus Collinsella. The sequence goes on from CABUUK010000004.1 coordinate 1,093, forward strand.
GTCCTCGTAGGTGAGCGGCTCAAAGTAAAGGCGGTCGGACGTGTCGTAGTCAGTCGAGACGGTCTCGGGGTTGCAGTTGACCATGATGGTCTCGAAGCCGCGAGCCGCCAGTGCGTAGCTCGCGTGCACGCAGCAGTAATCGAACTCGATACCTTGGCCAATGCGGTTGGGGCCGGCGCCCAGGATCATCGCCTTGGGCTTGTCCGCCGGCGTGGTCTCGTCGGGAGCCACGCACTTCTTGGCATCCGGGCTCGTGCGGTAGATGTTCTCGTACGTCTTGTAGTGGTACTCCGTGGCGCTCGAGAACTCGGCCGCGCAGGTATCGACCGTCTTCATGCTGGGAACCACGCCCAGGCCCTTGCGGTAGGCGCGCACAAAGCGCTCATCGGAGCCGGTCAGCGCGGCAATCTCGGCGTCGCTCGTGCCGTACTGCTTGAGCAGGCGCATCGCGTCGGCGTCGATATCCTCCACGCGCAGGCCGCGGATGCTCTCCTGGACCTGCACCATGTCGTTGATACGGTTGAGGTACCACGGATCGATACCGCAGATGGCATGGATGCGGGCGATGTCCCAGCCACGGCGCAGGGCCTCGACCACAAAGAAGATGCGGTGCTCGGTCGGGGTTGCCACGGCCCGAGCGAGCTCGTCGTCGCTCAGCTTGTCGGCACCCTCCTTGCCGCCGGCGCAAATGCCCTGGTGTCCGTCCTCCAGCGAGCGCATGGCCTTGCCGAAGGCCTCCTCAAAGGTGCGGCCGATCGCCATGATCTCGCCCACGGCCTTCATACGCGTGGTGAGCGTGGGGTCGGTACCCTTAAACTTCTCGAAGGCAAAGCGCGGCACCTTGACCACGCAGTAGTCGATCGTGGGCTCAAAGCAGGCGGGCGTTGCCTTGGTGATGTCGTTGACGATCTCGTCGAGCGTGTAGCCCACGGCCAGGCGAGCGGCGGCCTTGGCGATGGGGAAGCCCGTGGCCTTGGAGGCCAGTGCGGACGAACGGCTCACGCGCGGGTTCATCTCGATGACGATTAGGCGGCCGGTCTGGGGGTTCACGGCAAACTGCACGTTGGAGCCGCCGGTCTCGACGCCAATCTTCTCCAGAATGGCGAGCGACGCGACACGCATGCGCTGGTACTCAAGGTCACTTAGTGTCTGCGCCGGCGCCACGGTGATGGAGTCGCCGGTGTGCACGCCCATGGGGTCGAGATTCTCGATGGAGCACACGATGATGCCGTTGCCGGCGTGGTCGCGCATGACCTCCATCTCATACTCTTTCCAACCCTCGATGGACTCCTCGACCAGCACCTCATGGGCAGGCGAGAGCTCAAGGCCCTGGCTCACGATGGAGACGAGCTCCTCGTGGGTATGCGCGATGCCGCCGCCGGCGCCACCGAGGGTAAAGCTCGGGCGCAGTACGCAGGGATATCCCACGCGCTCGGCGATAGCCTCGGCGTCGGCCACGCTGTAGGCATAGCCCGAGCGCGCGACCTCCAGGCCGATCTCGGCCATGGCCTCGTTAAAGAGTTTGCGGTCCTCGCCGCGCTCGATAGCGGCCAGGTCGCAGCCGATCATCTCGACGCCGTACTTGTCGAGCGTGCCGTCCTTTGCCAGCTCGACGGCGGCGTTCAGACCGGTCTGGCCGCCCAGCGTGGGCAGCAGCGCGTCCGGGCGCTCTTTCTTGATCACGCGCTCGATAAACTCGGCGATGATAGGCTCAACATAGGTGCGGTCGGCCAAGCCCGGGTCGGTCATGATGGTCGCCGGATTGGAGTTGACCAGGATGACCTCAAAGCCATCCTCCTTGAGCACCTTGCAGGCCTGGGCGCCGGAGTAGTCGAACTCGCAGGCCTGGCCAATAACGATGGGGCCCGAACCAATAACGAGGATGCGCTTGATGTCAGTACGTTTAGGCATGTTAGTTCTCCTCGGTCGCAGCGTTCTCGGACTCGGCGAAATTCCAGCCGGCGAGGCGGTCCTTCGCGGTGTCGATGTCCAGGTAGTTCTCCTCGCCGTCCATGAGTCGCGTAAAGGCGGTAAAGAGATAGTGGGCATCGGTGGGGCCGGGCGAAGCCTCGGGGTGGTACTGGACCGAGAAACACGGGGCGTCGAGCAGCTGGATGCCCTCGGCGGTGCCGTTGTTGAGGTTCACATGTGTCAGGCGAATGCAACCAAAGCGCTCGTTCATCACGACCGGCGCGATTCCGCGGCGCACCCAGGCGCGCAGGTCGCCATCGGCCGCATGCTCGGTTTCGCCGCCGGAAAGCTCCGGAATCAGTTTGCCCAGACTGGGGAACAGCAGGCCAAAGCCGTGGTTTTGCGCGGTGATCTCCACGCGACGGCTCACCAGATTCATAACCGGCTGGTTACCGCCACGGTGACCGAATTTAAGCTTTTCCATTTGGGCGCCGCAGGCCAGGCTGATCATCTGGTGACCAAGACAAATACCAAAGACCGGCACCTTGCCGATCAGCTGCTGTACCTGCTCGTAGGTCTCCACCACGGCATCGGGGTCGCCGGGGCCGTTGGACAAAAAGACGCCATCGGGATTCATGTCGAGCACCTGCTGGGCAGGCGTATCCCACGGCACGACGGTAAGATCACAGCCGGCGCGGACCAGCCCCTCCAGAATGCCGCGCTTGACGCCGCAGTCGTAGGCGACCACTTTGTGACGGGCAGGAGCGGCAACCGCAAGTGCAAAGTCATGCGTGGCAGGCAGGTCGGCGGCCACAAACTCGTGAGGCGCGGGGCAGCTTACGGTCTTCACCAGGTTCTCGCCTACCAGCGTGGGCGCTGCGGCCAGACGCTCGGCAAGCTCGTCGACGTCGAAGATCTCGGTCGAGATAATGCCCATCTTGGAACCATTGTCGCGCAGATGGCGCACCAGAGCGCGGGTGTCGACACCCTCGATAGCGACGATGCCGTGAGCGCGCAGGTACTCCGGCACGCTGACGGCCGAGCGCCAGTTAGAAGGCGTGGCGCACATGTCGCGAACGATCATGCCGCGCATAGCCGGAGCGCTCGCAGGGCGCGCGGCGTCGCCGGGGAAGGCCGACTGGACATCGGTCTCGTCGATACCGTAATTGCCGATCTGCGGATAGGTCATGGTTACAATTTGGCCGGCATAACTCGGGTCGGTCATGACCTCAAAGTAGCCCTCAAGCGAGGTGTTGAAGCAGACTTCGCCGGTCGCGGTGCCCTCGGCGCCGCATGCACGTCCATAAAAAATGGTCCCATCCTCAAGATACAGGATACAGGGACCGCAGGTGCCCTTGCTGGTTTTGGCCAGCATACGCTGGCAAAGCTCGCTGGGCGCGAAGGTGCGGGCGGCAGCGCCCGCGGTATGGTTGTTCGCCATAATTCTCCTTCCCGGTCTCACAGGACCGGCTTAAAGGTGTGTAGTTAGGCCTCGCGGTATTGTAACCGCAAGCATGCCTCATGGCGTTAATTTCATCGAAATGTTTACGAAATGATAATTATGACTTTCTATGCATAATGATTTTTCTGGGACGGGGATTAAAAAATCATCCCGCGAGGCTTGTGGCTCACGCGGGATGATGGCCTCTTACTTTTTCTTGTCCTGTTCCAGCAGTTCGGACGACGTTCGGTCGGGCTTGCCGCCGCGGAAAATCTCGCGGCCATGCAGACGATGCTCCAGGTCACGTTCGGCCTTTTCCTCGTCAATTTTGGTCTGGCTCACCACCGGGTCCTCAATCAACGACGACACCGAGTTCACCTGCTTCTGAATGCGCTCGGCGATGGTGTCATCCATACTCACGATGCGCATCTTCCAGTCGATATTCGTGGCGTTGGATGAGCTCTTGGTCCACACGAACGTCAGGATGGCGCTCTGGTGGCCCTGGGCGGGAAACATGCCAAAGAAGGAATCGTGCTGAATGTTGCTATCCTCGTCGATATAGGCGTGAACGTTATACACCACGCGGTCGATTTTATCGTTGAGCAGCGCGTTGGTCGCAAGCGCCGCGGCCTGAATCTGCCCGTTGGACAGCAGCTCGAGCTCGTTGGCAGACGATGTGTCCAACACCGTCACCTCGACCGTGCCCGTACGCTCATCGGCTTCATCGACGGTAAAGTCGAGCGGGAACTGCGTAAAGCCGTTGCCCCACTCAAGGCCGCCCTTCAGCGCCGTCGAAACGGTATCGACCGAAACGCTCTCGGACAGGTTGGCGGTGTTCAGACGACGCATCACGCCGTAGCCAACCTGCATGCCCACGATCAGCACCAAAATACCAATGACCACGGCCATCGCGGTCTTCGTAATGGTATGACTCACCTGCGAACCCGAAGGATCGTCCTCGGACAGCGGGTCGATATGTTTTGTCTGGCTCGCGCGGTCCTCGCTGCGCAGCTGCGCTAGCGCAGCTTTGTCACCGCGCTTGGCCGCAGCCTCCTTCTCACGCATGCGCTCGGTTCGCTTTTTGGCAAGCGTGGGATCCAAGACACCGGATGCATCGATTTCGGAGAATAACTCCGTCACTTCTTCCGGAGTCAAAGGGTTCTTGTCAGCCATAAACTTCCTGTCATATCAATCAGTCGAGCTCGTGCGCACGCGCACCTTCGAACTGCATTCGATAGTAACGGGCATAGGTGCCGCCACGGGCGAGAAGCTGTTCATGCGTGCCACGTTCCACAACGCGACCATGCTCAACGGTCGCAATCTCGTCAGCATGCTTAATGGTCGAAAGGCGGTGGGCGATGATGATTGTGGTACGGCCGCGTGCCAGCTCTTCGAGCGACGCCTGCACCGCCTCCTCGCTCTCGTTATCCAAAGCACTCGTCGCCTCGTCCAAAATCAGGATCTTGGGGTTCTTGAGAAACACGCGCGCGATGGCAACGCGCTGCTTCTGTCCGCCCGAAAGACGGCTGCCGCGCTCGCCCACGACCGTGTCGTAGCCCTGCGGTAGGGACTCAATGAAGGCATCGATATTGGCGCGGCGGGCGGCCTCGGCGACCTCTTCTGCCGTGGCGCCTGGCTTGCCGTAAGCGATGTTCTCGCCAATCGTACCGTCAAACAGATAGACATCCTGCTGCACCAGGCCAATGGCGCGGCGCAGACTCTGTTGCGTCACGTCGCGCACGTCTTGGCCATCGATGCTGACGGATCCAGCAGCCACGTCATAAAAGCGCGGCAGCAGCGAACACGTTGTGGACTTGCCACCGCCCGAGGGGCCAACCAGGGCAATGGTCTGTCCGGGCTTGATGGACAGATCCATATGATCGATAACAGGGCGTCCGTCGGCACTGCCCTCGCCCAACTCAACATCCTCGTAGCTAAAGCACACATCGCGATATTCAACCGCGCCAGCCGTCACCTGCAGGTCCGCGGCATCCGGCTTGTCCTGGATATCCGGGGCGGTCGAAAGTACCTCGTCCATACGCTTAAAGCCGGCGATGGCTTTCTGATACGTCTCAGCCGAGTTCACAAGCGTCTCGAGCGGGGTGCAGAACAGCGAAATGTAGAGCGCAAAGGTCGCCATATCGACCGGCTGCAGTTGGCCTTGCGCCACCAGCCAACCACCCAGCAGCACCACGATCACGTACAGCACACCCGAGAGCAGGCCATACGTCGCAGTGTAGACGCCCATGGCGTGATACATATTCTCCTTGGACGAAAGATAGCGGTCATTAGAGACGCGGAACTTGGAGCGCTCAGCTTCCTCGTTCGCAAAACTCTTGACCACGCGCATGCCGGCCAGCGAATCCTGCAGTTGAGCATTAATACCGCTGATCTTTTTGCGATTGTCGCTGAAGACCTCGCGCATGCGCATGTTCTGCCAAAACATAATGACCGCAAACACCGCCGTCACCACGGCCATGGCAAGCGCCAGCACCGGAGCGATGGTAAAGAGGATCACAAACGAGCCGACGATCTCGATACCGCAGATGATTATCCACTCGGGTACGTGATGCGCTGCCTCACAGATATCGAACAGGTCGTTGACCACGCGGCTCATCATGTCACCCGAGCTGTTGCGATCGAAATACGCAAAGCTAAAGCGCTCGTACTGATCGAACAGGTCCTCGCGCATCTTGGACTCCATGCGCGCGCCCATCACGTGGCCCCAGTAACTCACAAAGTAGCGGCAGGCGCAACGGATGGCATACATCAGCACCAGGCCAACCGCGATCATACCGAGCGCCTGCATAATAGCAGCCTGACCCTGGGTAAAGAGCCCGCCGGTCAGATTGCGCAGGATAATGGGAAACGCCAGGTCAATGGCGGCAAGCACCAGGGCGCAAACAGTATCGGCAACAAAAAGCCCCATCTGGGGCTTGTAATAAGACAAAAACCTTCTAAACATGCAGTCCTCGGAGAGAAATAAATAGCGTGAGAAATCCGGTTGAACCGGTCGGGTTGAAAACAAAGCATCCCAACAAACATAACACCGATGTTCTGGCAGCGTCAGCGAAAACGTCCCTAAGCGAGCAAGGTGCCTTGAAAGAGGAGCGACGCGTACTTCGGTACGCGAGCGACGATTGAAAGGCAGATTGCCGCTTAGGGGCGTTTGCAGCGTCGACTCGTTACGCGGTTTGGTAAAACCGCGTAACCTAGAGCTCGGCTCCGCCCAACCTATGCGCGATGCTATCGCAGGCCAAGGCGCCCACGACGGTCTTGGCGTCTTCGATCTTGCCGTCGAGCACGGCGTCGATCAGCTCGTGCAGCGGCACCAGATCCACGTTGACAAACTCGTCATCATCGGGGTTGGGTGCATCGAACTCGAGTTTGGTGGCCAGATAGATGTGAATGATCTCGTCACAGAAGCCGCAGGACGTGACAATCGACGTCAAAAAGCGAATGCGACCAGCCCTAAAGCCCGTCTCCTCATGCAGCTCGCGCTTGGCACAATCGAGCGGGTCCTCGCCTGGATCGAGCTTGCCGGCGGGAATCTCGACCGTCACGCGGTCGATGGCGGTGCGGTACTGACGCACAAGTACGATCTTGCCGCTCTCGGTCAGTGCCACAACGGCCGCCGCACCCGGATGGCGAACGATATCGCGGGCGCTGCGGTGACCGTTGGGCAGTTCAACCTCAAGACGGTGGACGTCGAGGATCTTGCCCTTCCAGGCGCACTCCTCCGAAAGAATCTTCTCGTGCAGCTCGGCATCGTGCGGGTCGTCGTCGCCCAGCACCAGCGCCGGCTCGTCAGCGACCTCGCCACCAGGCTCGCCCTCGGCGTGCCCATATATGCGGCTGTCCTCTTCGGCGATTTGCGCGTCCACGAGCTCTTCGTTCTTCTCGTCCATCCGTCTCATCCCTCTCGGACTTTAGGCATCCCAGGCGTCGCGGCCACGCAGCGCGCGCAGACCGATGTCATGACGCAAGGTCTTGCCCTCAAAATCAATCTTTTCACAGGCCTCGTAGGCAAGGTTGCGAGCGTTCTCGAACGTGTCGCCCAGCGCGGTCACGGCAAGCACTCGGCCACCGTTGGTCACAAGCTGACCGTCCACCACGGCGGTGCCGGCATGGTACACGGTCACGTTCTCCATGGCCTCGGCGTCGGCGATGCCGGTGATGACTTTACCCTTCTCGTAGCTGCCGGGGTAGCCCGCGCTCGTCAGGACAACAGCCACAGCCCACTCGTCACGCCAGTCGAGTTCAATCTGGTCGAGCTCACAGTTGGCACAAGCCAGCATGACCTCGACCAGGTCGTTCTTGAGGCGCGGGAGCACGACCTGCGTCTCGGGGTCGCCAAAGCGGGCGTTGAACTCCAGCACCTTGGGGCCGGCGGGGGTGAGCATAAAGCCTCCGTACAGGCAGCCGCGGTAGTCGATGCCCTCGGCAGCAAGCTCGGCCACGGTCTGCTCCATGACCGCCACCATCGTGGCGTGCTCCTCGTCGGTCACGATGGGCACCGGGCTGTAAACGCCCATGCCACCGGTGTTGGGGCCAAGGTCGCCCTCGAGCGCACGCTTGTGGTCCTGCGAAGTGGCCATGGGGCGCACGGTCTTGCCGTCGGTAAAGGCCAGCAGCGAGCACTCGGGGCCAACCAGCATCTCCTCAATGACCACGGTGTTGCCGGCATCACCAAAGGCTCCGCCAAAGCACTCGCGCACGGCCTCCTCGGCCTGCTCGAGCTCAGTCGCCACGATAACGCCCTTGCCTGCGGCCAGGCCGTCTGCCTTCACGACCAGCGGGGCGCCCTGCTCGCGCACGTAGGCGAGAGCTGAAGCCTCGTCGGTGAACGAGCCATAGGCGGCCGTCGGAATGCCGGCACGCTCCATGAGCTGCTTGGAGAACAGCTTGGAGCCCTCCATCTGGGCGCCCTCGGCACCCGGGCCAAAGCAGGGAATACCCGCCGCGCGCACGGCGTCGGCCACGCCCGCCACGAGCGGAGCCTCGGGGCCAATTACCACGAGTCCGCATCCGTGGCTCTGGGCAAACGCCGCCACGGCCGCAGGATCGCAATCGTCGAGAACAACGTTCTCGCCGCAGCTCGCGGTGCCGCCGTTACCCGGCGCGATGTAGAGCTTGCCGGCGCGCGGTGATGCTGCGAGCTTTGCTGCCAGAGCATGCTCGCGGCCGCCGCTGCCCAACAACAGGATGTCGATGGTTTGAGTGTCCGCCTTCAAGGGTGCCTCCTCTATGGATGAACGGCCCGCTCCGCGCGAGCCCTTTGCAAGCAAATATACCCCTCGGCCGCCCGTCCGGGCTGCAAAGGGGTATATCGCAATAACCGAATAGTGCCGATTACTTCCAGAATCGGTTGATGATCTGCTCGCGACCAGCGCCGACGCCAATAAACGTCACGCGGGTGTGTGCCAGATCCTCGATAAACGCCACGTAGTCCTGAGCCTCCTGCGGCAGCTCCTCAAAGCTGCGGCAACCGGTGATGTCGCACTTCCAGCCCGGGAGCTCCTCGTAGATGGGCTTGGCGTGCTCAAAACGAACCTGATGCTCGGGCACGCTCGTGTAACGCTCGCCGTCGACGTCGTAGGCAACGCACACCTTAATGGTATCGAAGGCCGAAAGCACGTCAAGCTTGGTCATGGCGATATCGGTGAGGCCGTTGACGCGCGAGGCGTAGTTGGCGATGGGGCCGTCGAACCAGCCGCAGCGACGACGGCGACCGGTGGTCACGCCGTACTCATAGCCTTCCTCGGTCAGCGTATGGCCGGCCTCGGACTCATAGGAAAGCTCGGTGGGCATGGGGCCCGAACCGACGCGGGTGATATAGGCCTTCATGACGCCCAGCACGCGGTCGACATTCTTCATACCGACGCCGGAGCCGGTGATGGCGCCGCCGGCGGTGCAGTTAGAAGACGTCACGTACGGATAGGTGCCGTGGTCGATGTCGAGCAGCGTCGCCTGGGCGCCCTCGAACAGCAAATCCTTGCCCTCGTCGATCATGTTGTTGAGCAGCAGGCTCGTCTCGGTGATGTAGGGGCGCAGGCGGTCGGCCATGGGCAGGTACTCGTCGCAGATCTGGTCCACGGTGTAGGTGGGCAGGTGGTAGATGAGCTCGAGCTCGGGATTCACGCGGGCAAGAGCGGTCTCCAGCTTGTCGCGGAACAGTGCCTCGTCCAGCATGTCCTGCATGCGCAGGCCAATGCGGGCCATCTTGTCCTGGTAGCACGGACCGATGCCGCGCTTGGTGGTACCGATGTTCTTCTTGCCGAGCTTCTGCTCAAAAGCACCATCCAAATCGATGTGGTACGGCATGATGATATGCGCGTTGCCACTGATCTTGAGGTTCTTGGTGGTGATGCCGTCGGCCTCGAACATGTCGATCTCCTCAAGGACAACCTTGGGGTTGACGACGCAGCCGTTACCGATCACCGACACGTGGTCGGAATACATGATGCCGGAGGGCACCTGGTGCAGGCCGTACTTCTTGCCGTTGACGACGATGGTGTGGCCGGCGTTATTACCGCCCGAATAGCGCACGACGGCATCAAAGTCGCCGGCGACCAGGTCGCAGATCTTACCCTTGCCCTCATCGCCCCACTGGGCACCGACCAAAACGGTTGACGGCATGTTTACTCCTTACATTCATGGACTGTCTACGCGCCACGCTGGCACGCAGAAGCACAAAACATTCCCAGTATACCCGTGCAACGGGCGCCTGTCCTACTCCTCGGTATGCGCCCCATCAAGCTCATAGAACTTGGTGGATGCCGGCAGGAACATCAGGTCGACGTCACCGATCGGGCCCGAACGGTTCTTGGCCACGACGATACGCGTGACGCCCTCGTCGGGTCGATCGTCACGCGAGGCCTCGGCCTCATCGGCGGAGCGGTCCAAGAACATAACGATGTCGGCGTCCTGCTCGATGGAGCCCGATTCACGCAGGTCGGACAGCTGCGGGCGCTTCCCGGTACGGGACTCGACCTGACGCGACAGCTGCGACAGTGCAATGAGCGGGATCTTGAGCTCCTTGGCCATGATCTTTAAACTACGCGACATCTCGGAGACCTCGACGGTACGACTCTCGGAGCGACGCCCCGGCGGAGGACTCACCAGCTGCAGGTAGTCCAGGATGATGATGGCCTTCTCCTTGTTGTGGAGCATGCGGCGGCTCTTGGCGCGAATCTCGGTCACCGTGGTGCCGGGCGTATCGTCAATCAGAATGTCGAGCTTAGACAAGGTCTGCGTGGCCTCGTTGATATTGGCCCACTGCTCGGGGCTAATGCGGCCCATGCGGAAGTCACTGATCGAGATCATGGCGTAGGCGCAAATCAGACGCTGGGCAATTTCTTTGCCCGACATCTCCAGCGAGAAGAAGCCGACGGTATAACCGGCAGCGGCAGCGTTGAGCGCCAGATTCAGGGCGAACGACGTCTTACCCACAGCAGGGCGGGCGCCGATAATGATGAGCTGGCCCTCGCGGAAGCCCATGAGCATGCGGTCGAGTGACGGGAAGCCCGTGGGCACGCCCGCAGCCTGACCACCGGCCTGACACACTTCCTCGGCCTCGTTATAGGCCTCAACCATAAACTCGGTCAGCGTCTTGTAGCTCGACTTGACCTCGCGTGCCGTGACCTTGAGCAGCTTGCTCTCGGCTAGCTCCACGACCTCTTTGGTGTCGGTGGGGGCGTTATATGCCAGCGCGTTGATCTCGTTGGTGGCGCCGATCAGCTCGCGCAGCATCGAATCGCGACGAACGATGGCGGCATGGTGCTGCCAGTTCACGAGCGACAGAGTCTGACCCATCAGCTCCAAAATGTAGGCCTCGCCGCCCACGGCATCGAGCTTGTTGATGCTTCGCAGGTAATCGATCAGCGAGATGGAGTCGATGGGAATGCGGCTGTTGTACATATCGACCATCGCGGTGTAGATGGTCTTATGAATGGGCCGGTAGAAATCATCGGGCTGCAGCTCGACCTGGGCCTCTTCGACCACCTCGGGCGATAGCAGCATAGCGGCCAGTACATTGGCCTCTGCATCTTGGTTTTGGGGAAGACCCAACTTTGAGCCGCGGTCCTCGACCGTCAGCCCCGTCTCCCTATCGTCATATGCCATGAGCATCCTCATTCATATCGCTTGCGAGCATCCATAGTATCAGCCACGGTCCCAAAACGCGCCGCGCGCCGCCAATCATCACCGAACCAAACGGATGAACGGTCCTGTATATAGGACTTCGACGCAACGTTCACCATGACACTCACTCAGCGCAAAAAACAAAAGGGCGCCCTGGTTTCCCAGAGCGCCCTTCTTAGAACAAGATTGTTGCGTTGCAGCAAATGCTACTCGGCAGCAGCCTCAGTCTCGACCTCGGCGGTCTCGGCCTCGGCGACCTCAGCGGCCTCCTCGACCTCAGCCTCGGCAGCGAGCTCCTCGGCGGTAACGCCGACGAGAACGACAACCTCGGCCTTGATCTCGCGGTACAGCGAGATGGCAACGGTGTGGGCACCGGCAACCTTGATGGGCTTACCGAGCTCGACGCGCTTGCGGTCGATGTCCATACCGAGCTGAGCCTTGATGGCGTCAGCGACCATAGCGGCGGTAACGGAGCCAAAGAGGATGCCCTCGTCGCCGACCTTGACGTCAACGGTGACCGTCTTGCCCTCGAAGGCAGCCTTGGTCTCGTTGGCGGTAGCCAGACGGACGGCCTCGCGCTTGGCGATGTTGTTGCGACGCTCGTCAAGCTGCTTGAGGTTGCCCTTGGTGGCGGCAACAGCGAGCTTCTTGGGGAACAGGAAGTTCTCAGCGTAACCCTGAGCGACCTCTACGACGTCACCCTCGCCGCCCTTGCCCTTGATCTCATCGAGAAGAATAACCTTCATGATGCGTCTCCCTTCTTAGCCGCGGTCGCGGTTGCCACGAGAGGAAACCACGGGGACGGTGTACGGCAGGAGAGCCATCTCGCGGGCGCGCTTGATGGCGTTGGCGATGTCATGCTGATGCTGCGTGCAAGCGCCAGTGACGCGACGGGGCTTGATCTTGCCACGGTCGGTCATGTACTTACGGAGAAGCTGAGTGTCCTTATAGTCGATGAACTCAGTGTTCTCCTTGCAGAACTGGCAGTACTTACGACGCGGCTGACGTGCAGAAAAATCATTAGCCATGTCAAAATACCTTTCATTTGGCAACTTCGGCGAACCGAAGCCGCCTCTCACTCAAAAATAGGTGAACAACCCTTAGAACGGGATGTCCTCATCGTAGACGTCGACCGCGGGCGGCGTAGCCACCGGCGCGGCAGGACGTGCTGCGGGCGCGGGAGCTGCGGGGGCGTAACCGCCCTGATCGTAGCCACCCTGGCCACCACGGGAGCTCATAAACTCGATCTCATCGACGATGACCTCAAGCTTGCTCCGGCGCTGGCCGTCGCGCTCCCAAGAGCTGTAGCGCAGCTTGCCCTCGATCGCGACCTTGTTTCCCTTTGCCAGGAAACGGCTCACGGCCTCGGCGCGGGTGCCGAACATGGTGCAGTCGACAAAGTTGGGATAGTCCTCCCACTCGCCAGTCTGCGCGTTGCGGCGACGATCGTTCACGGCAACGCCAAAGGACAGAACCTGGGTTCCGCCGGCGGTGGCGCGCAGCTCGGGATCGCGGGTGAGGTTACCGGTGATGTTCACTCGATTGATGCTCATAACTCACTACTTCCTCTTGGGGCACAAGCCCAGTCCAAAACGACAGTCTTACTCCTGGTCGTCGCGACGGACGATCATGTGGCGGACCACAGCGTCGGTGATGCGCAGGACGCGATCAAGCTCGGCGATCTGGGTAGGATCTGCGTGGAAGTTGATGAGGGTGTAGTCACCATCGGTGAGGTCGTTGATCTCGTAGGCGAGCTTGCGCTTGCCCCACTCGTCAACGGAGTCGACCTTGCCAGCGCCCTCAGCGATCGTGGTATCGATACGCTTCATAACAGCGAGACGAGTCTCGGGGTCGAGCGACGGGTCAACAAAGAACAGCAGTTCATAAGCCTTCATATTGTCACCTCCTCTGGGCAAATGTGGCTTCAGGTCGTGAAGGTGCGCCTGAAGCAGGAAAAGACTTGGTAATAATATCTTTCAACCTCCTAGGCTGCAAGAATATGCAGCTACAACCTCATGACCTCCACATATGCCCATACTCGCACGGTGTTTCATGCGCATTCCAACCAAATGCTGACCAAAAGCTTGACGGATCTGTGGACAAGATACGGTGCCGTGAGGACAAGCTGAGCCAAGTCGCAGGTCAACGGGCGCATGGTTGTGGTCGCAAAATGCATACCAGTGGCCCACAGCACCACCCAAAGATTTTTAAATTCATTGCCAAATCGCTTATAAATACCCCTTTTGAACAATTGAGTTGATCAACTACGCTGGTCGGAAGCCGTTTTTTGGCATCTCAAACCCCGCTGCAACGCCAAACGCGGCCAAGCGTTTTAAAAAATGCCAACTTTTCTGTTTGCACTTTGCGATTCCTCGTGTATACTGACTTTCGCATTTAACGGAGAGTTGTCCGAGTGGCCGAAGGAGCACGATTGGAAATCGTGTAGGCGTCAAAAGCGTCTCCAGGGTTCAAATCCCTGACTCTCCGCCAGTTAATTCCAAAGCAGGCCTTCGAGTCTGCTTTGTTTTTACCCCACGCGGAGGGGTGGCAGAGTGGTTGAATGCGGCGGTCTCGAAAACCGTTTGGCCTGTATAAGGTCACGAGGGTTCGAATCCCTCCTCCTCCGCCATTTTGGTTGAGAAAGCTCCCAGATCGGGGGCTTTTTTCTTTTAAGTCCCTTACAAGCAAATACGGCGGAGGAGGAGGGATTCGAACCCGCCAGGGCGCAAAGCGTAAAGAAAACGCGCCAGTGGCGCGTTTTTAGCGCAGCGCGGTCGGCGTAAGCCGACCGGATAAATTTTGAGCAAAGCTCAAAATTTGGACATCCCTCCTATTCGACCACGCCCCCATCGCGTTCAGCATCAACCCGGATCCCCAAACATGGAACCTATGACCGTACCCAGTCCCGACCGTTTGCCGAGCAATAGGGTCGCAATCGGCGCCGAACATGTACTATGTACGGGCATTGTCTAAACCCGTAACTCAAAGGACCCCATCTTGCCCGTTGCCGCCGCTATGATCGTTACCGCACACGCCTCGGATGCCATGGTTGCCATCCCGTTTTGGCTCGAGATGTTCGCCGTCGTCGCGGCATCGATCTCGGGCGTGTTGGTCGCACGCGAGCACAAACTCGACCTGGTGGGCGCCGTCGCGCTCGCCGTGGTCTGTGGACTGGGCGGCGGTCTTTTGCGCGATATGACGCTGCAGGTGGGCAACGTCTACATCCTCAACCAACCGATGGCGCTCCCGCTCTCCATCGCCACCGCGGCCATCATCTACATCTTCCCGGCAATCGTCGACAAGCCCGAAAAGCTCATTCCCCTGCTCGATATCATCTCGGTGGGTATTTATGCGGCAACCGGCGCAGACAAGGCGCTGGTCTACGGCTTTGCGCCGGCGGTGTGCATCATGATGGGCTTTTTTACCGCGGTGGGCGGCGGCATGCTGCGAGATGGTTTTATGGGTGTGGTGCCGGGTATCTTCCAGCGCACCAACTTCTATGCCATCGCGGCCATCGCCGGATCGGCAAGCTATGTTTGCCTTGTCATGAGCGGCTTGGTCAGCAATGTCGTCGCACTGGTCGTTTGCGTCGTGGTGACCATGGGACTACGCTGGCTGTCGCTGCGCTTTGATATCAAAAGCCCCACCGAGGATGACATCGCACGCTTTTTGCATCGCAAAAAGTAGGTAGCGCGGGCTCATCCTTCGAAATGCAACCGAGAAGTTCTTTTAGAGCGCCCACGCGTTGGGTACCCTGTTAGGTATATGCCGAGTATCTAACGAAGGATTCACTATGCCCTGCAATCAACTCCCGTTGACCCAGCGCCGTAAAGCATGGGGCCGCATCACCATCCTATTCGCGCTCATCGCGCTGGCGATCACCGTGCTTCCCACGGCGTCGTTCGCCGGCACGGACACCGCAAGAAACGTACTTGCGACCGACAATGACGCCAATCCGTCCGGCGTCGAAGGTGACCTGTACTGGGCAGGTCAGGCCCTCAACTTGGATGATGTGTCCATCGGCCGCGATATCATCGCCGCGGGCGATACCCTCTCGATCCGTGACTGCACAGTGGGCGGCGCCGTCCGTCTGGCGGCACGCACCATCGACATTGCCAAGACCACGGTTGATGGCAGCGTGACCGTCGCTGGCCAGCATGTCGTGCTCAATTCCGACAGCACCGCCAACTGTTTCTACGCGATAGGCGAGACGGTTGCCCTGCGAGGCTCCACCAAGTCGGCAGCGCTTGCGGGCGACACGGTGACCATCGATGGCACCGTCAAGGGCGATGTCGAGGTTTGGGCCGACAAGCTCATCCTGGGCAAGAACGCCCACATCACCGGCACCGTGAACGCGCACGTCTCCGAGGACCCCGAGCGCGCCGCGGGAGCCGAGGTCGGTGCGCTCAAGATCGACCGCACCGAGAACGAGGATACTTCCACCGTTAACGATGTCATCGGCGGTATCGTCGCCGCGGCACTCTCGACCTGCTTTGTCGCTCTGCTGCTCGAGCTCATCTTTCCGCGCGCGACCGCCAGCGCCGCCGGCATGCTCCACCAGCGCTCCATGCCCCTGTGGGTGAGCGGTCTTCTGGGCACGATTGCTATCGTCCCCGCCGTCCTACTGCTGATTATCTCTATCGCTGGTCTGTCGCTTGCCGGAACCCTCTTGTGCGGCGTTATCGGCATCGCGTTGATGTCGAGTGCCTTTGCGGGGTGCGCGATCGCCCGCATGGTTGGACACAACCAAAACCGCTACGCCATGGCAGCCGTGGGCGGCGTAATCGCAGGCGCCCTCACGGGGCTTCCCCTCGTAGGTGACTTCATCAGCGGCGTGGCCTTTGTCTTTATGCTCGGTTACATCATCCAAATCATCTGGCGCAACGCCCGCGTCAAGCCGCAGCAGCCGGCTAACACGCCAGGACTCCCCACCGCTTAGCCGCCAACCACCACAAAGGGACCAGGCACCTTTGTGGTGGTGCAGACCAGCTCAGTCCCTATGCACAAAAAGGGCGCCGACCATTACGGTCGACGCCCTTTCTTGTTAGACGCTATAAAGTCCAGCGCTTATTTGTTGACCTGGCCGGCGCGGACGGCGGCCTTCTTGCGGTCGGTGGCGTTGAGCAGGCGCTTGCGCAGGCGGATGTTCTTGGGGGTAATCTCAACCAGCTCGTCGTCGGCGATGTACTCCAGCGCCTCCTCCAGCGAGAAGGTGCGGGGCGGCACCAGCTGAACGGAGATATCGGAGGTCGAGGAACGCTGGTTGCCCAGGTTCTTGGTACGGGCGATGTTGACGACCATGTCGCCAGCCTTGCTGCGCTCGCCCACGATCATGCCCTCGTAGCACTCGGTGCCCGGCTCAACAAAAAGCTGGCCGCGCTCCTGCAGCGTACCCAGAGCATAGGCAACGGCCTTCTCGGTGGTCATGGAGATCATTGCGCCGTTCTGACGGTTGCCGATCTCGCCGGCGTAGGGACCGTACTCCAGGAAGGTGTGGTAGAACACGCCCTCGCCGTGGGTGACGTTCATGATGCGGTTCTTAAGGCCCATGATGCCGCGGGTCGGGATCTTAAACTCGAGGTGCGTCACGATACCCGAGGTATCCATGCTCGTCATGATGCCACCGGAGGTACCGAAGACCTCAACGACCTTGCCCGAGTACTCGTCCGGGCACTCAACGACGGCCTGCTCGACAGGCTCCATCTTGTTGCCGTTCTCGTCCTTCTTAAACAGAACGCGGGGACGGCCGACCTGGAACTCAAAGCCCTCGCGGCGCATGGACTCCATCAGAACGGACAGGTGCAGAATGCCGCGGCCCGAGACCTCGACGCCGCTCTTGTCCTCGAGCTCCTCGATCTTCATGGTCACGTTGTTCTCGGCCTCGTTGAACAGGCGCTCCTTGAGCTGACGGGCGCCCACGATGTCTCCGTCGCGACCGACGAGCGGGGAGGTCGAAGCCTCGAAGACGATGGACAGGGTCGGCGGGTCGATCTCGATGGGCTCGAGCTCGACGGGGTTCTCGGGATCGGTGTAGACATCGCCGATATCGGTGCGGTCGATGCCCACGACGGCGGCGATGTCGCCGGCGCCGACTTCCTGGCACTCGGTGCGGCCCAGGTAGTCGAAGGTAAAGAGCTGCTTGACGGTAGCGGTGGCGCTGGAGCCGTCGTTCTTCACAACCAGAATCTGGTCGCCCTGATGGATGGCGCCGGAATACACGCGACCGATGCCGATACGGCCAACGAAGTTGGAGTGGTCGATGGTCACGCACTGCATGGCCAGCGGAGCGTTCTCGTCAACCTCGGGCGCGGGCATGTCGTCGATGATCATATCGAGCAGCGGATACATGTCCATGTTGCCGTCGTTGGGATCAAGGCGGGCAAAGCCATTCATGGCGCTGGCGTAGACCACGTGCTCCATGGCGAACTCAAGCTGGTCGTCGGTGGCGCCCAGGTCGGCCATGAGGTCCAGGCAGTCGTTGTAGGCCTTCTCGGGGTTGGCGCCCGGACGGTCGATCTTGTTGATGACGATCATGATCTTAAGGCCGGTGTCGATAGCGTGACGCAGCACGAAGCGGGTCTGGGGCATGGGGCCCTCAAAAGCATCGACCAGCAGCAGGGCGCCGTCGGCCATACGCAGCACGCGCTCGACCTCGCCGCCGAAGTCGGCGTGGCCCGGGGTGTCGATGACGTTGATCTTGACGTCCTTATACTCGATAGAGATGTTCTTGGCGAGAATCGTAATGCCGCGCTCGCGCTCCTGGTCGTTGGAATCCAGGACGCGGTCCTCGACCTGCTGGTTGGCACGGAAGGCGTCCGTGGCACGCAGGAGCTTGTCGACCATCGTCGTCTTGCCGTGGTCGACGTGGGCGATGATGGCGATGTTCCTCAGATTGTCTACGCGCATGTAGTTCCCCTATCTTCTATCCATATACAAACGGCACGCGTATGCGGCCCGCCCAGCGATACAACGCTCAGCGGGAATATTGAGCCTTTTACCGAAAACTCGTTTATTTTAGCGATTTTAGATGAGAGGGGTTTCCTCACCTGCAGGTTCAGGGTCGCTCCACATAAAACCATCGCCGGCGCCCATGCCCTCATACAGCACATATGCCGAAAAACCGCTCTCGAGCGTCGTCTCGAAAAAGCTCACGAGCAGGGCGTCATGGTAGCCGCCATCGATCTCGACGCAGCCGGTGTAGCCGATGGCATAGCGGACGATACGGCCCAGGCCCTCGTCCTTAAGACCCATCTTGTGCTCGGAGATAAAGTTGGTGGCCGCCTCCAGGCACGCCTCTTCGCCGTCCTCGTCGAGCGCCGCCAGATAACGGTTGGAAGCAGCATCCTCAATTGCCACGACCACGCCAGGGTTTTCACCGGCGGCAAGGTCGTCCAAGAACGCGCCGATCAGATCGCACACCATGGCGTCGAGCTCGGCGGAGACGTTACCGGCATCCTGCATATCCTGTGCCATCTTTAGACCTTCCCATCGAGTCTGACGTCGTTACAGTTCTTGTGCCTCGGCGGCGATCTTGGCGGCAGCGTCGCGGGTGCGCATCATGTCCGCCGCGCGCTTGTCGAGCACCTTGATCTGACTGGTCAGCATGACTGCATCGACCACGCCCCAGATCACCAGGCCCGTAGAGATCGAAAACCCAAGCGCACCAACTGTACCACGAAGGCGTGAGCAGATTGCCGCGACAAGGGCGGAGACGACAACCATCTTGATAAACGAGCCGCGGCGCTCGCGGAGCGTGCGGGCCTGCGTCACATAGGCAATGCGAGCCGCCTCAGAAGCCTCCGAGCGCATCTGGGCCTCGCGGGCGATCGCAGCCGCCTCAGCCGACATACCGCCGGCCATCAGCGAACGCTCCGCATCCTGGCCGCCCCGCATTTAGAAGTCATCGGGCGAGAGCGTATGGACGAACTCGTCGAACTTCTCGAACTCCTGCTCGTCGTCAACTTCCTCGGTATGGGCAGAAACAGTGCCCAGGCGATTCATGATGTCGTCCTCCACAAACATGGGGGCATTGCTGCGCACGGCAAGGGCAATGGCATCACTGGGACGGGCATCGATCTTGCGCTCGTCACCATCGGCCAGCACGACAATCGTCGCGTAGAACACCGGCGGCTCGGCGCGAACGATCTCGATGCGCTCGAGCTTGGCGCCCAGGGCGCCAACAGTATCGAGCAACAGGTCATGGGTAATCGGGCGATCGGCGCGTCCGCTGTCGATGCCGCGGCTGATTGCCGCAGCCTCAAACGAGCCAGTCTGGATGGAGAGGGAGCGCAGAGGCGCGGGGGAATCCGACTTGCTGCAGCGTTCGCGAAGCACGATAAGCGATGGCACGGGACCGGCGGCCATGACGATGGTCTCTATGTCGACACGAACCATGGAACACCTCCGGTACGTAGCGGTTAACACGCGGCGGCCCGCCGCGTTGAATAGCTATACTACCCAAACTTTCGCGTAGCACACAAAATCAAAGTAGTTAATTTGGGACAGAGCTTTTTTGACTACCTTCTGTGGCTAAGAAAAAAGCCTCGAGGCAATTGCCCCGAGGCTTTTAACAGTTTTGATGGTGGACCTGACAAGATTCGAACTTGTGACCTCCCGGTTATCAGCCGGACGCTCTAACCAACTGAGCTACAGGTCCATCATGGTGGAGGTTAGGGGGATCGAACCCCTGACCTCAGGCTTGCAAAGCCCGCGCTCTCCCAGCTGAGCTAAACCCCCACGGAGACAGTAATAAACACCCCAGCGGCGACTCGGCTCTCGCTGGGGTGTTTATTGCGAAAGAAAGTGGTGGACCTGACAAGATTCGAACTTGTGACCTCCCGGTTATCAGCCGGACGCTCTAACCAACTGAGCTACAGGTCCATCGCGCAAGGGATATATTAGACGAGTCGTTACGCGCGCGTCAACAACTTTTTTGAAAATCTTTGGGAGGGATGGTCGCTGGGCTGGCGAGATGGTTTTGGTTTGCTGCTCGGACAGTCCTGCGCAAGACGAAGGCCACATTAAGTGGCCTTCTTTGCGTGCGGAACTCGCGACAAACCAAAACCATCTCGCCAGCCCAGCGACCATGGGGTCCCAAGGTTTTCAAAAAAGCGGTCGGCGCGCAGTGCGCCGACCGCCGATATATGGGGTCTGATGATTTTTACCAGCTAGGGCCTCTTACTCGTCTAGGAGATCCTCTGGCATATCATTGCCGTCGCCCAGGTCGACTGGGGCCTCTTCGGTGTCGACTGCGGCCTCGGCGCCCTCGCCTTCGGGTTTTTCCTTGGCTGCCGTCATGCGGGCTACGGCGCAGATGCGGTCGTTGTCGTCGACGGTCATCATCTTGACGCCCTGGGTGGCGCGGCCAGTCTGGCTGATCTCGTCGGTCTTAACGCGAATGACCGTCGCGCCCTCCGTCACGATGAACAGCTCGTGCTGCGGGCCCACCGTCTTCATTGCCGCGAGGTTGCCCTTGCGCTCGGTCATTTGAATGGTGTAGACGCCCTGGCCGCCGCGATTCTGCTCCGGGTAGTCCGCGACCGGCGTGCGCTTGCCGTAGCCGCGCTCGGTGATGACGAACAGATCACCGTTGCCGTTAGTGACTTCCATGCCCAGAACGCTCACGCCGTCCTTCATACCGATACCGCGAACGCCGCTGGTATCGCGGCCGGTGGCGCGCACCTGCTCCTCGGAGAACATGATCGCCTTGCCTGCGGTGGTGGCCAGGATAATCTTGTCGCCCTCGCGCACGCGGCGCACATTCAGCAGCGCGTCGTCGTCACGCAGGTTGATAGCGATCAGGCCGTCGCGACGGCTGCGGTCATATGCGCTCATCACGGTCTTCTTGACCATGCCGCTCTTTGTGGCAAACATCAGGTACTCGTCGGCCGGGAACTCGCGGCAGCTGATGACGCTCGCGATCTTCTCGCCCTCCTCGAAGGGCAGCAGGTTGACGATCGCGGTACCGCGCGCCTGGCGCGTACCCACCGGCAGCTCGTGCACCTTCAGACGATAGACCTTGCCCTTGCTCGAGAAGAACAGCACGTACTCGTGCGTGGACGCGATGAACATCTCATCGATAACGTCATCCTCTTTGAGGTTGACGCCCGACACGCCCTTGCCACCGCGCTTCTGGGCACGGTAGGCAGCCACCGGGATACGCTTAACGTAGCCGGTGTGGGTGATGGTCACGACCATATCCTCGTCGGCGATGAGGTCCTCGACATCCAGGTCCTTCTCAACCTGGCTGATCTCGGTGCGGCGCTTGTCGCCAAACTTCTTGGAGATCTCGCGCATCTCTTCCTTGATGACGCCCAGGATCTTCTCCTCGTGCGCCAGCAGGTCCTCGTAGTAGGCGATGGCGCGGCGCAGGCCGTCCAACTCTTCTTGGATCTTGTCGCGCTCCAGGCCGGTCAGGCGGCGCAGCTTCATCTCGAGGATGGCCGTGGTCTGCTCGGGCGTAAAGCCAAAGCGCTCGATCAGGCGGCTGCTGGCCTCGGAGTCGGTCTGCGAGGAGCGGATGATGCTAATGACCTCGTCGATATGGTCAAGGGCCATCAGGTAACCCTCGAGGATATGAGCGCGGGCCTGGGCTTTCTTAAGGTCGAAGCGGGTGCGGCGGGTGACGACGTCGACCTGGTGGTCGATGTAGTGCTGCAGCATCTCGCGCAGGCTCAGGCATTTGGGAACGCCGTTGACGAGTGCCAGGTTGTTGGCGCCAAAGGTCGTCTGCAGCGAGGTGTACTTATACAGGTTGTTGAGCACGACCTGCGGAATGACGCCCTTCTTGAGCTCGATGACCAGACGGATGCCCTTCTGGTTGGACTCATCGCGCATATCCGAGATGCCCTCGATGCGTTTGTCGTTGACGAGCTGGGCGATCTTCTCCTGCAGGGTGCCCTTGTTGACCATGTAGGGAATCTCGGTAAAGACCAGGCGGTTGCGGCCGGTCTTGGTGGACTCCACATGTGCCTTAGCACGCACGGTAATGGAGCCGCGGCCGGTCTCGTAGCTCTGCTTAATGCCGGCGCTGCCCATGATGATGGCGCCGGTGGGGAAGTCCGGACCTGGCATGATCTGCATGAGCTCGTCAACGGTGGCGTCGGGGTTGTCGATCAGGTAGCAGGTGGCCTCGATCGCCTCGGTGAGGTTATGCGGGGCGATGTTGGTGGCCATGCCGACGGCGATGCCCTGGCTGCCGTTGACCAGCAGGTTGGGGAAGCGCGC
This sequence comes from uncultured Collinsella sp., assembly GCA_902494765.1. Lineage (GTDB taxonomy): Bacteria > Actinomycetota > Coriobacteriia > Coriobacteriales > Coriobacteriaceae > Collinsella. Next base: position 23,813 of record CABUUK010000004.1, read on the forward strand.
AGGCAGCGCCACGGGCTCGGCAAGCGATTCGTCGTAGTTGGGCTGCCAGTCGACGGTATCCTTCTGCAGGTCGCGCAGCAGTTCCATGGCGGGCTTTGCCAGGCGGCTCTCGGTGTAACGCATGGCCGCCGCGCCGTCGCCGTCGATGTTGCCGAAGTTGCCGTGACCGTCGATGAGCGGCGTGCGCATGGAGAACCACTGCGCCAGGCGGACCATGGCCTCATAGACCGCGGAATCGCCGTGCGGGTGGTACTTACCGATAACTTCGCCGACCGTCCAGGCCGACTTCTTGTGCGGTCGGTTGGGGTAGATGCCGCTCTCGTTCATCGCGTACAGGATGCGGCGGTGCACCGGCTTTAAGCCGTCGCGCACGTCCGGCAGGGCGCGCGCCGTGATAACCGACATCGAATACTCGATGAACGACTGCTTCATCTCGCGACCGAACTCCGAAATCTGGAGCTGGCCGCCGTTGATATCCTCGCCGGCCGAGGCGCCGCGATCGACTTCGCCAAAGCTCTCCTCGAGCTCGGCGTCGTCGTCTTCTTCCTCATCATCATCGGCATCGGGGTTATAGGCGTCCGGATCGCCGTCCTCGCCCTGCTCAGCACGGGCAAGCAGGCGCTTCAGATCATCGGGCATACCGGCATCGCCGGCCTCGTCCATACCCTCGTTATTGTTGATATCGTCTGCCACGTTACCTCCTCTTAAGCGTCAAGGAATCGTGCATCATGTGCATGCTTCTCGATGTACTCGCGGCGATAGCCGACCTCGGAACCCATCAGCTCGCGCACGGCGCGGTCCGCCACCACGGCGTCCTCGATCGACACACGCTGCAGGATGCGGGTCTTGGGGTCCATCGTCGTCGAGGCGAGCTGCTTGGGGTCCATCTCGCCCAGACCCTTGTAGCGCTGGACGGTATAGCCCTTGCGCTTTTTGGTAATCTTGCCGTCCTTGGCCTTGCCGTCCTCGTCGTTATCGTCGGGGTTCAGGCCCAGGCTCTGGATGGTGTCACGCAGGATCTCGTCTTCGGGCTGGCGGCCGTTGGGATACACGTAGTGGATCTTGTTGCGCACCTTAATGCCAAAGATGGGCGGGCAGGCAACATAGACGTAGCCGGCATCGATCAGCGGACGCATGTACTTGTAGAAGAACGTCAGCAGCAGGATGCGGATATGCGCACCGTCGACGTCTGCATCGGTCATGATGATGATCTTGTGGTAGCGCGCCTTGGTGATATCGAAGTCGCCGCCGTCGCCGGCACTCGTCGTGACGCCGCAGCCGATCGCGGTAATCAGCGACTGGATGGTGTCACTCGAGAACGCGCGATGGTCACCAACGCGCTCGACGTTCAAAATCTTGCCGCGCAGGGGCAGAATCGCCTGGATGTCTCGGCGACGGCCGTCCTTGGCCGAACCGCCTGCCGAGTCGCCCTCTACGATGAAGAGCTCGGTCAGCTCGGCATCGCGCACCGAGCAGTCGGCGAGCTTACCGGGCAGGGACGCCGTCTCGAGCAGGCTCTTGCGGCGGGTCGCCTCGCGCGCCTTGCGGGCGGCATTGCGCGCCTTGCAGGCCTGCTGCGCCTTCTTGACGATCTCGCGAGCGGGCTTAGGGTGCTCCTCGAGGTAATCGGCAAGGCCGTCGGTCACGATCTTGAGCGTCAGCGCGCGCATATAGGAGCTGCCGAGCTTGGCCTTGGTCTGACCCTCAAACTGCGGATCGGGCAGCTTGACCGAGATAACGGCCGAAAGGCCCTCGCGCACATCGTCGCCGGTCAGATTGGCGTCTTTTTCCTTGAGCAGGTTCTGCTTGCGCGCATAGTCGTTGATCACGCGGGTGAGCGCGGTGCGGAAGCCCTCAAGGTGCATGCCGCCCTCGGGGGTGTAGATGTCGTTGGCAAACGACATGACGTTCTCGCCGTAGCCGCTATTCCACTGCAGGGAAACCTCAACCTCGCCCATCTTGGCCACAGGTGCGTCCGGGTCCGATTTGCCCTCGATGTAGATAGGCTCCTTAAAGGCCTCGGGGACGTCCTTGCCCTCGTTAAGGAACTTGACGAAGTCGATGATGCCGCCCTCGTAGCAAAACTCCTCCACGTGGGGAGTCGCCTCGCGCTCGTCAGTCAGCACGATTTTGAGGTTCTTATTGAGGAACGCCGTCTCCTGCAGACGGTTGTGCAGCGTATCGAAATCGTAGATGCATGTCTCGAAGATCTCGTCGTCGGGCCAGAAGGTGACGGTGGTGCCCGTCGAATCCGAGGTGCCCACGACCTCCATCTTCTTGACGGTCTTGCCGCGCGAGAACTCCATCTCGTAGGTGTTGCCGTCGCGACGAACCTGAACGACCACGCGCTTGGACAGTGCGTTGACGACGGAGATGCCAACGCCGTGCAGGCCGCCCGAAACCTTATAGGCCGAGTTATCGAACTTACCGCCGGCGTGCAAGATCGTCATGACGACCTCGAGCGTCGGGATCTTTTTAACAGGGTGCTCGTCGACGGGGATGCCGCGCCCGTTGTCGACGACCGTGATGGAGTTGTCGGCGTGGACCGTCACCTGGATCTCGGTGCAGAAACCGGCCATGGCCTCGTCGACGGAGTTGTCAACGATCTCCCACACCAGGTGATGCAGACCGCTGGCGCTCGTCGAGCCGATATACATGCCCGGGCGCTTACGAACGGCCTCGAGACCTTCGAGAATCTTAATCTCGCCGCCATCGTAATCGTTTTCGTTTGCCACACGTCCTCCTTCAGTCAAGAAAATGTGTACAGCCTTACTAGTTTATCGTAAAAAAATACCCTCGGGAACGAGGGTATTTGGCTCTACAAGGCCACCAGATGCGATTTAAGGCTCTTTTTTGCTTTCTACGCCCTTGGCCCACTCGGCACTGGCTCTCATGGCATTCTCGAGGGCCTCGCGCAGTTTTTGGTCTTCGATGGGCGCCACTTGGCGCTCAATCTCGGTGCGCTCGGCCTCACTTAGGTCGGCGTGCGGGGCCGGCGGGCGCTCGGTCGTCGCCGGGCGCAGGCGCTGCTTGGCGGCGGGCGGCGTGTGACCCGGCGCGGTGGTTTTGAACACCAGGCCGTCCACATGCGCACCGGCGCGCTCCATGCGCGCGCGGATGATCTCGCGCAACAGCGTCATTTCCTGCGTCCACGAGGGCGAATCGAGATATACCAGCAGCTCATTGGACTCGGGCAGGTAGCGCAAGCCCGTCACATGCCGCCCCTCGCGCGTGCCCGAGCACACCGCGTTCCACGCGCGATAGACCGCGCGCGACTCCTCGGCAGCCTCCATCTGCGCGCGGCGCTCAGGTGTCGCGGCCGCCAGGATGCGCTGACGCTCTGCGTTCAAAAATCCACTGAAGGCAACCGTTTCGCTCTCGCGCTCGTAATTAGCACGTCTCACCCATGCTCACCACCTTGGCTCGATCAAGCAGGTCATCGGTAAAATACCCCAGGTTGGTCGTGGTTATGACCGTTTGGATATCATCGCCGATCAGCCGCAGGAAAGCACCGCGACGCTCGCCGTCGAGCTCGCTCATCACGTCGTCTAAAAGCAGCAGCGGGGCGGTGCCCAGGACATCGCGAGCCACGGCCACCTCGGCCACCTTCCAGGACAGTACCAACGTTCGCTGCTGTCCTTGGCTGGCAAATGAACGGGCGGAGCGACCCGCAACGGTAAACTCAATCTCGTCGCGATGCGGTCCCACCAGCGTCACGCCGCGGCGAATTTCCTCGTCGGCGTGCCCATCAAGGGCAGCCAGCATGCGCTCGTACGCCCAGCCCTTCAGCTCTTCGCGATCCTCGACCTGGGGCAAATCCCCCAGCGTGGACGCATAGGACACGTTGGCGGCTTCACCGGACGCCACTTGCCCGTAGGCAGCACGCACATGGCCCGCTAGCCGGTCGAGCAGGGCCAACCGGTGCACGAGCAGAGCCGCGCCCGCGCGGGCAATCGAATCGTTCCACGCGCCGAGCATCTCGCGGCAACACCAGGCCTCCTTGAGCAAGGCGTTACGCTGGGTCACGCAGCGACCATAGGTGCTCGCAAGATCGGCATAGCGTGCGCTCAGTTGCATGCCAAAGTCGTCGAGGGCGGCGCGGCGCACACTGGCGCCTCGCTTAACCATGTCCAGATGGTCGGGGCAAAACAGCACGCTCGGCAGAACCCCGCGCACACCGGCGGCAGAGCATCTCTTGCCGTTGCGGCTAAACGAGCGTTTACCGTCCTCCGCGCTCAATCCCATATCAAGTACGCGGCCGTCGCCCTCGAGCCTCAGCTCGATCTTGCACGAGCCCACGCCATCATGGACGAGCTCGGCTGCGGTCGGATGCCTAAACGAGGCGCCGCTCGTCAGCAGCTGCAGCGCCTCTATGAGATTGGTCTTTCCCGCCGCGTTGGGTCCCGCAAGTATCGTCACGCCCTCGTCCAGGGCAAGACGATAGCTCTCGAAACTGCGGTAGTGCGCGACGGAAAGATCGCGGGCGAACATGGTCATGGCGCAGCGCTAGATGCGAACCGGCATGACCAGGTACAGGTAGTTGATCTTGTCGTAGGACTTGAAGATGCCCGCCTGCGAGTAGCTCTTGAGCTCCAGCGTAATCTCCTTCTCCTTGGACAGGGCATTGAGGCAGCCGAAGATGTAGTGGTAGTTGAAGGCGATGGTACCCGACTCGCCCTCGGCCTCGACATCGATCGTCTCCTGCGCAAGGTCCTGGTCATTGGAGATGGAGGACAGGCCCATCTGCCCGTTCTCGACATCAATCTCGAACTTGACGGCGGGGTTGGCGCTCGCGATAACGGCCACGCGCTTGAGGGCGGCGTTAAAGGCGGCGACGTCGATCTTGACGCTCGTCACGCACGAATCGGGGATGAGCTGCTTGTAATTGGGGTACACGCCCTCGATGCGGCGCGACACGTAGGTGGTGTTGCCGGCCTCAAAGACGACCTGGGTGTCGGTAGCCCCGATCATGATGGTCGCCTGGCTGGCCATGATGTTCAGTGCGTCGTTAAAAGCGTCAGCCGGAACGTTGAGCTCAAAGGAACCCTCGAGGGTCGAGGTCTCGACCTGCGTATCGCACACGGCCAAGCGGAAGGAATCGGTCGCCACCAGGCGCACGGTGTTGTTCTCGACCTTCATGTGCACGCCGCCCAGGATGGGGCGGGCCTTGTCGGTCGAGGTGACGCGCCATACGCGGCCGACCATCTCGGACAAGATATCGGTCGGCAGTTCCACGGCACTCTCGATGGCATAGGCCGGAAACTCGGGGAAGTCATTGACATCGAGCGTGTTCAGCCTAAAAGAGCTTTTCTCGCAACCAATCAGCACCTGGCGCTCGGACAGCTCAAAGGTGACCGGGGCATCGGGGAGGGTCTTGGTGATATTGGAGAGCATCTTACAGGGGATAACCATCTCGCCCTCTTCTTCGACATGCGCCGCGATGCGATGACGGATCGAGATGGTGTAGTTAGAGGTCTGGAATTCCAAGATGCCGTCTTGCGCCTTGACGAGCACGCCCGACAGGATGGGAAGGGTGGATGCCGAAGCGACACCCTTCATAACGACGCCAATGGCTTGTGTAAGCGAGCTCTGGCTGACGGTGAACTTCATCTTTTAATACCTTTCTATAGATATAAATATCTTAATAATAGTAATAGCACTGACGAAACTGTTGATTACTCCCAAAGACGCAGGTCAGACCCAGAAAGAGAATCGACAGCAACCTGTGTGCAACAGGGGTGGTTTTCCACGTTCAAAACCTGCGCAAAACTTTTCATCACCGCGGGTTGGGTTTTAGACACCTTATGCCCGTGGTTTCGACAAGTTTTCAACAGGTGTCTCTATTTCCCTACGAGCGCAGTGTAATTTTATCGCGCAGCGACTTGAGGTCTTCGGTGACGGTGCGGTCTTCCTGGATCATCTTCTGGACCTTTTTGTAGCTCGTGCTGACGGTCGAGTGGTTGCGGTTGCCAAATTCGGCGCCCACCGCCGTGGTCGTCATCTCGCACATCTCGATGGCCAGGTAGATAGCGATATGGCGTGCTTTGGCGATATTGGCGTTGCGACGCGGGCCGATGAGCTCCTCGTGCGTCACGCCGTACTGCTCTTCGATGACGGACTGAACCGTCTGGACGTTGATCTTTTTGGCCGATGTGTCGAAGTACTGGCTGGCGATGGCGTCGATATCGTCAAAGGTGAGCTCCCCGCCCTCGCGCTCGCGGTCCCCCGCCTCGCCGGCACAGCGCTCGCAGAAGCTCTCGAGTTCGCGGATGTTGGTGCCCGAGACCTCGGCCATGTGTTTAAAGTGCTCGTCGGTCAGGTGCCCGCCGTCGCCCCCATAGGCCGCCAGCAGCGAGTCGTCGCCTGCCTCGGGAGCGGCGACGATGGTGTTCTCGTAATAGCGCTGCAAGATCTTGTATTTCATCTCGTAGCTGGGCTCTGCGACCAGGCAGAGCATACCGGCGTTAAAGCGGCTGGTCAGGCGTTCGTCCATGCTCAGGTCCTTGGGGGCGCGGTCTGCCGCGATGACGACCTTCTTGTTGTTGCGGATGAACTCGTCCATGAGCTGGAAAAAGTAGTCCACGCTCGCGCGCTTGCCGATGATGTTTTGGATGTCATCGATGATGAGCACGTCCACACCGTGGTACGCCTGCATGATGGGGGCGTTGCTCTTCTTTTGGCGGTCGAACTCGGTCATCAGGTCGTCCAGATATGCCTGGGAGTTGGCATACTTGACCTTGATCTCGGGCGACTTCTCGGCGAGCTCGTTTTTGATGGCAAGCAGCAGGTGCGTCTTGCCCAGGCCCGATTTGCCGTAGATGAACAGTGATGTGCACGTGCCGCGCTCGTCCGCGAGGGCGGCAAACTTGAGTGCCGAGCGATAGGCATGGCTGTTCTCGGGGCCGTAGACAAAGTTCTCAAAGGTAAATTTTGAGTTCGCGGCGAGCGGGGCTCCATCCATATTCTGCTCGGCCGGCACGGTCGGTGCTGGCATGGATGAGGCGGGGGTCGCAGCTTGCGTGGATTTAGTCGGCGCTCCGCCCTTCATCTGGTTCATCATGCGACGAAAATCATCGGCCGAGAGCGTGTTCTTGATTGCAATGCCCGAATCCGCGCCCGCCGCTGCGTCGTGAGCGATGGGCATGTGCGTGACGGGTGCGTTCGCTGGCGTCGCCGCCGCGGCCGGCAACGGTGCCATGGTTTCACGGGAAACATCGCTGCGCTGGTGCTCGATTGTCGGCACGTCGCCTGCGGAGGCCGGCGCCGCCGGGGAAGCAGCGGGAGCCGTGGTCGGCGCCGTCGCGGCAGCGGATTCCGTCGCGGCGCCTTGCGGTGCCACGATGTCGAGTGCAATCGGTGCAAAGGCGATTTCTTCCAGATAGGCCTCAATAGTCGGCTGATGCTTTTTGAGCTGCGCGATGGCAAAGCGCGAGGGGGCCTCGATCGTGAGCGTATCTTCGGTCAGGCTTATGGCGCGCGATTGCCCCAGCATGTTGATGAGGCGTGCATCTTGGCCGTCGCGCTGGCAAAAGGCGATGGCATCCCCCAGGATGATGCTTGCTTCCTCGTCCACTGTCTCTCCCGTTCTTTAGCTCTGAGCTCGCACGCGAGCGGCGCCGAGTTCGGTCAGATGGTATTTCTGGCCATGCTTGATGACCAAGCCGGCCTGCGCCAAGTCATTGAGCGTGCGTGACCAAGTGGGGGCCGAGTTTCCAAACGCCCTCGCCAGATCGGTTGCACCGCACGCTTGATTTTGCGCCAGATAGCCCAGCGCGGCGTTGCCGCGGTCGCTTACGAACACGTCCGGTTGTGGCTGCGCATACTGATTTGCTGCATTAGGATACATCATTTGAGCTGCTGGTTGTTGAGAACTCTGCATCGGTGGCATTTGCTGTTGAAAACTTTGAGGCCACTGTTGGTAAGGCTGCGGAGGCATCTGCTGGGCCCAAGGGCTGTACTGCTGCTGCGGCATCTGCTGGTACGGCTGCTGATATCCCTGCTGGTACTGCTGCGGGAACTGCTGGCCATACCCCAGTGGCGGCATCTGCTGATATGGATATCCCTGTTGGTACGGCTGATAGCCCATTTGCTGGCCACCCGGTGCCCCCGTCGCCTGCTGCATTGCTGCTGCATCCTGATCCGCCAGCGGCACGGTCTCTGGCATGTTTGGCGGCATCGACATCGATGTCGCCTGGGGCTCTTGTGTAGGAAGCATTCCGGGATGCTGCATCTGCCCCACGGGGGGCTGCATCTGCTGCGTTGCCATGGGCTGCTGCGCAAAAGCTCCCGGCAGGGGATATGTGGGCTGCTCCGTCTCGGGCCGCACGGCAGCACCGCGTCCGCCGGCGCGCTCGATTTCCTGCACGCGTTTAGGGTCCAGGCTTACCGTAACCACGGTGCCGTTGCCCATGTTGTCCTCGATGGATACGGCACCGCCGGCGTTTTCCAAATACTCCTGCACCATGGGAAACCCTGCTCCGGTTCCACGGATATAGCGCTTCATCTTGCTGTTTGCGCTTGTAACGCCAAAGTCGAAAGCACGTTCCTTGTCGTCGATGCCGGGTCCTTGGTCAGCAAAGCGGATGGTGTCTCCGCCGTCCAGAATCGAGATGATGGGCTCGGCAAAGTGTGCGTGGATAAAGTTTTCGACAATCTCGCGGATGACCATGAGCGAGATATGGCCACCTTGTTCTTTCATGCACTGGTAGACGGTGTTGGTCGTCTCTTCCAAATACGTGCGGACATCTTGCGGATCAATGACGATCACCCGCGGTGTCGACAGCATGTCGTCATAGACGGCGATGCGCGCGGCGTACATGGCTTTTGGCGCCTGCGTGGTCGTCTGCTCGCCTTCCGCACGCTCTTCGCGCACGCCGGTGATGTGCTCGTTGTCGGGTGCCGGGTCTCCGGAATCGACCATGGTGTAAAAGTCGTCAGACATGCCGCTCGCAATCTTTCAAAAGGTTTCGAACAAATAGTAGCTCACCGTGCAACGTTTCTCATCTTTCGACAACTTTTCAAAGCTTGTTGAAAACTTTGGAAAACGGGCGAAAAGTTCTCAACATTGCCAACATGACCTGTTGAAAACTCGATGAAATATCGTGAAAGGTTGCCATGAGGCGCAAATTTCGGTTGTGCTTATGGGGGAACCGTGTGAACTGCGCAACCTTTTACCTTTGATTTCTTGACATTTGAACATTGATTTCCCTACAATCTTCAAGCTCACGTGTCTATATCTGCGTCCGCGTCCCCGCGGACACTCGAAATGCAGCAGGAGGAACTTAAGATGAAGCGTACGTATCAGCCTAATAAGCGTAAGCGTGCCAAGACCCATGGCTTCCGTGCCCGTATGGCCACTAAGGGTGGTCGTGCCGTGCTCGCCCGTCGTCGCGCCAAGGGCCGCAAGCGTCTCACTGTCTAGCAGCGATACACACATCTCGCATGAAGACTATTAAGTCTCGGCAAGATTTCGAGCATGTGTTCAGTCAGGGGCGTCGTTTCAATCACCCTCTGATTCGAATGACCATATGTGAATCGGTTGGCGAAGGCGACTCCGGAAGGGTCGCCTTCGTTGGTGCTAAGCGACTCGGTTGTGCCGTCGTGCGCAACCGATCTAAGCGTGTGATGCGCGAGGCCGCCCGCAGCTGCGGATTTCCCGTTGCGGGTTATGACATCATCTTGTTTGCAACTCCCAAGACGAGGGTTTCCTCGCCGCAGGAGATGGACAAGGCGTTGCGTTCGCTTATGAAGCGCGCCGGCGTTGCCGGGGAGGAGCGATGAGCAATCACGTTTTGCGACGTGTTGCCATCGCTCCTATTCGCATATATCAACAGGTTATTTCGCCCTTATTGCCTGACGCCTGCATTTATTACCCAACGTGCTCGCAATACGCCATCCAGGCGATTGAGAAGCACGGTGTTTTGAGAGGCTGCTGGCTTGCCGTGAGGCGCATCGCTCGTTGCAATCCCCTGCACGTCGGCGGTTATGACCCTGTGCCCTAGCGGGCACTCGCTATCGGAGGAAAACTTACATGTGGGATTGGATCGTTAACATCCTTTTCGAGCTGCTCAAGCTCATCCAGACCTTTGCGGTCGACTGGGGCCTGTCCATCATCATCCTGGTGGTCATCATCCGTCTGCTGCTGACGCCGCTCATGCTCAAGTCGACCAAGTCGACGGCTCGCATGCAGGTGCTGCAGCCCAAGATGCTCGAGATCCAGGAGCGCTATGCCGACGATCCCCAGCGTCAGGCCGAGGAGATGCAGAAGTTCTACAGCGAGAACAAGTTCAACCCCATGGCTGGCTGTCTGCCGCTGCTGATTCAGATGCCTATCCTGTTCGCCCTGTTTACATTGCTGCGCAACCTGCCGCAGTACTTTAACGACGGCACGTTCTCGTTCTTCAACATCCTGGCCGACCTGACCACCACGCCGAGTGCTTCCTTTGCCGATGGCTTTATGGTTGCACTGCCTGCGCTGGTTTGCCTGATCCTGTTCGCCGTTCTGACCCTGATTCCGCAGCTCTATATGTCGCGCAACCAGACCGGCCAGCAGGCTCAGAGCATGCGTATGATGGCCGTTGTCATGACGGTCATGATGCTTTGGATGGGCTGGAGCCTTCCCGTTGGTGTTCTGCTGTACTACGACGTCTCGTCTGCTTGGCAGGTTATCCAGCAGATTTTTGTGACGCAGAAGGTCATCGACAAGGCGAAGGCCGATGAGGAGGAGCGTCTTAAGAACGCTCCGCTGCAGGTTGAGGTCACTCGTCGAGAGAAGAAGCCGCGCCCGCACAAGAAGAAGTAGTGGGATATCAATCTTATTTAGGTACCTAACTTTTGGAGTACGTTATGTCTGAAGAGATCATCGAGGATATGCTTGAGGAGGTTGCCCCGCAGGTCGCGGGCGATTATCCCGAGATTGCACAGCGCTACAAGGCTGGTGAAGAGCTGACCGATGAGGAGCTCGACACCATTGCCGATGTTGCTATTTCCATCCTGCGTTCCATCCTTTCGCACTTCGATGCCGCCAACTCTCCTATCGATGAGTATGAGGGCGACGAGGGTGAGCTGATTTTGGATGTAACGGCTCCCGACCTTGCTGTTCTCATTGGCCGTCATGGTCGCACCCTTGATGCCCTTCAGGTTATGTTCTCTTTGCTGGTGAGCCGCAAACTTGGCTTTAGGTATCCGGTTGTAGTGGACGTCGAGGGATACAAGAGCCGCCGTCAGGACAAGGTTGCCTCCATGGCTCAGTCTGCTGCCGAGCGTGCCATTCGCACTCATAAGAGTGTTTCGCTTCCGCCCATGAATGCCTACGAGCGTCGACTGGTTCACATTGCACTTCGTGGCAATGATGCCGTCGATACTCATTCTGAGGGTTCTGACCCTGATCGCCATGTGGTGATTGTTGCTCGATAATCTACTCGAGTTTATGCTAAGGGGACGTGGTTTCCACGTCCCCTTTTTTTGTCAAAAGTTCTCGATACGCTGATTTTTGTCAGAAAGGAGCTTTCGTTGTTAGTACTTACTGATCAGCAAGCTGACGAGATGTTGAGTCGTCTAGCTTTCTATTGCAAAGAGTATTCCTTGAGCGTAACTGATGTTGAGCTGAGGAAATGTATTCAGCATTTGGATTTGGTTCTAGAAACAAATAAGACAACCAATCTCACCCGTATTCTTAACGTAGAAGATGCTGCAGTACTTCATATCCTCGACTCACTTGTTTTGCTCCCCTATATCAACAAGGCTCCTGAGGGAGCTTTGCTCGATATGGGAACAGGTGCGGGCTTCCCTGGTATTCCATTAACCATAACCACGCATCGTAAAGCATCTTATATTGACTCTGTTGGCAAGAAGGTTGATGCGGTTAATTCCTTTGTCCATGCTCTTGGATTGAAACATGCTCATGCGGTTCATGATCGTCTTGAAGAATATGCTCGAAGCCATAAGAAGCAGTTCTCTGTTGTAACCGCCCGCGCACTGGCCCCTCTACCGATTCTTGTTGAGTATGCGGCTCCGTATCTGAAGGATGGAGGGCTATTTGTTATAACCAAGGGCAATCCTTCGGATGAGGAGCTTGCTTCCGGCATGTCAGCAGCTAAGATTTGCGGCTTCACTTTGCTTCTGAATGACGCAATTGATTTGCCTGAAGGCTTGGGACACAGGGAGTTCATTGTTCTTAAGAAGAGTCATCCAGCATCCGTCTCATTGCCTCGTGCAAATGGCGTGGCAAAGAAGAATCCGCTTGCCTAGATGTTTCACGTGAAACATAATGGATACTAACAACTTGCAGTGTTTCACGTGAAACATGGCGGTTGATATCGATTCGGAATGTTTCACGTGAAACATCCTCCGTTTGACAGCTTTAATACACACCAGGAGGGACCGTGGGATTTCGCGACGTTAAGCGTTCTAAGAGCGCAAAAGACACGCGTATCATTGCAATCATCAATCAAAAAGGCGGCGTCGGTAAGTCAACGACGGCTGTAAACCTTGCAGCAGCACTGGGTGAGCAGGGTCGTAAGACATTGATTGTCGATTTTGATCCGCAGGGAAACAGCACCAGTGGATTCGGAATTGAAAAAGAAGACCTTGATCAATGCATCTATGATGCATTGTTGAATGATGTGCCGGCAGAATCGCTTGTTCTTGATACAAATTGTAAAAAGGTATTCGTTATTCCGGCTACAATTCAACTTGCAGGCGCGGAAATTGAGCTCGTAAGCGCAATTGCTCGTGAAACCCGCCTCAAAGATTTGCTTGAGCCGATTCAGGACGAGTTTGACTTTATTTTCATTGACTGTCCTCCTTCGCTCGGCCTGCTTACTATCAACGCTTTGACCGCAGCAGACAGCGTTTTGATTCCGATCCAGTGCGAATATTACGCACTCGAGGGCGTTACGAAGCTGCTTGAGTCAATGAAGATGGTCAAATCACGGCTGAACAAGGGCTTAGACACCTATGGTGTGCTTATGACCATGTATGACTCGCGTACTTCACTATCGAATCAGGTTGTTGAGGAGGTTCAATCGTACTTTGGTGATAAGGCGTTTAAGACTCTAATCCCCCGTACGGTTAAAATCTCCGAAGCTCCGTCTTTTGGAGAACCGGTAATTACCTATGCACCTCAAAATAAGGGTGCAAAAGCATATATGAACCTTGCAAAAGAGGTGATCAAGCGTGCCTAGTGTAAAGAAACGTGGCGGATTGGGACGTGGACTCAATGCTTTGGTCTCAGAGGCCGAGTATGAGACCGGCGGTTCGGCTGCATCGGCTTCAAATGCCGCATCTGAAACAAAACTACCTATTGAGGATATCGTTCCCAACCCTAATCAGCCGCGAATTCACTTTAACGAAACTGAACTTCGCGAGTTGAGCGAGTCAATCCAAGAACATGGCGTTTTGCAGCCGCTTTTGGTTCGCAAGCATGGAAACGGCTATGAGATCATCGCTGGTGAGCGTCGTTACCAGGCGTCAAAGCTTGCTGGCCTTGAAGAATTGCCAGTCATCATTAAAGAGGTAAATGATGAAGAGATGCTGGCTCTTGCTCTTATCGAAAACCTTCAGCGTTCTGATCTGAATCCCGTCGAAGAGGCTAAGGGCTATCGCCAACTCATTGATGCCAGCGGGATGACCCAGGAGGCATTGTCGAAGGCAGTAAGCAAGTCACGCTCTGCAATTACAAACTCGCTGCGTCTTCTCGATCTCCCCGAAGTAGTTCAGCAGATGATTTTTGAGGGCAAACTTACTGCTGGTCATGCACGTGCGATTCTTGCAGTTCCCTATGAGGACGCGCGTATTCGACTTGCAGAGAAAGTTGTTACAGAGGGCCTTTCCGTAAGAGCGACAGAAAATCTTGCTCCGTTGTTTTCTGCCGGAGAGACACCTAAGACGCCGAGGCCTGCAACGCCTCAGTCTTTTAAAAAGGCTGCCCGCGTGCTTCGTCAGGTTTTTAATACCAACGTGCGTGTGAAGAGCTCGCGTGGAAAGAATAAGATTGAGATTGAGTTTAAAGACGAGGAAGAGCTCTCTCGTATTCTTGGCGAAATGATTCAGTTTGATCAAGGAGGCCAAGATGAGGAATAAGATTTTAACAGCGATTGCATTGGTGACAACTGTCGCGGCTGGTGCCTTTGCTGGCTATAGGATCGCGACAGACGATGAACTTCGAGGTCGTTTGCTTCGTAGCGCGCAAGATATCGTCGATACTTCCAAAAAGAAAATGGATGTTATGACAGAAGATGTTGCCATGCGTACTGCTCAGGTAACGAAGAATCCCAAGATTAATCAAGGTTGGGTCAGCAACCAATGGGAAAATGTAGGCTATTAGGTACCTAACAATTACTCAGCATATTTTGAGGGGTCCTTGTCTGATTCATGAGACAAGGACCCCTTATTTTGGCCGTAAAAATGGGACAGGTAGCAGCTGATTCAAAATTAAGGTCAATAAATGAAACGACCCCGGTTGCATATTCTGTAACCGGGGTCGTTCGATGTTTCACATGAAACGTTTTGGGATGCGACTCCCCTATGCGTTCTTCTGAACTTTGAAGCGCTGCTTCAGCTGTCCGCAAGCGGCGTCAATATCGTTACCACGGGAGTTACGAATCGTGGTCTCGATGCCACGGGACTCAAGACGACGCTGAAGATCCTCAACCTTATGAATCGGCGACGGCTTGAGCGGGCTACCCTCGATGTCGTTAAGCTGAATGAGGTTAACGTGGCACAGCGTTCCCTCGCAGAAGTCGCAGAGCGCCTGCATTTCGGGATTCGTATCGTTGACGCCTTCGATCATGGCATACTCATAGGTCGGGCGGCGGCCGGTTTTCTCGGTGTAGAGCTGAAGCGCTTCGTGAAGGCGAAGCAGCGTGTACTTCTTAACACCGGGCATGAGCTTATTGCGCGTCGACTGGATGGCGGAATGCAGGGAAACGGCAAGCGTGAACTGCTCGGGGATGTCGGCAAATTTGCGAATACCGGGAATAACGCCGCTGGTAGAGACGGTGAGGTGACGAGCGCCGATACCGATGCCATCGGGGTCGTTGAGGATTCGCAGCGCCTTGAGAACCTCGTCGTAGTTGGCAAACGGCTCGCCCTGGCCCATGAAGACGACGCTCGTGGCGCGCTCGCCAAAGTCGTTGGATACATGAAGTACCTGGTCGACGATCTCTTGAGCGGTCAGAGAGCGCTTGAGGCCGTTGAGACCGGTAGCGCAAAAGGCACAGCCCATGCCACAGCCTGCCTGGGTGGAAACGCAGACGGAAAGTTTGTTACGACGGGGCATGCCGACGGTCTCGACGGAAACGCCGTCGTGGTACTCGAGCAGATACTTGCGAGAGCCATCTTTGGAAACCTGCTTGGTGAGTTCAGTCGGCGTGTCAAAGGCAAAAGCCTCTTTAAGCTGCTCGCGGAAAGCCTTGGGAAGGTTGGTCATATCGTCAAACGAACAAACGTTCTTCTCAAAGACCCATTCGATGAGCTGCTTCGCGCGGAAGGCGGGCTGGCCAAGCTCGGCCACGAGCTCGCGAATATCGTTTTGGCTCAAGTCGCGAATGTCCTGAGATTTAGTCCTGGGATTCATGGAAGCCTTTCGATTTTGGGGAAACGTAGAGGGTATCGCTACAATATGGTATCAGCTGCAGAAATTATAGAGGAGGAGTCTGCCCATGCCGGGTAAAAGCCTAGAGAACATGCACGTAGCGGTCTTGGCGGGCGGTCATTCCGCTGAGCGCGAGATCTCGCTCAATTCGGGAAAGAACGTCGTGGTTGCCTTGAAGGAGGCCAGCTACACTTCGGTGGAGCTGCTCGACACGGCTGCCGATGATTTTATGGTAACCATGGCGACCGGCGGCTTTGACGTGGCGTTTATCGCCATGCACGGTGCCGGCGGCGAGGATGGCGCCATGCAGGGCGCCATGGAGACCCTGGGTATCCCCTACACGGCCTCGGGCGTGCTTGCCAGCGCCTGCGGTGCCGACAAGGAGGTCTCTAAGCTCCTGTACGCCAAGGCGGGCATCCCCATTGCCCCCGGCCTCGCGCTCGAGGTGGGCGATGAAGTCGATATCGATCATATCGTCGAGGTTTGTGGCGAGCGCTGCTTTGTGAAGCCGGCCGTCAACGGTTCCAGCTATGGCATTTCCCTGGTCCATGAGCCCTCCGAGCTGCCCGCGGCAATCGCCAAGGCGTTTGAGTACGGCGACAAAGTGCTGGTCGAGAAGTGCATCGAGGGTACCGAGATCACCGTCGGCGTGTACGGCGAGGACGACGTGCGCGCTCTGCCGATTGTCGAGATTCGTAAGCCCAAGGACTGCGAGTTCTACGATCTGGACGTGAAATATGTCGACCCTACGGACATCCATCGCATTCCGGCGCAGATTTCACCCGAGAATTACACTCGCGCTCAGGAGCTTGCCTGCGCTGCTCACAAGGCCCTCGGTTGCCTGGGTATCTCGCGCAGCGACTTTATTGTGAGTGGGGACGGCCCCGTCATCCTCGAGACCAATACCATTCCCGGCATGACCGATACGTCGCTGTATCCGGATGAGATCCGCCACACCGACGACATGACGTTCCCGCAGGTCTGTGACAGCCTGATTCGTATGGGCCTTCGTCGAGCGGGCATTGCATGCTAATCGAGGACGCGGTTTCGTCAGGAACGCCGCAGTTTGTCATCGACTCCTATGCCACGCTTGCCGAACGCGCCAAAACGCAGTCCTTCGGCCTTATCGAGGAAGATGTGATCGTCCTCGATACCGAGACCACAGGTCTTTCGGTGCAGGACAATGAGCTGATCGAGATCTCGGCGGCCCGTCTTTCGGGCCGCGAGGTCGTCGACCGCTTCGATACCTTCGTGCATCCCAAACAGCTGATTCCCGCCGAGATTACCGAGCTCACGAGCATTACAAATGCCGATGTGGCAGATGCCCCGTCGGCCGTTGAGGCCGTAGCCGCTCTCGCCGATTTTGTCGGTGGTTGCCCGGTAATCGCACATAACGCCACGTTCGACCGCTCGTTTATCGAGTCGGTCAAAGGCGGCGTCAACGTGAGCGATATTTGGATCGATTCGCTGGCGCTGTCGCGCATCGCGCTTCCGCGCCTGGCCTCGCACAAGCTGTCTTTTATGGCCGATCTGTTTGGCTGTGACTCGGTATCACACCGTGCCAATGCCGACGTCGACGCCCTGTGTGGCGTATGGCGCGTGTTGCTCGTGGCACTCACCGACTTGCCCCAGGGCCTCATGGCGCGCCTAGCCGACATGCATCCGGACGTGCCTTGGTCCTATCGTCCAATCTTCTCATTCTTGGCGGGGCAGAACCCTGGTTATATCTTCTCTCTCAGCGCCGCTCGTGCTGACGTTCTCAAGGCCGATCGCGCCGACGATCGGGTGGACGCCGACGAACTGCCGGTCCTCAAGATGCCGAGTCGTGAGGAGATTGAGGCAGACTATGCGCCAGGTGGCCTGGTCAATCGCATGTATCCCACCTACGAGCCGCGTGATGAGCAGATCGCGATGGCGCTCGAGGTCCGCGATGCGCTGGTCACGGGCACTCATCGTGTAATTGAGGCGGGCACGGGCGTCGGCAAATCGATGGCCTATCTGGTGCCTTTTGCCGAGGCAGCACGCCGTAACAACATCACGGTTGGTATTGCGACCAAATCGAACAATCTTGCCGACCAGCTCATGTATCATGAGCTGCCAAAACTTGCCGAGCAACTGGACGGTGGCCTGTCATTTTGCGCTCTCAAGGGCTATGACCACTATCCGTGCCTGCGCAAGCTTGAGCGCATGAGCCGCGGCCAGGTCGAGATTACCACCAAGCGCGATCCGGCGGACACGCTCACGGCGGTCGCGGTCATTATGGCGTACGTCTGCCAATCAGCCGATGGCGACCTCGACTCGCTCGGCATTCGGTGGCGCAGCGTCAACCGCCCCGACTTTACGACGGCCTCGCGCGAGTGTGCTCGTCGCCTCTGCCCGTTTTTCCCTGAAAAATGCTTGGTCCACGGCGCTCGCCGTCGTGCGGCGCATGCCGACGTGGTGGTCACCAACCATTCCCTGCTGTTCCGCAATGTCGCGGCCGAGGGCAGGATTTTACCTCCGATTCGTCATTGGGTAATCGACGAGGCCCATTCCATCGAGCGCGAGGCGCGCCGTCAGTGGGCGCGCGTGGTGTCGGCGGACGAATCACGCGTTCTGTTTGAGCGCCTGGGTGGCTCGAGCACCGGTGCGCTAAGCCAGGTTTCCCGTGATTTGGCAACCTCCGAGGGCTCTACGCTCTATCTGGGCCTTACTGCCAAGGCGACGTCGACGGTTGCGCGCGCGAGCATGGCAATCGCCGACGTGTTCGATGGCGTTCGCGAGCTCGGCCGCCGTGCCCGTGGGGGTTATGACAATGCCAATCTATGGATTGGCCCCGAGCTGCGCGAATCTGACGACTGGCATGATTTCTTACCGTCGGCCTACACTGCCATCGATGCATTGGAACAAGCTGACAAGAGCGTCGACGCGCTGGTGCAGGCTGTCGCCGCCGACAAGCCCGAGGTTGTTGTTGACCTGGGTGATATCTCGCGTCGCCTGCACGAGCTGGTCGAGAACCTCAAACTCATCATTGATGGCACCGATGAACACTACGTGTATTCGCTGCAGGTCAATCGCAGGCTGCGTGCCGGCGGAGAGTCGATGACCGCAGAGCGCATCGACATTGGCGAGGCCTTGGCAACCGAGTGGCTGCCCGAGGTTCACACGGCTATCTTTGCCTCGGCGACTATGACGGTGTCCAAAAGCTTTGAACACTTTAACCATGCGGTCGGCCTCGATCGCATCGGTGCTTCAACATCCTCATCGCTGCACTTGGACTCGAGCTACGACTTCGATTCGAACATGGCTGTAGTCGTTGCGGGCGATATCCCCGATCCGCGCGATCGCGAGAGCTATCTTACGGCGCTCGAGCGCGTGCTGGTCGACGCCCATCTTGCCATGGGCGGATCGGTGCTCACACTGTTCACCAATCGGCGCGACATGGAAGACCTGTACGCCCGCGTTGAGCCCAAGATGGCCCGTGCGGGTCTGGAGCTCGACTGCCAGCAGCGCAACTCATCTCCTCGTCGCCTGCGCGACCGGTTTATCAACGAGCCGACCTCGTCGCTTTTTGCGCTTAAGGCCTTCTGGGAGGGGTTTGACGCCAGCGGCGAGACGCTGCGTTGCGTCATCATTCCCAAGCTGCCGTTCTCGAGCCCCACGGACCCGCTCTCGTGCGAGCGCAACCTGCGCGAAGACCGCGCTTGGGCGCGCTATTCGCTGCCCGAGGCGGTGCTCGAGGTTAAGCAGGCGGCCGGCCGCCTTATCCGCTCGTCGACCGATTGCGGCGTGCTGATTCTGGCCGACCCGCGCCTGGTGACGAAGGGCTACGGAAAGAAGTTCTTAACGTCGCTGCCCACGAGCTCCTACCAGCGCATCGAATCGGCGCAGATCGGTCACTATCTGCAACTGTGGCGCGCACGTCACGAGCGGCGGCGCTAAAGCGGACAGACGAGGGTTTTTGCCATATCGCACAGACGCTTTGACAGGGCGGGGTCATCCAAGATGCGGATGGCTCCGCCCGCTGCGATTACCTGGCTCAGTAGCCAACGCTCGGAGCCGTAATGCACGGTTACCGTTGCCATGTCTGCCCCGCTGCGCTCGATTAGGGTGATGCCGGCCCAGTCCAGATGCTCCGCCATATCGAATGGCATCAAGAGCTTTGCGCTACGCTGCGTCCGGGCAAGGGAATCGTGGAGGGATGCGACGCCCGGTGTGTGAGGCACGACGGAGTCTTCCGTCAAGGTGAGTCCCTCGATTTTATCCATGCGATAGGTGCGCTGCTCATCGATCGCGATGTCCCAGGCAATCAGGTATGTTTGGTCGCCGTTTGCCGTAATGCGCAAGGGGTCGACCAGACGCTCGCGTGGCCGCGCATCGTCCATCGAGCGATACGAGATGCGGCAACGAACACCGTCCTGAATGGCGCAGCTCAGCTGCTGCCAGTGCGACCCGTGGTTGACGGTGTCAAAGACGCGCTGGTTATAGCCGAGCTCTTCGGGCAGAAGGGCATGTCGAATCCGAGCTGCCGTCTGCGGCTCGATCCCCAACGATTCAAGTTCATGGTTGAGCACAGCGCCCTCGGCGGCACTCAGGCGCAACGGTAGAACACGCCCGGCGTCGCCGGTGAGGACCACACGCTCGCCGCGGCATTCGCAGATGATGCGCGCGCCCGATTCTCGGTCCGCGAGCGTCGAGACGATCTCGAGAATCTCGTCGAGCGACACCCCTGTGATGTCAAAGCGGCTGCAAATCTCGGCTCGTGTCATGCCGCTCTCGCCGGCGGCGTAGAGGGCCTCCATGATGTCGATGGCGCGCGAGAGTCTCTGCTCGCTGGTGAGTTTACGCACGGGCATGCTCGTGCACCGTCCTTTCAATGAGGCGGTTCCACGCCTGCTTGAGCGATTTGGGGGCCATGGGCCTCATGCCGTCCATGGCGTGGGCCATGCAAAATGAGGCGGCGGCTTCAAGATCGCGCACGTCAACGGTCCAGGTCCATCCCACATCGGTGTGTGCGAGCTCACCTCGCCCGCGCGTGAGGCCGTTGATCATATCGATCTGCGTCTGAGGGGCGAACGAGAACGTGGCTGCAACGGGCGGTCGGTCGGCAAAATCGAATTCAAAGAACAGATAGTCGTTGAGATTGAAGTTCGCGGGGATGACGTAGGCCTTCGAAGGACGCCAAGCGCGTACGATACGGTCGCAGCGGAATGTCCTGATGTCGTCAGTGACGTTGTCGAGGCCGCAGAAGTACGCCACGCCCTCGCGCTCGAACATGCCGTAGACGCAGACGGTACGTTCTTTCTGCTCGCCGCGTCCGTTCTGATATAAAAATCGCAGCGCGCATCGCTCGGCAAAGGCGCTCCATACCGCATCGACGGTGGGAGAGCGGCGGATCGGTGCTTCGTCCACCGTCGTCCTACCGGTGAGATAGGCAATCTTGGAGCGAATATCGGCAAGCGGTGCGGCAAAAGTGGATGAGCCGGCCGCTAGTGTCTGGTCGATGGCGTTGAGCAGGATATCGGCGTCGTCTGCGGTGATGAGGCCGCCTGCTGCAAAGGTGTGCTCGCGGTCGATTGTCCACGAGCTTTCCTCGGTCTCCTGCGCGCCGGCGGGGCGAACCTCCTTGATTAAGATGCCACGCTCGAGCAGTTTGTCACGATCGCGCCGAAACTTGCGCTTATCCGAGTCGATGTTGCCCGAGCCATATCCCAGGTCAGAATCCAAGACGATCTGCTCGGTCGTCAGCGGTTCGGGGGAGCTATTGAGCACAAAGAAAAGATTGAGGATGCGCTGAGCCGTTTTATCGAAACTGGGCTCCGAATTCCCCTTTTTAATTGTCGCGGTCGCGTCGCTTGCCGTCATAGAGTCCTCGCATGAGAAGGTGGTTTGCTGCCATGATTTTAGTCCGATATGGAGATTAGGCTATGTCCTTGTCCGCTCAGGGCGTTAAGATGACCCGAATTCGGTCGTTTGCGCTCGCTCGGGGTATACTTTCGACTATATACGGTTCTAATGTGCATGCATTGGGCCTATTTGTCGGATTATGGATGTGGAGCGCACATGGCGAACACCCAGAACTATATTAACCACCTGCTGCAGAACACCGGCATTACGCCGGCATGCAGCGAAGAAGAGCGCTTGGCTGCCGAGGATATCGCTCAGATCTTCCGCAACCACGGCTTTGATCCCGAAGTTCAGGAGTTCAATGCCCCGGCGCCCAGTAGGTTGGCATTTGCCGTTACCGGTATTCTTGCGTTTGCCGGTGCCCTGCTGATGGGCATCGGCGGCGGTATCGGCTTGGTCGGCACCTTGCTTGCCATTGTCGGTGCCGTGCTCTACGTGCTCGAGCGCACAGGCCACCCCGTGGTTTCGCGCCTGGGCAAGACGGGCGTGAGCCAAAATGTCATCGCCTACCACAAGGCCTCGGGCCCGCTCGCGTCTCCGCGCAACCGCCCGGTGGTCGTTGTCGCACACTACGACTCTCCCCGTGCTGAGCTGCTCGCCCGCGAGCCCTATGCTTCGTATCGTGCGCTCATCGCCAAGCTGTTGCCCGTTGCCACGGTTGCCCCTGCTGCCGTTGCCATCCTGCGTATCCTGCCGCTCCCCGGCGCGCTCAAGGTTCTGCTGTGGATTGTCGCGATCCTCGCTTCCCTCGTTGCACTTGCCAACGCGGCAAACATCATCTCTAACCGCTACATTCTTCCCTATACGTCCGGCGCGGTGTGCAACAAGTCTTCTGTCGCCGCTATGCTCGGCGTTATGGACAACGTTGCTCCCTTCCAGGGCGAAAACGAGTTTCCCGACGATGTTCCGTTCGATACCTATTTTGGGGAGCAGAAGCGTCGTGCCGAGGAAATGGCGCGCGCAGCGGCGGAATATGCCGCGGCCCAGCAGCAAAACGACTACGGCAACACCATCGAGTATGAAGAGCCTACCTACGCCGAGGACGAGTTCGGTCAGCCGATTGCTCCCGACGCTCAGACCGAGCCCGAACAGGGTGAGGCTTTCGACGAGCAGATCGAGGGCTTTGAGGGTGCATCTGCCGACGAGACGCTGATCGGCGCTATCGTGCCCGAGGATCAGAATCAGGCTGTCCAGGCCGAAGAGTCCAATGACGAGGTTCCCGCTGCCGAGTCGGCGGAGGAACCTGCCGCGGTCGAGCCCGAGCCCAAGCTCTATCGCAACGCCGCCGGCAACATCCGCTTTGGTTCGGATGCCATCCGTGCGCTCGGAATGCTTCCCGAGTCCTGCACGCTCGATTACGAGGAGGGCGAGGAGCCGACGTTTGAGCCCGAGCCTGCGCCCGTTGTCACTGCGGATGATGAGTCTGCCGCGGTTACCGCTGCCGTTGCCGAGCCCGAGGCGGTGTCCGCGATCGATCCCGCGGCAGGACTGGACATTTTGGCTCCCGCCGCGCCGGCGCAAGACGTTGCGGACGAGTCTGACGACGATTACGTTGAACAGCCGAGGCGCGTGTCTTACGAGAGCGATACTGATTTCTCTGCCGAGATTCCCGCGGCAACGCCCCATGCCGATATTGCATCCGCGTTCTCTTCGATTGGCGCCAGCGCTTCCAGCTTCTTTAAGGGTGCGCTTGCAAAGGGCAGGAAATTTGTCGACGATTTCGAGGAGAAGCGCGCTGCCGCACGCGAGGCTGCCGAGCAGGAGGCTATCGCTCAGCAGCAGGCAGCCGAGGCGGCACGTGAGCGCGCGGCGCAAGAGTTCGAGCAGAACGAGGCTATGCAGTCCGGGCCCGTCGACGCTGCCGAAGCTACGACGTCCTTTGAGTCCCAGCAACCGACGTCAGCGGATGTTGTTGAGGCAACAACGTCTTTCGAGGCTCAGCAGCACGTCGATAGCACCATGTCGTTTGATGCCGCGCAGTTCGATTCCACGATAACGTTTGAAAAGCAAGGCACCGCAATTGCCGAGCCCCTTCCTATTTCCGATGAGCAGGGCGACGCGGCAGACGATGACGAGCCCATTGATGCTGCCGAAATCCAAGATGCCGCCGAGGACGAGTCCGTCGAGGCCAACTCTGACGAAGAGCAATACGCGGCAGCCGATCAAGGTGATTCGACCGAGGTCGAGCAGGAGGAAGTGCCTGCGGTTTCCGAGACTCCCGAGACGGATGAGTCGAGGCCTTACTCCACGCAGATTTTCACCATGCCGACCCCGAGTGGTTCCGGTGCCACGGTTGCCAATGTCGCTCTCACCCAGGACGAAACGGTCGATTCCCTTATGGCCCAGATTTCCTCCCAGGCATCGCCGCGTCCGCAGATGAATGTTCCCGATCCGGCGTCGGCACCGTCGCCTGCACCTTCCTCGTCTCCGCTGGCTTCGGTCCCCGATCCGTCGCTGCCGTCTATGAAGCAGGCAAACGTTGCGTCTCGCACGTCGCTGTTCGACCTTCCCGATCCCTCTGCCCAGGTCAACGACCCCTTTGCTACTGCCCAGGGTCCCGAACCCACATCGGCACCCGTTGCGCCTTCTATGCCCGTTGCGTCGGGCGCGCAGCCGATCGAGACCATTTCGGCTCCCGCCCCGGCGGCACCCAAGTCTCGCAAACGCGGCCTGGGTGGCCTGTTCGGTCGTAAAAGGAAAAACGAGCAGGACAGCATGAGTGATTGGCTGGGCGTCGAAGACGATTACGATGCCAAGAAGTCCGGTCGCGGTATCGGTTCGTGGGATAACTTCGAGGACGATAACGATGGCTGGAAGGGCGGCGCTACGTCTTCCGATGGCGCTTCTTCCGAAGATATGCTCTCGGCTGTCGCCTCTATGGGCGATGATGAGCTGCTCGGTCACGATATCTGGTTTGTGGCAACGGGCGCCTCGGATTGTGATGGCGCCGGCATGAAGGCCTTCTTGGCTTCGCATCGCGATAAGCTCCGCGGCGTATTCTTCATCAATCTTGAATCCGTCGGCGCCGGTAGGCTTTCGGTGGTGACGGTCGAGGGCGAACAGCAGCTGCTCAAGGGCGATCGCCGCATCATGAACCTGGTCAGCAAGGTGTGCAAGTCGTTCCATGTCGATTGTGGCGCGCTCGAGATGCCCTATGCCAAGACCGATGCCTATGCCGCGCTCGAGGCGAGCCGCCGAGCCCTCACCATCGCCGGCGTGGACGGCACGCGTCTGGCTTGCGCTCGTACCGAGGACGACCTGCCCCACAATGTCAACCCGACGAACATTGCCACGGTATCCGAGGTCGTGACCGAGGTTATCCGCCGTTCGTAGACGGAGCTCTAAGGAGTCAACGTGTTTTCGTATATTAAGCGCCATTGGCCTGTCTACGTGATTTTGACCTTGATTGCCATTGCGTTAGGATTTGGGGCTGCCTACATCGTGGGTGCAAAGGGCTCGACCCCCGCCTCCGCAATCAGCGAAGAGGTGGAGCAAGAACAGAGTACGGGTGCCGATGGGATTCCTGAGTCCGAGCAGGCAATCGTTGATGGTGGATCTTCGTCTGCAGAGTAGATACGGCGATTTACATGATTGAAAGCGGGCGAGCCAGGGGACTGGCTCGCCCGCTTTTTCATCGCGCTAGCGCTTCTTTGGGGTCGACCTAAGGCGAGCGAACCATAGGGCTGCGGCACCCGAGGTCAGGAGCGCGGTGATGCAAGCGGCGATGGGAACTGATCCTGTTGCCGGTAGGTCCTGCAGTAGGGTACAGCGTTGAATGACACGGTCCTCGTCATGTGACTCAAGTTTATCGCCGCCGCCGTTGCGGCAAAGATCGACGCGTGCGCTGTTGGTGAGTGCGGTTTGGGGCGTATAAGCCGACGTCGCCTGCATGTGCACGATTGCGCCCCGAGCGTCTGTGCCAAGGATTGCTTTGGCATCGTCAAGGTCGTCGTGCTCATCTTTGAGATCATCGCGGGTCCAAGAATCCGCATCGCTTCGAGTCGTAAAGTCGGCGGCTACCGCACCGTATTCAATTCGAATGCCCGTTACGACGGTATTGGGTGTAAGGTCGAGCTCTTCCGCCTCGAGTGTGGTGGATTCCGTGGTCGAGACATCCGCCTTCCAGAGGCGCCAGCCGTCGTAATCGACGAGGCGACAGTCCTCACCAAGGCTCTCTTTTACTTCGTCGGACTCAAGCCAAGGATTTTCGTGTCCATCGTCAAGTGTCGCGTTCGCCGGTTCATCGACGTCTGTCGAGTCCAACGGCGTCGTGCGATACCACACGTTGCACAGACCGTTGAGGTCGCCGATGGCGACGGGGGTTTCGATTGAGATGAATCTCGCCGTGCCGTCTTTGCCGCACTCAAGATCATCGGTAATCGTAAACTCATCAACCCAAGTAGCGGAATCGTTTCGAGCATCGATGGTATAGGAGAAAAGCCCATCACTATTGGTTTGCGTCGTGGCGCGGTTTTTACCATCGCCGTTAGCCAACAGGCCCTTTTCGATAGGTTGGACAAGTTCCTGACGCTTGTCGACCTGCCCCTTGATCTCGATGGGCGCATCCTTCATCGCGACGGATTGGACTTCTCCCGTATCTTTTATTTCAAACGTTATCTCCTCGGCAAGGTCATAGGTCCGCGGAGACATCATTTCGCGCAACGAGTAGGTGCCGGGTGCAAGATGTTCGACGCGGTGTGGCTTGTCGGATGAGGTCCAGGAGTCTATTTCGGTTTTATCGGGACCATATAAGGTGAGCTGTGCGCCTTCCACTTCCTGCTCGCCGCTTGCATCGACCTTGGAGATATCTACCTTGGTGTAATCGTCGGATACGTTAAGCCGTGCTTCTACAACGGGTGTTTTCTGGTCGGCATAAGTAAGGTCGACAATATGGGTTGTCTGATCGAGCAAGAAGCCTGCCGGCGCTTGAGTCTCGACAACCTCGTAGCGTGCGGTGCCAGATCCCAGTGGGAGGTTGTCCGCGCGTGCTTCTCCAGTTTCATCCGTCGTGACGGTCGCGACAGTCTCACCGTCGAGCGCGGCAATGCTACCGTCGGGGCGCACGATATCACCCGAGGCACGGATCACAAAGACGGCGCCCGCGAGGCTGCTGCCGTCTACGGCATCGGTTTTAACGATCCTGATGTTTCCGGTCGCGGCGTGGTCATAATACGAGGCGATTACAACGGGCGTTAGGTTCATGTCGGCGGGTATGTTTACCTCGATCTCTTCGCCGACAAGATAGGGCTCTTTGGCCGAGGCTTCGCGTACATAATAGGTGCCCGGCACGAGCGATTCTGGCAGTGTGACGGTCCCGGTCGCGTCAGTCGTAAAGGTGTCCATTACGTTATGTGCTGGATACCAGCAAGTTTGTGAGACAGGTTCGTGATTGCTGTCGAGGAGTTGGAAGGTGAATCCGGCTAGTGGAACAGAAGCGCCTGTTTGGGCATCGCGTTTTACAATCTGGAGATGCGTCGACAGAGCGTGGTTGTCCACGATATATTGAAGCTCGGCGCCGTTGGAAATCTGATTGGCCCCGACGGTCCATTCCCCTGCACGTTTAAAACCCTCGGGGACGGTTTCCGGAACCTCGCGAATCGTGTAGCCGGCACGGTCGTATGGGACGGCTCCGTGGACACCGGCGGGTCGCTTGCCTGTGCCGAACCATGCTTCGGGCTGATCTTTGGTGGAGGCAAAGCCATAGATGTTTGTGGTCAATGTGCCAACAACCTGCTGAGAGCTGTTGCTGACAACTTCAAAGACAACACCACCCGCCGGCTGCTCCAGGCCGGATTGGTCGCTATTGCCGTAATCCTTGAATTTGGAAATCTCAAGGTCAAACGCAATGGGGATATCGGAAATGCGAGATTCGATCTCGACTACGCCTGAATCGCCGAGCTGGTCGGCTCCAACGGTATAGGTCCAGCTGTCGTTGGATGGCAGGTAGCCCTCGGGGGCTTTTGATTCGTAGATGGTAAAGGTTCCTAAGGGGACATCGACGAGGGTAGCCCGACCGCTTTCGTCAGTCGTGAGAATTTGCGCCCATCCAGGGGTTGATTGCGACACACACGTGAACTCTGCTCCTGCGAGTGAAGATCCCGCCTGGGGGCCGGCATTCGTCGCGGCATCGAGTTTTACGATACGCAGATTGATGGTGCCGGGCTGTTCATCAATGGCGACCTTTCCACCGTCATTCCCCGTGGTAAAGGCGATGCGATCGCGACGGGGGACATAGCCGGCCGGCGCCTTCGTTTCAACTAGGTAGTATGCCGTGTTGGGCAGAAGTGTTGCCTGCGCTCGACCGTTGCTGTCCATCTGGACGGTGCCGACACGCGCGCCGCTGGTGCTCTCAAAAACATCGAATGTTGCCCCGTCAAACTGATAAGTATTGTTTCCGCTGGTAATGGCAGCGTTTGCAGACTGCTTTTGGAAGGAAACAGAGACTGCCGGCAGTACATAGAGCATGTCCTGACGTTTGCTGCCGCCCGATACGGCCCCTAGATAGCGCCGCGCGCGGTGCGGAGCGGCTTTGATGCTTCCTGATTTTGCGCTGTCGTGGAGCCACCGCGCCGCCGCCACGACTTCATTGTCAGCGATAAAGTGCCCACTCTTGGTTTTGCCCTGAGCGGTCGTGTAAGAGTAGGTACCGTCGACATGGGTAGTGCCGTTGAGCATCCATACGGCAAGCTGGGTTGCGGCGCGGGCACGATCGGGTGAAAGATGGTAACCGCCAAACGACGTGGCGGTAGGATATCCGTGACAAACGATTGCCGCGAACTCGTCGTCGAGCCACACCCAGCCTTGATCAAAGTTGAGCCATGGGCCGCCCGGCTTGGTGGGGCCGGGGCGCTCCTGGTTCATGCAGTAGGCAATCGAGGCGTCTTGAGCTTCATACTTGCCGATGAGGAAGGGCCCACAATCATCGCTAATAGTGCGGAAGCCGAGCTGGTCGTAGCCATCGACGGCAAATGCGGCTCCCGGTGTCAGGTAGCCGAAAAGCAGGAAGAGGAGCAGGAGCAGCGGACCTGTTGCGATTGCGCTGTGGACAGAGTGCGTGGGTGCGTTGGACATGGCTGCTCCTTATCCCTCGTGCGCCGCATGGGGAGGTTGCGACGCGTAGGATGAGGCTACCCCCGAGGTTCATGCGGGTAAGTACCGGAGCCTGACCAAAAGCTTGCCCGATTTCTGACAAATCGAGCTCAAATACAACGATCAGATAAAAGTGCAGGTAGAAGATGGTAAGAAAAGAAAGACAAAGGTCCTCATCTCCACAATTGGCGCGGTTTTCAAATGATTCTCCACAGCTAAAACAAGCATCGACACCCTTGTATCGAACAAGACAACCGCGTTATACTATCCCCCACATATGCGGGCATCGCCAAGTGGTAAGGCATCAGCTTCCCAAGCTGACACTCGCGGGTTCGAGTCCCGTTGCCCGCTCCAGAAAAAGTAAAAGCACGACACCGTTCCGGTGCCGTGCTTTTTTCAATAAAGTGCCGGGACTCGAACCCGACAGGGTGCGAGCGTAAAGCAAACGCGAAGCGTTTGTAGCGAGCAGGCGAAGGCGCCGACAGGCGCCTGAAGCCGGTGCGTATTTGCGAAGCAAATACGCAGACGTCCCGTTGCCCGCTCCATGGAGCAAGGAAGATTTCGGGAATGGTAGATTCAGCCCGCTTTGCTCCCACACTTCCCCGGATCTCGGTATGCCACTGAAGCCGGTGCGTATTTGCGAAGCAAATACGCGGACGTCCCGTTGCTCGCTCCAATTCCAAAATGTTAGGTTAATGCCTGCTGCCCATACTTGCACCTGCGCACGGTACAATGGATGGGTTACGACCAACGTGCCAATAACCAAGAAGGAGCCGCTATGATCGATCGCTATACCCGCCCGGAGATGGGACACATTTTCTCCCTCGAGAACAAGTACGCCATTTGGCAGGAGATCGAGGTCTTGGCCTGCGAGGCCCAGGCGGAGCTCGGCAAGATCGGTATTTCCAAAGACGAGGCCCAGTGGATCCGCGACCATGCCAACTTTGAGAAGGCGAAGGTCGATGAGATCGAGGAAGTCACGCGCCACGACGTCATTGCCTTCCTGACCAACATGAAGGAGTACATCGATGCCGATGTTCCCGAGGGCGACCCCAAGCCCAGCCGCTGGGTTCACTATGGCATGACCAGCTCCGATCTGGGCGACACGGCCCTGTGCTACCAGCTCACCCAGGCCTGCGACCTGATCATCGAGGACGTCAAAAAACTCGGCGAGATCTGCAAGCGTCGCGCCTTTGAGGAGCGCAACACGCTCTGCGCCGGCCGTACTCATGGCATCCATGCCGAGCCGATGACCTTCGGCATGAAGTTTGGCTCTTGGGCCTGGGAGCTCAAGCGCGATCTGGATCGTCTTGAGGACGCCCGCAAGAATGTTGCCTTCGGTGCTATCTCGGGCGCTGTCGGCACGTACAGCTCCATCGAGCCGTTCGTCGAGGAGTACGTCTGCGAGCACCTGGGCCTGGTCCACGATCCCCTGTCCACGCAGGTCATCAGCCGCGATCACCATGCCTACCTTGCCGGCGTGCTTGCCACTACAGCGGCCACCTGTGAGCGCATCGCTACCGAGGTTCGCAATCTACAGAAGACCGATACGCTCGAGGCCGAGGAGCCGTTCCGTAAGGGCCAAAAGGGCAGCTCAGCCATGCCGCACAAGCGCAACCCCATCACCATGGAGAAAGTCTGCGGTCTGTCGCGCGTCGTGAAGTCCAACGCCCAGGTTGCCTTCGATAACGTCGCCCTGTGGCACGAGCGTGACATTTCGCACTCCTCTGCCGAGCGCGTCGCCCAGGCCGACAGCTTCATCGCCCTCGACCACATGTTCCAGTGCCTCATCCGCGTTATCGACGGCCTGCAGCTGTATCCCGCCCGCATGATGGCCAACCTCAATAAGACCCGCGGCCTCATCTTCTCTTCCAAGGTACTGCTCGCCCTCGTCGACACGGGCATCACCCGCGAGGACGCGTACGCCATTGTGCAGGAGAACGCTATGGCAACCTGGCACGAGGTACAGGATTGTGTCTCCGGCCCCACCTTTAAGGAGCGTCTCGAGGCCGACCCGCGCTGCACCGTCAGTCAGGAGAAGCTCGACGAGATCTTTGATCCGTGGGACTTCCTCACCCGTATCGACACGGTCTTTGATCGTCTGGAGCAGCTGAGCTTCGAGTAGGTTCGGGCATAACGTTAGCTTTTTAGGGCGCTTTGCTGGTAATGTGTGTTGCCGGCAAAGCGCCTCGTTGCATTTAGGGAAAGACGGGGATAATAGTCGTCTCGAATAACATTCTGAGAGGGGATCGCATGATTTCGTTTGATTACAAGCCTCAGGGCGTGTGTGCTCGCAATATTCACCTTGACCTTTCCGATGACGGCAACAAGGTGATAGGCGTTGAGTTTACCGGTGGCTGCGACGGCAATCTCAAGGCAATCTCCAAGCTGGTCGAGGGCGCTCCTGCCGATCGCGTAATCGAGGTTCTCGCCGGTAATACCTGCGGTATGAAAAAGACCTCCTGCGCCGACCAGCTTACGCGCGCCATCGAGGCCGCTCGCGCCGAGATCGCCTAATGGGTATCGCCGATCACATCAAGAACGGAATATCGCGTCGCGGCTTTGTACTCGGTGGGGCTGCCGCGGGCGCTGCCACGGTGCTTGCCGGATGCTCGAAAAAAACGGGTACCAGCGATGATGCCGCCGGCGAGCCGCAGGTTATCAAGGACGATTCCAAAATTATCTCGATTACGGATGAGTATGAGGCTGTCGACATCGATCTTGAGCCGGCGGCGTCGTGGACGCTGCCTCTGGGTACGCTGCTGTACTACTGCGACGGCGATTACGCCGCGGCGATGATGGCGCCCGCATCGGCATTGCACGCCAACACGCTCGGTGTGCTCAACCTGGGCGATGGCTCGCTTACCACATTAATCGAGGATCCTGTCGAGGGCGCGGGATATGCATTCTACGATGTCCGCGCCGGCGACGGCGTATTCGCGTGGGTTGAGATGAACTTTGCCAATTCATCGTGGAAGCTCTACGCTCAAAATCTGTCGGGCGCTTCGCTCTCTGGCGATGTGGTTGAGCTCGATCGAGGTGGCAAGGACTATGATCCGCCCCTGTTTACGGCGTTCGGGTCATCAGTCATCTGGTATAAAATGCCTTCGGCAGGCGGCAATAAAACGAGTAGTGATTCGTTTTGCTATCGTCGCTCACTTGATGAATCCAAGGCCGAGACAATTTGGAAATCGACGGGCCGCTTTGCATCGGCCCCGCGCGCGAGCGACGGCATTTTGACCATCTCGCCGCGTGTCCGCAACGACGAGGGCGTCTACTACGGCATAACGGCAATCGATCTGACCGACGGCAACAACACCAAGCGTGCCCAGCTAGTCCTTCCCTCGTCAGTCTCGCCTTTCGAGGCCGTGTATATGGGCGATACCTTCGTGTTTTCTATCGAGGCGGCCTATAGCGGCGTGGGCAGCCTGGGCAATATGGGCACGTATATCGGTAATGAGGGAGGGCCGTACCTCTTTCTGTCACGCGAGCCGCTCGCATGTGTGGCTGGCAAGAAGAATAAATACCTTGTTAAGGTACAGGCGTCGCATTTCCTGATCGACACCTCTGCCAAGACCTATGGCTCGCTGCTGTCGCCCGACCGCGCTTTGGAGTATGGCGATTATCCAGCTACGGCGGGAAAATCGGACTCATTCCTTACGTACGCCACGGTGCGCAACAGCCAGGGTATACCAGAGACGGTCACTGCACGCCTATTCTCTCTTTAAGCTTAGAGGGGTTAAAAAGGCGCCAACAGGGGAATAAACGCGTTGTAATTGTGAGTACCGCCCGCCGAGCTGCCGCGTCATAGCGGCATCCGGCGGGCTCAGGTGCGTTAAAATGGGCTTGTTCTTAGCTAATTGAGACAGGGGGGCCGTGTTATGGCTTCAGATGCAAAAAAGATTCTGCTGGTCGAGGATGAGAAGGCAATCCGTGACGCCGTCGCTGCCTATCTCGAGCGCGAAGGCTACTGGGTTGTGGGCGTCGGCGACGGCCAGTCCGCGATCGAGGAGTTCGAGAAGCATCAGTTCGACCTGGTCGTGCTCGACCTTATGCTCCCCAAGATTCCCGGCGAGCGCGTTTGCCGCACCATTCGCGATACCTCGGATGTCCCCATCATCATGCTGACGGCTAAGGGCGAGATCGAGGACCGTATTATCGGTCTTGAGCTCGGCGCCGACGACTATCTGATTAAGCCGTTCTCGCCGCGCGAGCTCGTCGCCCGCGTTCGCGCTCTGTTCCGCCGTGCCCATCAGGCCGACGAGCCCGCCGTCGAGGTACTCGACTTCGGCGATCTGGTCATCGATATCTCGGGCCACAAGATCTTGGTCGAGGGCAAGGAAGTCGATCTGACGGCTTCCGAGTTTAAGCTGCTCACCACGCTTGCCCGCCATCCCGGCCGTGTGTATAACCGCATGGAGCTGGTCGAGAAAGTGCTCGGGTATGACTTTGAGGGCTATGAGCGCACCATCGATAGCCACGTGAAGAATCTTCGCGCCAAGCTGGGCGATGATCCCAAGAAGCCCAAGTGGCTCTACACCGTCCATGGTGTCGGCTATCGCTTCGAGGCTCCGGCCAAGACCGATAAGTCGGACGAGAAATAGGGAAATCACATATGACACCTGCGCGCTTTGAAATCGGACAAAAGCACAAGCAGGAGAGCGAGGCGGGTTCCAAGGCTAGTTGGAACACGCCTCGTTCCGATTCACGGCCAACGATGAGCTATCCCTCGCGCATGGCACTTGCTTTTGCTCTGACATCACTCATGACGGTATTGGTGCTGGTGGGCGTTGTCTCTGTTGTGTGGGGCACGGTCTTTTCGGATTACACACGCTCCAATATCGTCGAAATCGCAAATTCCGCTGCCGAGAAGTTGGCGACCTCATATGAGGAAAACGGCTCTTGGACCGCGGGAGAACTGCGCACGGTCGCAACGTCGAGTTTGGTTTCCGACGATCTGGGCATGCAGGTCGTCAATAAAAAGGGTGTGATCGTTTATGACGATTCCTGGCCCTCGGCAAGCGCCACCGCCGATGTACGCGAAAACCAGGCTACGACCGACGACACGAGCGGCAAGAGGGCATCGCATAGCCCGGTCTCGTCTGCTCCAACCGACTCCGATAGCGTTGCTAACGTCGAGATTGTAACGTCTTCCGGCGAGCATGTCGGACAGGTAAAGCTGTGGGCCATCGGCTCCGACGCTCTGCTCACCAAGGCGGACTCTGCGTTTAGGGAGAAGACCTTTAACGCCATGGCCCTCGCCGCGGTTGTTGCAATCTGCATTTCGGTCGTTATCGGATCGCTCGTGTCGCGCATGCTCACCAAACCGATTCATCGCATCACCAGTACCGCAAAGCAAATCCGTGACGGCGACCTGTCGGCTCGCACGGGGCTGCGCGGTGATGACGAGATCGATCAGCTGGGTGAGACCTTCGATGAGATGGCCACCTCGCTCGAGAAGGATATGAAACACGAGAAGCGCCTGACCTCAGACGTTGCACACGAGCTTCGCACGCCGCTTATGGCCATGCTCGCAACGGTCGAGGCCATGCAGGATGGCGTGTATCCCACCGACGATGAGCATTTGGAGACCGTTGCTTCCGAGACGCGTCGCCTGGCTCGTCTGGTGCAGCAGATGCTCGACCTATCGCGTATGGAAAACAGCACGGCTCCGCTCAATCTAGAACCGGTGGACATGGTTCCGTTCGTGCGATCGATTGTGAACGGCCAGGAGCGTCTGTTTGCCGACCGTGACCTTCGTCTTCGCTTTGCAGATGAAACCCAAGGGCACGACGATGTCGTCGAGGCCGATCCCGACATGATCACGCAATGTGTTATCAACCTCATGAGCAACGCCATGCGCTACACCCCCGAGGGCGGTTGGGTCGTGGTGTCGGTGCTCAGTGACCGCAGGCACGTCAGCATTGCCGTTTCTGATACCGGCATCGGTATTGCCAAGGACGATCTGTCGCGCATTTTCGGGCGGTTTTGGCGCGCCGATGCCAGCCGCGCCCGCGAAGCTGGCGGCCTGGGCGTCGGCCTCGCCGTGACCAAGCAGATCGTCGAGCGTCACCATGGCTACATATCCGTGGAGTCGGAGCTTGGAAAGGGTACGACTTTTACAATTCATCTGCCCCGCGAGCACACGGCGGACGCGGCATCTACTACAATGGAGCACTAGCTTTTCGCTATTCGGTGAAGGAGGGGCCGCGTCCCTGCCGCTCCGAGTTTGCGAAAACATGCGGGAAAGAACCCGCATTTCTGTCGTATTTAGGTAAGGAGTGACTCACGTGACAACGATGGAGCGTCGTCCGGATTCCCGTGGCAAGGTTCGTGATATTTACGATGCCGGTGAAAACCTGCTGATGGTCGCCACCGACCGCATTTCTGCGTTCGACTTCATTCTTCCCGACGAGATTCCGTTTAAGGGAGAGGTGCTCAATCGCATCTCGGCATTCTGGTTCGATAAGTTTGCCGACATCGTCCCCAACCATCTCGTTTCCATCGACCCGGCGGATTTCCCCGAGGAGTTTGCTGAGTATCGTGACTACCTCGCTGGCCGCGCCATGCTGGTTAAGAAGGCCCAGACGATTCCTATCGAGTGCATCGTCCGCGGCTATCTGACCGGTTCGGGCAAGAAGACCTACGACGAGAACGGCACCGTCTGCGGCATCCAGCTGCCTGAGGGCCTGACCGAGGCTTCCAAGCTTCCCGAGCCGTTGTTCACGCCGTCCACGAAGGCCGAGATCGGTGACCACGACGAGAACATCTCGTTCGAGCGTTGCTGCGAGATCGTGGGCGAGGACATCGCCACGCAGATTCGCGACCTTTCCCTCAAGATCTACAAGGCCGCTGCCGAGTACGCCGCGACCCGTGGCATCATCATTGCCGACACCAAGTTCGAGTTTGGTGTCATCGATGGCAAGGTCACGCTGATCGACGAGTGCCTCACGCCCGACTCCAGCCGTTTCTGGCCTGCTGCCAGCTACGAGGAGGGCGAGATCCAGCCTAGCTACGACAAGCAATTCGTCCGCAATTGGCTCAAGGCCAACTGGGATATGACGGGGGAGACCCCGCACCTGCCCGCCGAGGTCATCGATGGCACGTCCGAGCGCTATCGCGAGGCCTTCCAGATCATCACGGGCTCCCAGTTCACAAGCATGAAGGAGAACGCATAAGTGAGTACCCGTAGCGCCACGAACAAGCGCACGCAATCCCACGAAGTTACCGGGGTTGCGCGCAAGTCTGCCGCATCTGCTAAGCCCGCCCGCCAAGCAGCGAGCTCCGTTCGCGTCGTGCCGGCTTCGTCTAAGGCACGCCGCAAAGAGCTCGAGAAGGGTGAGAACCTCGAGGGCCTCTCTAAAGAGGAGAAGCGCGCCCGCAAGGCTAAGCAGCGCGCCAAGGAGGACCGCATCTATACGGTGTCGAATATCCTCCTCAAGCAGGACGAGGACTACACCAAGCGCCGTCGCATC
Organism: uncultured Collinsella sp.; assembly: GCA_902494765.1. Classification (GTDB taxonomy): domain Bacteria; phylum Actinomycetota; class Coriobacteriia; order Coriobacteriales; family Coriobacteriaceae; genus Collinsella. The sequence goes on from CABUUK010000004.1 coordinate 59,858, forward strand.
TGGTGGATTGTGCTCGCCATTGGCATGGTGCTCGTCGTGGCAATTTGGGCCTCGCTGTACTTCGCTCCCGCTGGCATGGTGTCCAGCCCTGTCCAGATGGTCGGCATCGTTTTGTCCTATGTCATCATCCTAGGTGACTTTATCTACGACTTCGCTCGTATTCGTCCCTTGCGCAACATGTACCGCGCGCAGGCCGAGGGCATGTCCGAGAACAAGCTCAACGCTCTTATCGAGCGCGCAGCTGCCGAGGAGGACAAGAAGGACTCCAAGAAGAAGTAGCGTTTGCATACATACTTATCGCTAAGATATAAGGCGCGTCGTTTTTGCGGCGCGCCTTTTTACTGTTCTATAGATAGATGGAGTGGCACATGATTCGAGCTGCCCTGACGGTCGAAGAGGCCCTGGAGGGTATGAAGTCCCTGGAGCCCAAGATTAAAAACTATGCGCGCCTGGTTGTCCGCAAGGGCGTAAACGTTAAGCCCGGCCAGGAAGTCGTCGTTCAGTCTCCGGTTGAGTGCGCGCCGTTTGCGCGCGTGGTGGTCGCGGAGGCCTATGCTGCCGGCGCCGGCCACGTGACGGTCATCTGGGCCGATGATGCCGTGACGAGGCTCACGTACGAGCATGTCGAGAAAAGCTATTTTGAGCAGACGCCCGAGTGGAAGCGCCTGCAGCTGGATTCCCTGGCCCAGGACGGTGCCTGCTTTATCTTTATCGAGGGTGCGGACCCCGCCGCCCTTAAGGGCATCGATCCCGCTAAGCCCGCTGCAGCTTCTAAGGCAAAGAACACGCAGTGCAAAGTTTTCCGCCGTGGACTGGATTACAACATCAATCCGTGGTGCATCGCCGGCGCTCCGGTCGTGGCTTGGGCGCGCGAGGTGTTCCCGGGAGACGCCGATGAGGTTGCAATCTATAAGCTGTGGAATGCGATTCTGCACACCGCTCGCGCCGATGGCCAGGACCCAGAGAGCGACTGGGAGCTCCATGACGCCGCATTCGAAAAGAACCTGCGTTTCCTGAACGACAATCGTTTCGACTGCCTGCATTACACCGCGGCAAATGGAACCGATCTGACGATTGGCATGACGAAGGGTCACGAGTGGGCCGGCGGCAAGGGCAAGACGCCCGATGGGCACCCCTTCTTCCCCAACATTCCCACCGAGGAAGTCTTCACTTCGCCCGATCGCATGCGCGCCGACGGTATCGTGTACTCGGCCATGCCGCTCATCCACCACGGCAATAAAGTCGACGATTTTTGGATTAAGTTCGAGGGCGGCCGCGTGGTGGACTACGACGCCCGCGTGGGCAAGGCAACGCTCGCAAGTATCATCGATACTGACGAGGGCGCTGCTCACCTGGGAGAGGTCGCGCTCATTTCCAAGAACACGCCGATCCGCGAAAGTGGTGTTCTGTTCTACGATACGCTCTATGACGAGAACGCTAGCTGCCATCTTGCGCTAGGTGTCGGTTTCCCCGAATGCATCGAGGGTGGGTACGACATGTCCAAGGAGGAGCTCCTGGAGCATGGTGTTAACGTCTCGAGCACGCACGTCGATTTTATGATCGGCACGGACGACATCGATATTACGGGCATTACGCCTGATGGACGTGAAGTTGTGATTTTCCAGAACGGCCAATGGAGTTGGGAATAGTTCCAGACCGTGGTACAATGCCACCCGCGGGCCGTTAGCTCAGCTGGCAGAGCAGGGGACTTTTAATCCCAAGGTCCAGGGTTCGAACCCCTGACGGCCCACCCAAAGATTGTTGAGACGGTCAACTTCGGTTGGCCGTCTTTTTTGTCGCCCTTTCATGGGTTCGAACCCGTCGGGGCGCGGAGCTGAGTAAACGCGCGAGCGTTTGCCAGCGCAGCGCGCAAGGCGCGAAAGCGCCGCAGCGGCCGCCTGCGAAGCAGGCTGAACCCCTGACGGCCCACCCAAAGATTGTTGAGACGGTCAACTTCGGTTGGCCGTCTTTTTTGTTGCCGGTGCACGGGTTCGAACCCGAACTTCTCTATATATAAGAACGCTTGGCGAACAAAACCCGCCTTTTACCGATGGGAAACAAATAGCTGATGCCTTTGGGGTAAAGTAGCGCTCCAGAGATGACCGATGTCTCAATACTCATAAAACAGCTGGTCATCGCCAATATCAGAAGCCAATGCTTCAGTTATAACCTCAGGGACGCGACTGAGGGACATATTCATTTGTGAACAAAATATGGAGTGCGCGATTCCCGCCCACGGCGCCCCTCCGGTCTGGCAATATATCTCCTTGCCGCGCGGCCCGGTGCAACCGGGAACCAGCGCAGGCGTGCACCTTGAGAACCGGATACTGCGAGGATGGACACTTACTTCAAGTG